>JAKOQS010000277.1 GCA_029778235.1 Chloroflexota bacterium | reverse complement strand
GGGCGGCTCGTTCATCTACGTGCCGCCGGGCGTGCGCATCGAGCAGCCGCTCCAGGCCTACTTCCGCATCAACGCGCAGAACATGGGCCAGTTCGAGCGCACGCTGATCATCGTCGACGAGGGCGCGTACGTGCACTACGTCGAGGGCTGCACGGCGCCGACGTACTCGTCGGACTCGCTCCACTCCGCGGTCGTCGAGATCATCGTGAAGAAGGGCGGCCGCTGCCGCTACACGACGATCCAGAACTGGAGCCGCGACGTCTACAACCTCGTGACGAAGCGCGCGCACGCCCACGCAGGCGCGACGGTCGAGTGGGTGGATGCGAACACCGGCTCCCGCCTCACGATGAAGTACCCGAGCATCTACCTGCTGGGCCCCAAGGCGACCGCCGAGGTGGTGAGCGTCGCGTTCGCCGGTCACGACCAGCACCAGGACACCGGCGCCAAGGCCGTGCACCTGGCGCCCGACACCAGCAGCCGGATCGTCAGCAAGTCGGTGAGCAAGGACGGCGGCCGTGCCACGTACCGCGGCACCGTGCGCGTGGCGCCCGGCGCGACGAACGTCACGGCGTCGGTCCGGTGCGACGCGCTGCTGCTCGACGATCACAGCCGGAGCGACACGTACCCGTACATCGACATCGGCGAGGACGACACCACCATGTCGCACGAGGCGACGGTCGGGAAGGTGTCCGCGGAGCAGATCTTCTACCTCATGAGCCGCGGCCTGACGGAGAACGAGGCCACGAACATGGTCGTCCAGGGGTTCCTCGAGGTGTTCACCAAGGAACTCCCGATGGAGTACGCGATCGAGTTCAACCGGCTCGTGAAGCTCGAGATGGAGGGCTCGCTCGGATGACCACGGGGACCGAGGAGGTGCGCTCCTCCGACACGGAGGCCGCGGCGGCGGCCTCGCCCGTCGGGGCCGCCGCGTCCGAGCCGTCCGGCTCCGCCGCCGACCGCGCCGCCCGAGCGGCCGCCCGCCGCGTCGCCGCCGAGGCCCGCGCCGCGCGGCGCGGGCCGGCCGACCTGCCGCTCGCATACGCGGCGGAGACCACCGTCCGCGCACGCGCCGCCGCCGCGGGCGAGCCCGAGTGGCTCGTCGCGGACCGTCTCGCGGGGCTCGCGCGCCACGGCGAGCTCCCGATCGAGACCAACCGGCTCTACACGCTGTACGTGGACCTCCGCGACGCGGACCTGGAGGCGGTCGCACCGTACGTGGACGCGCCCGCGGCGGCGGCCGCCGGCGCCGACGATCCGGCGCTGCTCCCCGCCGATGCGGACGGGCTCATCGAGGTCCGCGAGGGCACGGTCCCCACGGCGGTGCTGTCATCCGCCGCGCGCGCGGCCGGGGTCACGCTGGAGCCGCTCGCGGCCTTCGTCGCGCGCGACCAGGCGGCGGCGCGCCGGCTGCTGGAGGGGGCGACGCGCCTCCCCGGCGACGATGCGATGGCGCAGCTCGCCCGGGCGACCTGGACCACGGGGATACACCTCGACGTGCCGGACGGGGCGACGCTCGACCGGCCGATCGTCGTCCGATATGCGGCCGGAGCCCCCGGACGCGCGGTGGTCGCGCGGACGTTCATCACGCTCGGGGCCGGGGCCCGTGCGTCGATCGTCGAGGATCTCATCCCGTCCGGTCTCGAGACCGACCGCCCCGACGGGGGGGCCCCGGCCCAGGCCCTGCTCCATCTCACGACCGAGGTCGCCCTGGAGGCCGACGCCGACCTCTCGTTCGCGAGCCTCCAGGACCTGAAGCCCGGCGCCGTCGTCTTCGTCCACCGACGGTCCGAGATCGGCGATCGGGCGACGCTCCGCTGGGCGCTCGCGCAGGTGGGCGCGCGCATCGCCCGCACCCGGGTCGACAACCTCCTCTCGGGCGACGGGTCGTCGGTGGAGCAGGTCGAGATCGTCTTCGGTGCCTCCGACCAGCTGTTCGACCTGACCTCCTACACGCGCCACGTGGGCCGGGACACCACCGCGGACCTGCTGTCCAAGGCGGCGATGCTCGATCGGTCGAAGGCGTACATCAAGGGCCTGACGACGATCGACAGGCCCGCCCGCGGCACCGACAGCTTCCTCGGTGAGTTCGGGATGCTGCTGTCTCGCTCGAGCCGGTCGGTCACGATCCCGAGCCTGGAGATCGACCAGCCCGACTGCCGGCGCGCCGCGCATTCGAGCTCCGTCGGCCCCATCGACCCGAACCAGCTCTTCTACCTCGAGAGCCGGGGGATCGATCCGCGCGAGGCGCGCAAGTTCATCGTCCTCGGGTTCCTCGAGCCGGTCGTCGCCCGCGTCCCGCTCGCCGACGAGCAGGACCGACTCCGGGCGGTGCTCGACGCCAAGTGGTCCGAGGCGGAGCAGGCCGCCGACGCCACGCCCGCGGCGTCCGCGGCCTGACGGGGGGCACCATGCGTCGGGTGGACGTCTGCGGGCTCGACGAGATCGCGCCCGGCACGATGCGGATGGCCTGGGTGGACGGGACCGAGCCGGTCCTCGTGGCGAACGTCGACGGCGACATCCGGGCCGTCTCGGGCGTCTGCACCCACGAGTACTTCGAGCTCGACACCGGATTCCTGCAGGGTCGGAACGTGACCTGCTCGCTCCACCTGTCGCGCTTCGACCTGCTCACGGGCAAGGCCCTCGAGCCGCCGGCGACCGACCCGCTCGAGGTCTACCCGGTCTCGATCGAGGGCGGCCGTGTCGTCATCGAATTCCCCGGGTAGGGGAGAGCGCCGGGGCCGAGACGCCGGGAGCGCGCGCTCTGCCTCGGCCCGCCCGGCCGCCTGTGTGCGGCCCCGGGCGGCCCCGGCCATGGCGCAGTGCCCACGCTCCACGCCGCGAGGCGAGGGGCATGGGCCGAGGGCCCGACCGAACGGGAGCGCGTGGGGCCCCCTGCTCGGTCAGAGCAGCGGCGAGATGCGGTCCATCGCCGCGTTCCAGAGCTTCGTCTTCGGGTCGGTGGTGATCTCGACGGGCGTCGCGACGGCGGCGAAGCGGTCCACGATCTCCTCGGAGACGCGCTGGGCGACCGCCGCATCGTCGAAGAGCAGGTCCAGCTCCCAGTTCTGGTAGAGGCTGAGGCCGTCGAAGTTGCAGCCGCCGATCAGGGCGCTGTCGTCGGCGACCATCACCTTGGCGTGCGCCATGTCCGGGTGGGCCACGATCGTCACGCCGGCGCCGAGGAGGCGCGGGTAGCTGTGCCGGAAGGCCGCGGCCGGGAACGGCGGGGTCGGCTTCCCCGGGACGACGATCCGGACCGCGACGCCGCGCTCGGCGGCGGCGACGAGCCGGTCGATGAGCCGGCGATCCGAGACGTACGGGTTGACGATGTCGATGCGGCGCTCGGCGCGCTCCATGAGCGTCTCGATCGCCTCGCTGATGGGGTAGTGGCCGGTGCCCGGGACGTTCACGAGGACCGTCGTCGGGACCGCGCCGTCGCCCGCCTCCGCTGGCGGCGGGAAGAGCGCGTCGATCGTGGGGTCGTCCGAGTCGAGCGGACCGCCCTGGTGCCGCCATCCGGCGACGAACAGCGCCTGGAGCTGTGCGACCACCGGGCCTTCGACGCGGACCATGACGTCGTAGAAGCGCTCGTCGTTGAAGTGGTCCTCGATGCCGGTGCCCCCCACGTACGCGACCCGGCCGTCCACGATGAGCATCTTCCGGTGGTCGAAGTGGCCCATGTCCTCCATCGGCCAGCGGATCGGCGCGCCCGACCCCAGGAGGCCGGCGGTGTCCGGCATCATCCCCTTGTTCATCACGATCGGGATGCCCGCCGCGACCAGGTCCGCGTAGAGCGCCTTCGACCCCATGCGGACCTCGCTGCCGATCGCGTCCACCGCCAGGCGGACCGCGACGCCGCGGCCCAGCGCGTCCTTCAGCGCGGTGGTGAACTCGTCACCGATCTCGCCCGGCTTGTAGCCGTACATCAGCAGGCTGACCGAGGTCGTGGCGCCCCGGATCTCCTCGAGCATCCGGGGGAAGTACGCGGTCCCGTGCAGGAGGGGCTCCACGGACGTGGCGGCCGACGTGGCGAACGAGATCGCGACGTCGCGCTTGTCCACCGCCTCGGCCTCCGCCAGCTCGGTCGCGAGGTCGGCCGCGCGCGCATCCGACACGGCGCCGTCCGGGACGGGGTATGCGGGGATCCGCGCGGGCGGGACCGCCCGCTTGACGACCACGACGCCGATCCCGGCGACGGCCGCGGCGATGCCGGCGGTCGCGAGCTTCTTCATCACCATGGCGAGGTTCCCCCCGATGCGTGGAGCGGATGGCGCGGCCGGACGCTGCCCGGCCGCGCGCGGGTTGCTGTGTGCGTCGCTGGTGACTCTAGCGCCGCGCGGCTCAGGGTGTCAGCGTGAGCACCTCCGTCGCGGCCGGCTGCCACGCCCCGGCGGAGAAGCGCAGGGGCACGTACCGCCCGGCGAGCCAGTCGTCCGCGAGGTCCGCGTAGTGGCGCGCGAATGGATGGCCCGATTGGCCCGGGGCATGCACGACGCGCGCGGCGTCGAGGGCCTCCATCGGGACGATCATCCGCATCGACGGGGCGTAGGTCGTCGCGAAGACGTCACGCAGGGTGCCCGGGGTGCTCGCCGCGTCGGCCGGGTCCGCGTACCCGGCACCGAGGTTCGTCCCGGTGTTGTTCACGGCGTCGCCCGCCCCGGGTGCGGGATACGGGCCCACGTTGAAGAGCCAGCCGAGCGGGCCCACCCCGCTCGTGCCGAGCGTCTGCTCCTGCCAGGCGATCCCGTGCAGCCGGCCCCAGGTCCAGTCGCCGGGGCGTCCCAGCTCGTCCCGCAGCAGCCGGCCTGCCTGGTCGACGGCCGCCGTCAGGATCGCGTCCCGCCCCTCCACGACGCCTCCCGTCTCCCGCCGGTCCCACAGGGGATCAGCCGGCGCCGCCAGGAGGTTCCGGAGCGCCACGCGCGACGGGTCCGTGCCCACGTAGTCGCGGGCGAGCGCGTCGCCGAGATCGTCGTCGAACAGGTAGCGGAGCAGCGCGTACTCGAACGTCTCGTAGGCGGCGCACCCGACGCTCGCCGGCGTGCAGTGACCGTCGAAGGCGGCGATCGCCTGGAGCACGCGCATCCCGTCGTCGGTCGTCGGCCGCGCGGCCGCCAGGAACGGGATCACGCCACGTGCCCGGGTGTCGAACCCGTCGTTCTGGGTCGCGGCTACGTCGTCCGGCGTGACGCCGCCGTCGGCGGCCGCCGCCTGGAGCAGCTCGGTGATCCGCGCCGCCCGGAACCCCGGGTCCCACGCGCGTCCGAGGTAGTACGGGTAGGACGCGTCCACCGGCGCGTTGTTCGCGGTGACGATCATCCCGCTCGGCGGGTCGTAGAGGCTCGGGAGCTCGTCGAACGGGATGGTGCCCGTCCACGCGCCGTCGCCCGCGGCCGTGCTCGCAGGGAGCCAGCCCGGCGTGCCGTCGGCGCGGATGGGGACGATGCCGGGGACCTTCCAGCCGATGTGGCCGTCGACGTCCGCGTACACGAAGTTCTGCGACGGGGCGCCGTACGAGGAGAGCGCCGCCAGGAAGTCGTCCCAGCCCCCGGCTCGGTCGAGCGCGAGGAAGGAGTCGAGCGTGCCGGAGGCCCGGTCGGTGGCCGTCCAGCGCAGCGTGAGCAGGGCCGGCATGTCGCCGAGGCCGTCCACCACGTCGTTGAGCACGGGACCGTCCGCGGTCTCGCGGACCGTGAGGGTGTACGGCTGGTCGCCCGCGACGTCGATCGTCTCGGTCCGGACGGTGAAGGGCTCGGAGCCCGTCGGCGTCAGGTACCGGGTCGGATCCTCTGGGTCGGGGGTCGCGACGAAGACATCCTGGACGTCCGGGTTCACGTTGGTCACGCCCCACGCGATGCGCCCGTTGTGGCCCACGATCACGCCGGGCACGCCCGGGAAGCTGACGCCGGTCACGTCGTAGGGGCACGCATCGTTCACGGTGACGCAGGAGAGCTGGTTGACGTACCAGATGGAGGGCGCCATCTGGGACAGGTGCGGGTCGTCGGCAAGGAGCGCCGAACCGGACGCGGTCCGCGAGCCGGCCACGACCCAGTCGTTCGAGCCGAGCCCAGAGCGCCCCGCCAGCTGGCCCGCGGTGGAGATGCCGGCGAGGGCCATGATGCGGCCGCCGAGCCCCGCGAGACGGCGGAGCGCGTCCGACCGCGCCTGCGTCGCGGCCGCGACGATCGGGCTGGGCTGCCGGGATGGATCGGGGCCGGCCGCGATCGACCGAATCGACGCGGCTGCGGGGTCCATGCGCACGGCGGCCGGGTCCGCGCGCACGGCGGCCGCGCTCGCCCCCCCACCGTCCACCCCGCTCGTCGGCGCACTCGCCGAGCCCGCGTGGGAGATGACGGGCGCGGTCGTCGGGTAGGGCGGGAAGAGCGTGGGGAAGAGCGCGGGATCGATCCCCTGCTGGACCGCGAGGATCCGCCAGAGTTCCGCGTCGTAGTCCCCCCCGAGCCCCCAGGCCTGGACCTTGCTCCAGGCGACCGAGTCGAGCGGCGTCCACGGCTCCGGCTCGTACCCGTCGAGCCCCGACGCCTTCCCCGACAGCTGCCCCGCGACGGCGAACGCCGGGCCGAGCGCTCCGCGATGCGCCGCGATGTAGTCGTTCACGCCGGCCGCGTACGCGTCGAGCGCGGCCCGTGCCTCCGGCGAGGCGGCGTCGAGGTCGCGCTGAGCCGCCTGTCGCCACCCCAGCGTCCGGATGAACCGGTCCTCGTCGAGGGTGGAGGTGCCGAAGAGCTCCGAGAGCCGGCCTGACGAGATGTGCCGCCAGACCTCCATCTGCCAGAACCGCTCCGAGGCGTGGGTCCATCCCTGCGCGCGGAAGAGGTCGGCAGGGGTCTGCGCCTCGATACGCACGATCCCGTTGACGTCACGCGAGACCGTCACGGGCGCGGAGAAGCCGGGCATCGAGAGCGTGCCGGTCGTCGGCGGGAATGCGCGGGCCGCGGTCCAGCCGACGATCCCCACGGAGAGCGCGGCCACGCCCACGACGAGGGCGAGCACGACCGCGAGGACGATGACGAGAGCACGCAACGGACGGGACCTCCTCCTGCGCCCGGCGACGCGTCCGGTTCCGGGCACGATGCGCGGAGTGTGACGCGCCGGCCGCGGTCTGTCCCGACGTGCGCGCGGCGGACGCGCACGTCGGGCGCGGGCGTGCGCACGGGCTCGCCACTGGTGCAGGGCGCTGCGCGCCCGCCGCGGGCACGGCCCACGCGCCGCGAGCAGCCTCGGCTCGCACCCGTGCCCGGCTCATGCGTCGCGGGCGGCCCGCGCGCCGCGAGCAGCCACCGCTACCATCCCTCCATGACCGAACCCCGCCGCACCGACCCCGCGACGGAGCCCGTGGGCGTCGCCAGCCTCCGCCTGGAGCGCGACGCCATCTTCCTGTACGACGCGCTCGCGCGGATCGACAAGGACCCCGACCGCGCCGAGGCGTTCCGCACGATGGCGGCGACCGAGCGCAGGCACGCCGGGATCTGGGAGGAGCGCCTCCGCAGGGAGGGGATCGCCATCCCGCCACCGTCACGGCCACGACTGCGCGTGCGGTTCATCGTGGCCGTGGCCCGGGCCTTCGGCACGCACGCGGTCGCGGACATGGTGACGGCGCTCGAGGGCAAGGAGGAGGCGTTCTACTCGTCGCAGGTG
>JAKOQS010000001.1 GCA_029778235.1 Chloroflexota bacterium | reverse complement strand
TACGCGGTCTCCGACGACAAGGCGATCGTGACGTGCCCGCAGACGCCGTCGCCGCTCGTCCCCGGCGCCTCGATCACCTGCACCGCGACGTACACCGTCACCCAGGCCGACGTCGACGCCGGCAGCGTGACGAACACCGCGACCGCCACGGCCACGTTCAACGGCCAGCCGGTCACCTCCAACGAGGACAAGGTCACGGTCGAGGGCCAGAAGCGGCCCGCCATCTCGATCACGAAGGGCGTCAGCCTTGACGGCAACCCGCCGTTCGACCCGTCCGTGACGGCGAACGTGGGCTCGACGGTCACCTACCGGGTCGTGGTCACCAACACCGGCAACGTCACGCTCACGGGCGTGACCCTGACCGACAGCCTGGTGCCCGGCCTCGGCGGCTGCGCCGTCCCCGGCACCCTCGCTCCGAACGCCTCGTTCACCTGTGACTACACGGACACGGTCGCCCTCGGCAAGGTGGACAACACCGCCACGGCCGACGCCGACCAGGTCACGCCGGTCGACGACATGGCAAGCGTCACCGGCGTCCAGCCGAACCTCGACGTGGTCAAGACCGTCGACAAGGCGACGGCCCAGCCGGGCGACGTCCTGACCTACACCATCACCCTGACGAACAACGGCACGGCCGACGCGACCGTTGACGTCTTCGACGACGTCTCCGGCCTCGACCCGGCGTACGGCACCGTCTCCGCCGTGACCCCGGCCGCGGCGGCCCCGGATCTCACGTGGGCGAACCAGACGATCCCGGCCGACGGCCAGCCGTACACGTACACCTTCAAGCTCACCCTGAACAGCAGCGGCTGGAAGGCCGGCGAGACGCCTGTGAAGAACACGGTCGTCGTGTCCGGCACGCCGAACCCGTGCGCCCAGCCCGACGTCGCCGGCGTCCCGCCGTGCGGCACCACCACGATCGTCACGACGGCGTCGAAGCTGACGATCAAGAAGAGCGTGAGCCCGACCCAGATGGTCGCCGGCCAGGCCTGGCCGACGACGTACACGATCGTGGTCAAGAACGAGGGCGACGGCGCCACGTCGACGCCCGTCATCGTGAGCGACGCCAGCATGCCGTCGTTCTTCCAGGAGGCCTCCATCACCTGCACCTCGGACCCGGGCAGCGTGGACATCCCCGCCCCGACGTGCGATTACGGCGACCTCGTGAGCACGGGCATCGACTTCGGTCCGATGGCGGCCGGCGAGACGATCACGATCGTCATCGGCGGGACGTCGTTCCCGACCGCGGCCGGCGTGAGCACGAACATCGCCTACGCGTGCCCCGGCGACGTGGCCGGCCCGGCCCTCGTGGGCCCGGACTGCGTGAACGACGACGCCACCATCGAGGTGACGCCGCCCACGCCGACCCCGACGCCGACGACCCCGCCGACGCCGAACCCGACGCCGACGGAGTACACGCCGCCCCCGTTCCCCTCCTTCACGCCTGAGCCCACGCCGCCCACGCCGGCGCCGACGCTCACGCCCACCCCCGAGCCCACCATCCAGCCGACGCCAGAGCCCACGCCCACCCCGAGCGGGAGCGTGGAGGCCATCACCAGCAAGCCCATCGTCACCCCGCCGCCGACGAACACCGGCGGCAGCAGCGGCAGCGGCGGCAGCCTCGGCCTCGCCGCAGCCCTCGCGATGCTCATCGCCGCGGCCGGGACCGCGCTCCTCCTGACGCCGAGCCGGCGGCGCGCGAGGAGGTGATCACCGGGGTGGCCCCCGAGCCACCCCACCGGATGACGCGGAGGCCCGGGTCGCAAGATCCGGGCCTCCGCGTATGCTCCGGGACTCAGGCCGGGATGTCGACGACACCGCCCTCGGCGAGGAGGAAGACGCGGTCGTCCACCGGCTCGTCCGCGTCCGCGTGCTGCGCTGCGACGAACGCACGGAGGTCGTCGAGGAACGCTCGATCGCCCTCGGAGGCAGCGGCAGCGACCAGCAGGTCGCGAGACGGGACGGCGACGAAGATCCTCTGTCCGTCGCGCAACTCCCGCTCGAGGAAGAGGCGGACGTCGGGCAGCAGCAGGCGCGCCGCGTCCCAGCCCTCGCCCGAGTCGGAGACGAGGATCCGCCGCTCCCCGGACGTCTCCTCCTCCCACGGCGTCGAGTTGCTCCACGCCGCGAGGTTCGCCATGGCCGTCGAGATGACGGCCGCGGGTGAGACTCCCCAGGCGGCGACATGGTCGGCGTTCACGACGACATGGAACCCGGTGGCCGGGATGGCGACGGCGACCAGCAGCCCGGCGGGGCCGGGCCAGTGGATCGGGGTCCCGCTCGCTGTCCCACGCGCGAGGTGGAGGAGCGCGGGATCGTAGGCTGCGGCGTCCAGCCCGGGCGTCGCTGCGGGCACGAGCACGGGCATGACAAGCGGGGCCGCGGTCGTCCAGTCCTGCTCGGGCGCCTGCGAGATCGGCATCACCGCCCTCGCCACCGTGGCTGCCGCTTGTCGCGGAATGCGGCGATCCCCTCGGCCTTGTCCTCGGTCCCGAAGAGGCGGTAGAAGAGCTCGCGCTCGTGACGGACCCCCACCGACAGCGGCACGTCGGCCGCCATGCGGACGGCCTCGGTGGCCGCGCGCACCGCGAGCGGCGGCATCCCCGCGATCGTCTCCGCCAGTGCGAGCCCCGCGTCGAGCGCCTCGTCGGCCGGCACGACCCGCGTCGCCAGGCCGGCTCGATCCGCTTCGGCGGCGTCGATCGTCCGACCCGAGAGGATCAGCTCCATCGCCCGGGCGCGCCCGATCGCACGCGTCAATCGCTGGGTGCCGCCGGCTCCCGGCATCAGGCCCAGGCGGATCTCCGGCTGGCCGAGCTTCGCGTCGTCGCCGAGGACGAGCATGTCGCAGCTCAGCGCGAGCTCCAGGCCGCCCCCGAGCGCGTACCCGCGGACGACGCCGATGGTCGGGACGCGCATGCGTGCGATCGACTCCCAGTCGTCGAACCGTCGGCTCGCGGCGAGGCCGATCGCCGTCTCGCTTGCGAACTCGTCGAGGTCGGCGCCGATCGCGAACGCGCGGCCGCCGGCCCCCGCGAACACCGCGACCCGGCATGTCGGGTCGGCGTCGAGCCGGGCGCAGGCGCGGGCGAGCTCCGCGAGGACGCCGGACGAGAGGATCGGCATGCCGCGCCCGGCCTCGAGCGTGACGAGGGCGACGCCATCGGGCAGGGCGACGCCATCGGGCAGGGCGACGCCATCGGGCAGGGCGACGCCATCGGGCAGGGCGACGCCGTCGGGCTCGGCACCGGGCGGGGCGACGCCGTCGGGCTCGGCACCGGGCGGGGCGACGCCGTCGGGCTCGGCACCGGGCGGGGCGACGCCGTCGGGCTCGGCACCGGGCGAAGCCGGGAGCTGGACCCGGATCGACGTCCCGTGCTTCGGCATCCGCCCTCCTCCTGCGACGACGGCCGGACGCGCCGCCGACGGGGGCAGTATCGCCCGCCCGGGGTCGGGCGTCACGCCTCTGCGCGCGTGAGCCCGCGACCACCGCGCATCCCGTCCGGGCACCCGCCTGCGCTACACTGCGGCCCATGTCCGACCTCCCCGCCCGCTGGACCAGGGCAGCCGTCGCGACCCGTCCGGCCGCACGCCGGCCGGAGATCGCCGCGCTCCCGGGCTCCCGCGACGTGGACGCCGCCACGCTGTTCACGTTCATGCGCGACGCCGAGCTCCGGTTCCGCACGCTGCGGATGCGGATCGAGGAGCGGACGTGGGGGGCGCCGGGCGAGCTCCAGCGCATCCACGAGATCCTGCTCCGGCACCCAGGCTTCGCGCGGGTCACCGTCCGTCACGCGGAGCGGGAGATCCCGCGCGACCACGAGGTGTGGGCGAGCGACGGGACGCGCGTCCGGACCTGGTCGTCCATCCACGACGTCGCCACCGACCGCCCGGCGCGGCGCCACCTCGGCGGCCTCGACTCGTCCACCCTGCCGGCGACGTCGAAGGTCTACATGCCGCTGACGCGCCTGCCGATCGACTCGCTGGCCGAGATGGCGGTCCACCCCGGCACGTACCTCCAGAACGTGATCGGCACGGGTCCGGTGCGCCTCACCGGCGGGCTCCGCGTCGCTGGGCGGGAGGCCGTCGGCATCGAGTGCCTGCACCCGCGGACCACGCGCATCGCAGCCGACGAGCCCGACCACGCGGTCTTCCTCGCCGCGGACGCCCAGACCGGACTCCTCACGCTGCTCGAGCAGCGGACCGGCGACGCGGTGGTCCGCCGCGCCGAGGCGACCTCGATCGAGCTCGACGCCGAGATCCCGGACTCGGCGTTCGACCTGGCCGTCCCGGCGACCGCCCGCCGCATCTACTAGGCGAGCCGCCCGTCGGCCTTCGGCGGCCGGGACCGGGCGCGGCGCCGCCCGGGCCCCGGCCCGGCCACGCCCCGGCCGAGTGCGGGGCGAGCATCTCCGCCCGCGACGTCGCCCACGGCGTCGCGGCGACCGCGCGCCCTGTACCCCGCCGGCGCGCCGACGCCCGTCCACCCCGTGCCTGCCAGGCACGTTTGAGGGCGCACCACCGCCGTCGCGATGACCCCGGGTCATCACGGCGACCGATCACGGGTCACCAGGGGCACCGGAACGGTCGCGGACGTGCGTCCCGGTCATCGTGACGACACCCGAGCCCCGCTGTTGATGCGTGGCAGGCACAGCCGCCCCGAGCGGCGCGGCAGCCGGACGGCGTGGCAGGCACAGCCGCCCCGAGCGGCGCGGCAGCCGGACGGCGTGGCAGGCACAGCCGCCCCCGAGCGGCGCGGCAGCCGAGCGGCGCGGCAGCCGAGCGGCGCGGCCGCCGCTGGACGTGGCAAGGGCCCGGCGGTCACCCGCCGGGCCCTCCTCCGCTCGCGGACGTCGCGTGCGTCGCGGGTCAGATGACCTCGAGGTCCGCCTCGATCGCGGCAAGCTCCTCGGGCGTGCCCTGGACCTTGGGCCCCTTGAACCACTTGCGTGCCGAGGCGAAGTACCAGAGAGCGGCGCCGCCCAGGACGATCAGGAACACGACCGGCGTGTAGTTGAACGTCTGGATGTCGATCGGCTGGAACTGCGGGAGCATGAACAGCACGAAGATGAAGATGACCCACAGGGTCGCGAGGATGCCCACGGGCCTGCTCCACCGGCCGAGCGTCCAGGGCCCGGCCTCGAAGCGCTTCCCGGCACGGAGCCGGAGGAAGACCGGCGCCACGTAGGCCACGTAGAGGCCGATCACCGCGATCGAGGTGACGGCCGCGTACGCCACCGGGCTGTACAGGTACGGCAGCCCCAGGATGAACGCGCCGATGGCCGCCAGCCAGATCGAGTTGGTGGGCGTGCGGGTCCGGTGGTTGATGCGGTGCCAGAAGCCGCTGGCCGGGATGGCTCCGTCCCGGGCGAACGCGTAGATCATCCGCGAGTTCGCGGTGACCGACGACATCCCGCAGTAGAACTGGGCGCCGATGACGAGGAACAGGATCAGCAGGCCACCGGTCTCGCCGACCGCGTCGATCCAGATCTGGACCGGCGGCCCGGCGTTGGACAGGGTCGCCGCCGCGTCGAGTGCGTGCTGATAGCCGTTGACCAGCGTCCCGGAGCCGTCGGCGGCCGGGAAGATCGTCTCGGGCGTGATCCCGACGTTCATCGACACGAGGAGGATGAAGCCCGCGATCACGGAGATGATCACGGACCAGATGATCCCCTTGGGGGCGGACGTCGCGGCCTCGTGCGTCTCCTCGGACATGTGCGCCGAGGCGTCGTACCCGGTGAGCGTGTACTGCGCGTTCAGCAGCCCGATGAGCATCACGTAGAGCGGGATCCCGAGCAGGATCGGTCCCGGCCACTGCGGGTTGTCCCCGCCGCTCCCCGTGTTGTTCACGAACGTGGAGAAGACGGTCCCGAGATCGGTGCGCTGATGCTGGTTGAGCACGACCGTGACGACGACGATCGCGGCCACGCCCACGATGTGCCACCAGACGGAGACGTCGTTGAGGATCGTCACGAGCCGGATGCCGAACGTGTTGAGCAGCGCGTGGATGACCAGGACGATCCCGTAGATCGCGATGGTGTACGGCGGGTCGGTCGGCAGGCCGACGGTGAGGTTCAGGAAGGCGTTGATGAAGAACGCCAGGCCGAAGTCGATGCCGGCGGTGACGGCCACCTGGCCCACGAGGTTGAACCAGCCGACGAACCAGCTCCAGGCCGCCGGGTTCCCGCCGGATTCGGGCGCCAGCTTGGCCGCCCAGTAGTACAGGCCGCCCGCGGTCGGGTAACTCGAGGCGACCTCGGCCATCCCGAGCGCGACCATGAGGACGAAGAAGCCGACGACGAGCCAGCCGAGCGTCATCACGGCCGGCCCGCCCACGTTCATCGCGAAGTAGAAGAGCGTGAGGCAGCCGGACAGGATCGAGATGATCGTGAACGAGACGGCGAAGTTGGAGAACGTCCGCATCCCTCGCCGCAGCTCCTGGGCATAGCCCAGCTCGTGCAGCCTCTGGACGTCCTTCGACGGCTGGCCCCCGCCGGGCGGTCCTGAGCTCATCCTTCGGGTCCCTCCCTCCTCCGGAACGAGTCGATGTGCGGATTAGGGGGGTGGCGGGAGCGCGTGTCAATACGCTTATCATCGGGACCCTTCGGGGCGCGACGCCGGGAGGGTCCGTCGCGGCCGGCGGGGAACGAGGTGCACGATGGGCGATCGGCTCGCGGGGAAGGTCTGCATCGTCACCGGGGCGGGGTCCGGCATCGGTCGCGCGTCCGTCCTGCGGTTCGCCGAGGAGGGTGCGCGGGTCACCGCGGTGGACATCTCGCGGGAGGGCGTGCAGGAGACGGCGCGGCTCGTCGGGGATCCGTCGGTCGTCGTGGCCGTTGCCGCTGACGTCTCCGACGCGACCCAGGTCAAGGCCTACACGGACGAGACCGTCGCGCGCTGGGGCGGGCTCCATGTCGCCTTCAACAACGCCGGCGTGAACATCCCTGGCGTCTTCCACGAGGTCCCCGACGCGATCGTGGACCGGACCATCGACGTGAACCTCAAGGGCTGCATCTACGGCTCGCGCTACGCGATCCCGCACATGCTCGCCGGGGGCGGCGGCTCGATCATCAACACCAGCTCGGTGAACGGCGTCGTGGCGGAGCCGTTCCTGACCATCTACGCGGCCTCCAAGGGCGGGATCGTCATGCTCAGCCGGGGGATCGCGCTCGACTACGCGAAGCAGGGGATCCGGTGCAACGCCCTCTGCCCGGGCTGGGTGGACACCCCGATCAACTACGCACACGCGGAGATGCTCGGCGGGCTCCAGGAGGTCTACGACACCATCGATTCGTTCCAGCCGGTGGGCAGGCCGGGGGAGCCGCGGGAGATCGCCAACGTCGCGCTCTTCCTCGCGTCCGACGAGTCGTCGTTCGTCACCGGCGCGGTGATCCTCGCGGACGGCGGGATGACCGCGAAGTAGGGCTCCGCGGCCGCGCGGCCGCACCGGCGTTCGGTACACTCGCACGACCCCACCTGCGGCGCGACGGGAGGACGCCGGGCCACGGGCCGGACCACGAGAGAGGCCACGTCATGACGCACGAACGGCCGACGGCGGCGCACGACATCCACGGATCGTCCGGCCGCCCTCCGAAGGACCCCCAGCTCGTCGAGCTCGACCGCTGGGTCCGCGAGGGCTCGGTGGAGACGCTCATCGTCGCGTTCGCCGACATGCAGGGCCGCCTCATGGGCAAGCGCGTGACCGCCGGGGCGTTCCTCGGGGGCGTGATCGACCACGGCGTCCACTTCTGCACCTACCTGCTCGGCACGGACATGGAGATGAACACGCCCGACGGCTTCCGGCTCATGAACTGGGAGACCGGCTACGGCGACTGGATGGCCGATCCGGTCTGGTCGACGCTGCGGATGATCCCCTGGCTCGACAAGACCGCCCTGGTGCTGGGCGACGTGGTCGAGGAGGAGACGCGCGAGGCGATCCCGGTCGCGCCGCGGACGATCCTCAAGCGCCAGGTGGCTGGCGCGCGCGATCTCGGGTTCGTCGTGAAGGCGGGGTCGGAGTTCGAGTACTACCTGCTGACCGACCAGTGGGACGACCTCCACCGGCGGGGCTGGCCGGTGCCGGAGACGTTCGGCTACTACAACGAGGACTACCACCTCCTCCAGGCGACCAAGGCCGAGCCGTATCACGGCAAGCTGCGGGCCCTGATGTCGCAGGCCCGCATCCCGATCGAGTTCAGCAAGGGCGAGGCGGCCCCGGGCCAGCACGAGGTCAACATCCGCTACGACGACGTCCTCGAGTCGGCCGACCGGAGCGTGATCTTCAAGCACGGCGCCAAGGAGATCGCCTACCTCAACGGGTACGGCCTCACGTTCATGGCCAAGCCCGACCACCGCTGGACCGGGTCGTCCGGGCACCTGCACATGAGCCTCTGGTCGGCGGACGGCCGAACGCCGCTCTTCCACGACCCGGCCGGCGAGCCGTACGGGATGTCGCAGCTCATGAAGTGGTTCGTCGGCGGGATGATGAAGCTCAGCCGTGAGCTGGCGATCTTCCTTGCCCCGAACGTCAACAGCTACAAGCGCTTCGCCGCGCTCTCGTGGGCGCCGGTGAACGTGGTGTGGGGCCGGGACAACCGCACGACGGGGTTCCGCGTCGTGGGCCACGGCGGCGGCCTCCACGTGGAGGACCGGTTCCCCGGCGCCGACATGAACGCGTACCTCACGTACGCGGCAGCGGTCGGCGCGGGGCTCTGGGGGATCCGCCACCAGGTCGAGCTGCCGCCCGAGTACAAGGGCAACGGCTACGTGGCGACCGGCTGCGACCGGATGCCGCGCTCGCTCTGGGAGGCGATCCAGGCGCTCGAGCGGTCCGAGGCCGCGGTCGAGATCTTCGGTCAGGACGTCGTGGACCACTACCTCAACATGGCGCGCGTCGAGCAGAGCGCATACGACCAGGTGGTCACTGCCTGGGAGCGCGAGCGCTACCTCGAGCGATCCTGACGGATCCACCCGGCGGCCGCCGGGTCGGGCCGATGGGTGACCGATGCGATCAGCCCGGGGGCGTCCAGGCCGCGGGCTTGGTCCCCGTGTGCAGCGTCACGATGCCGCCCGAGAGCGGCGTCCATCGGACGTCGTCGAGCCCGACGCCGCGCATGATCGTGGCGATGCGGTCCGGCCCCGGGTACCCACGGGTGCTGGCCACGAGGTACGCGTACGCGTCCCCCTGGCCTGCGACGCGCCCGATCACCGGGACGACCCAGTCGAACCACCGCTGGATCGCACGTCCGAGCGTCGAGCGCGGCCGGGAGATCTCGAGGCAGACGACCCGCCCGCCCGGCCGCACGACGCGCGTCATCTCGGCGAATCCGCGGGCGTAGTCGGGCAGGTTGCGCATCCCGAAGGCGATCGTCGCCGCGTCGAAGGTCGCGTCGTCGAACGGGAGGGCCAGCGCGTCCCCGACCACGAACGAGAGTCCCGGGACCGCGGACCGCTCCCTGCGCGCGCGGTCGATCATCCGGGGCGAGAAGTCGAGGCCCACGACGCGTCCACGCGGGCCGACCGCCTTCGCGAGCGAGGTCGAGACCTTGCCCGTCCCGCATGCGACGTCGACAGCTGACATCCCCGGGCGAAGGCGCGTCTCGCGCACGGCGCGGCGCCGCCATCGCGGTTCCTGGAACCCGCTGATCAGCTGGTTCATGAGGTCGTAGACCGGGCTGATCCGGTCGAACATCGCGCGGACCTCGGCGGGCGGCGCGGCGTTCCCGTCGGCCATCGTGGGGGCTCCTTCGGAGGGCGTGGACGAACGGTGGGTCATCGGGAGAAGACGGCGTGGAGCGCGCCGTCGATGATCGGCAGGACCGTCTCGGGGCGCGAGACGGGTGCCATGTGGTCCGCGCCGCGGAC
>JAKOQS010000276.1 GCA_029778235.1 Chloroflexota bacterium | reverse complement strand
CCGCGCTGCCGCGCGTCCGCGCCCAGCCCCGCGAACTCGACCTCCGACCAGCCCAGGCCCAGCCCCAGGATCAGCCGCCCATGGCCCAGGAGCTGGACGGTGGCGGCGTCCTCGGCGAGGCGGATCGGGTGGTGGAGCGGCGCGAGGACGACGCCGGTCCCGATGCCGATCCGCTCGGTCGCGGCCGCGATCGCGGCGCTCACGACCAGCAGCGAGGGCATGTAGCCGTCGTCCACGAAGTGGTGTTCGGTCGTCCACACCGAGGTGAACCCGAGGCGCTCCGCCTCCACCGCCGCGCGGACCGTTTCGTCGTAGGCACGCGTCCAGTCGCGCTCGCCCGGCCGGAGCTGGGCGCTCAGGAGCCCGAATCCGATCCCCATGCGTCGCCCCTCCGTCAGGTCGTGGCCGCTGTCACCGCAGGGACGATAGGACGGACGGGCCGCGGGCGCACGGCGCGGGGCCGCACGGGGCCGTGGCGCTGCCCCGGCTGACTCCGAGGTCGGGCCCGGCGAGTCGCCCCGCCGGCCCCGACCTCGGTCGGATCACATCTCGACGGGGCTCAGGAGCTGGAAGTAGTTCCCGTCCGGATCGGAGAAGGTGGCGATCCACCCCTCCTCCATCTCGCCGGGGTGGTACGGCTCCTGGACGACGGTGGCCCCGGCCGCGCTGAGGCGCGCGAACTCGCCGGCCACGTCGGCGGTCTCGATGTTCCAGATGACCCGGCCCGGCTCGGCGTTCTTCCCGCGCACCTCGGAGTGGGGGCCGACGGTGATGAAGCCGCTGCCGATCTGCCACCCGGAGAACGCGCCCCCGGTCCAGCCGGGGGCCCCGAAGAGCCGCGAGTAGTACTCGACCAGGCGCGCCGGGTCCTCGGACCCGATGAGGACGCTGTTGAGGTTCATCGCCGCCTCGCGGTGTGCCCGCCGACCGGATGGGACGCCGACCTGTCGCGGGAGCGCCGAGTATGCGCCTGCGGGCGGTGGTGTCCAGCCCCCTGGAGGACCTTCGCGGTCACCGGGCCCCCAGCCCCGACCCGCCTCCCGGGCGCGACCGCGGCCGGTGCGCGCTCCCGCCTCGCTCCCGCGGATGCCATGCTCTCCCGATGCGACATCGAGGCGAGCTGCTGGCCGCCCTGGCGGCGATGGGCTTCGGCTCCGCGTACGTCGCCACGTCGTTCGCGCTCCGGG
>JAKOQS010000275.1 GCA_029778235.1 Chloroflexota bacterium | reverse complement strand
TCGACTAGCCGCGCAGCCGCTCCCCCGCAGCGCGCGCACGGATCCGGGCGGACTCCGCCTGCCGCACCCATCCCCAGCGCCACCGGTGCAGGCGACGCCGCAGGTCGGAGTCCGGCGGTATCCGGCGCTCGAGTGCGGACCCCCGCAGGTCCGAGCACGGGACGCACTGGCCGCAGGGGTGACCGAGGATCGTCGGCCATCGGCAGAACCAGGTGAGCTCGAGGACGTCGGCGAACCCGGCGGCCTTCGCGCGCCTCTCCATGTCCGTCTTCGTCATCTCGCACACGGGCAGCCGCATGCCGGCGAAGATCCGGGCGAGGTCCGCCGGGTTGTCCTCCGGGTCGACGGACCACCAGTCGTCCGGCGCCGGCCCGGGTCCGGCGGCGAGGACCGCGTCCCTCAGGTAGGGCATCTCCCTGCGCTCGTCGATCGCGATCTCGATCGTCGCTACCTGCTCGGCCTCGACCAGCGCGGCGAGGAAGACGTACTGCTCGGGCAGGCGGTATCGGGCGCGGACACTACGCGCGGCCGCCGCGAGGTCCGCGGGGATCTCGAGATCGGCCCGTTCGCGCACCTGCGGGCGCAGCAGCCGCGCGCGGGCGTCGCGGTCACGACGCTCGATCTCGGCGGCGATTCGCGCCATCGTGCGCATCTCCCGGCCGGTGGTCCGCCGCTCTCGGTCGATCACGTACCAGGGCTGGACGGTGCGTCCGTGCACGAGGAGGAGCTCGCACACCCGGAACGTCGAGTCCCACCCTCCGGTCCAGAGCACCTGATGGACGTTCGCGTCGGGCATCACGCCAGCGTAGGACCCGCGCTCGCGCCGGCGTCGTAGCCGCCGACGTGGTCGTCGTCGCCGCGCGGCACAATGGCCCGCATGGGGGCGATCGTCGAGTTCGGTGCGCCCGACGCCGCGACCGCCAGCGTCGAGACCCGGTTCACTGACCCCGCGGCCCCCACGGTCCTGGCCTTCGCCGGGATGGCGCACGGACTGCAGATGCCCATCGCCGAGTTCGTCCGGGTCCTGGCCCCCCTCGATGTCAACGTCGTGT
>JAKOQS010000274.1 GCA_029778235.1 Chloroflexota bacterium | reverse complement strand
GACCGGTCGTCGGCGTAGAGCGGCCGTTCGACACGAGAGGCCCAGGTCCCGAACCACGCCACGGGGTGGTGCCGCCGCGGGTCGCCGAGCAGCTGATCCGCCACCACCCCGAGGCCGATCCCGACGGCGCGGCTGAGGGCGTGAGACATGAACGCGAGGGTATCAGTGGCGCTGTCTGCGCCTGGGAGCAGGCTCATTGGTAACGACCAAGCCGACTCGGCTGACGCCTCGTGCGGCGGCTCGACCAGCGCGAACGACAGCTCACCCGGCAGCAGGCGCCAAGGCGCGCACCGCCTCGATGGTGTCCGCCTCGGCGGCCGGCTTGTCGTCGCGGTAGCGCAGCACGCGGGCGAAGCGCAGCGCGACGCCGCCGGGGTAGCGGGTCGAGCGCTGCAGGCCGTCGAAGGCGATCTCGACGACCTGCTCCGGGCGCAGGTAGACCGTCCAGTCGTCGCGGTGGTCCTCCAGTTCGAGGAACCGGGCGGTCTGCCACGCGAGCATCTCGTCGGTCATGCCCTTGAACGTCTTGCCCAGCATCACGTAGCCGCCGGTGGCCGGGTCTCGGGCCCCGAGGTGGATGTTGGACAGCCACCCGCGGCGACGGCCCGATCCCCACTCGACGGCGAGCACCACCAGGTCGAGGGTGTGCACCGGCTTGACCTTCACCCAGGAGGAGCCACGCCGCCCCGCCTCGTACGGGGCGGCCAGGTCCTTGAGCACCACGCCCTCGTGCCCCTCGGCGAGCACGCCCGCGGCGAACTCCTCCGCGACCGCCGCGTCGTCGGTGACGGTGCGGGCGACGCGGAGCTCCGCGGGCACGATCTCCGCGAGGCGGGCGGCCCGCGTCCGGAGGGGCAGGTCGAGCAGCTCGTCGTCGTCGAGGGCGAGGACGTCGAAGAAGAACGGCGTCATGCGGGGCCTGCCCCGATCGTCCACGCTCATCGACCGGGCGGCGGTCTCCTGGAAGGGCCGAGGACGGCCGTCGTCGCCGAGCGCGAGGGCCTCGCCGTCGAGGATCGCGCTGCGCACCGGCAGCGCGGCGACGGCCGCGACCACCTCCGGCAGCCGCGCGGTGATGTCGTCGAGGCTGCGGGTGAAGACGCGGATGTCATCGCCGTCGCGGTGCACCTGGATCCGGATGCCGTCGAGCTTCGCCTCGACCGCGACAACGCCGCCGAGGGAGGCCATCGCGTCGGCCACGACCTTCGCGCTCGCGGCCAGCATCGGGCGCACGGCGCGTCCGACCACCAGCCCGATCCCGGCGACGGCGTCCGCCCCGCCGCACAGCGCCGCGTGGGCCACCACCCCGACGTCGCCCGCGAGCATCACCGCGCGACGAACCTCCGCCGCGGGGAGGCCGCTGGCGCGGATGAGCGCGTCGATCATGACGCCGTCGAGCGCCCCCTGGCGCGTCTCTCCCGTGATCAGCCCGGCGAGCCAGCGCTGCTCAACCTCGGTCGCGCGGCCCATCAACTCGTCGAGATGCGCCCGGCGCGCGGTCTGCGACCCCGCGCCCGAAAGCCCTGCCATGGCCTCGAAGGCGGCGTCGACCTCGACGACGGTGAGGCGCGGCTCCGCCGCCGGATCGACGCTCGTCCACGCCGACCGCCAGCCGACCCCGGTTCGCCGCTGCCGCAGCGACCCCGACAGATAGGACGCGACGATCTCCACCTCCTCGGGCGCGGCGCGGCCGAGCGCGCCCGCGAGCGCCGTCACCTTCGCCAGCCGGGACCGGGTCGCGGCGACCTCCGCGGAGGTGGCGGCCAGGTCGGCGAGCAGCATGACCTCAGGCCTCCCGGCCGCGGCGGAAGCGACGCTTGAGCGTGACGTCGGGCAGCTCGGGGGCCCGCAGCCGCGGCACGGGGCCGCGATAGCCGGGCACGCGGCCGAACCGATCGTCGGGCGCCTCATTCCACTCCGCGCGCAGGCGCTCGATGTCCTCGTGACTCCGGCCGATGAAGTTCCACCACATGACG
>JAKOQS010000273.1 GCA_029778235.1 Chloroflexota bacterium | reverse complement strand
GTCGCCGCGGCGACGAGCGCGGAGGCGAGCGCGGCCAGGGCGAGGAGCGGCTTCACTGGACGACTCCCGTGCAGTCCACGATCGACGCCAGCGAGCCAGAGGTGAGCGGCTGGACGTTGCCGCGGATGTCGAGCCCGTCGATGTGCCGGAGGTCGAGGAGCGGACCAGGCTGCGCCACGGTGCCGGTGTTGTAGCGGATGGCGATGTTCGAGTACCGCAGTCCGGTGCCCGGGACGGCGAAGATGATGCGGAGGAACTCGTCGGCACGGTTGCGCTCGATGACGATGTCGCGGATGCCGCGCCCGCCGCCGTTGCCCCCGGCCCAGTAGCCGAGGTCGAACGGCCCGCCCGCGCCCTTCGCCTGGCGGATGGTGCGGTTGTCGCGGAAGACGAGCCGGTGGCACCCGCCGTCCGCCTCGTACGGCTCGATGTCGAGCACCATCCCGCCGTTGTGGTCGAAGACGTTGCGCTCGATGAGGAAGTCCTGCCCCGAGAGGACCGCGACCCCGACCCGCCCGTTGTCGTGGATGGTCGAGTCGTGGACCCAGAGGCCCTTCGTCCAGTAGTCGGTGACCACGCCGTCGCCGTAGCACATGGACACGTCGCAGCCGTCGAGCTCGATGTTGCCGCCCATGACCAGCCTGAACCCGTGCGCGCCCTCCATGCCGCCGCCCCAGTACTTCCCCGCCTCGGGGTTCGCGCCGACCAGCCGGAGGTTGCGGATGGCGATGTCGGAGGGGACGAACGACGGCGAGTCGGGGTCGCTGCCGAAGTGCTGCACGAGGCTGCCCGCCTCGGTCGCGGGGCTGCCGGGGACGGATCGCAGCGTCGCCCCGTTGCCGACGATCTCGAGGTGCCTGCGCCCGTTGAGGTTGAGCGGCGCGCCCATGAGCAGGACCGCCCCGGCTGGGAGGACGAGGCGCGTCCCGTTCGGCTGCGCCGCGACCCATGCGTTCAGGGCACCCGCCACGTCCGTCGCGCCGGTCGTGTCGATGCCCGAAGGAAGGGTCGCCTCCCGCGTCGTCACCGGGGCCGGGAAGGGTCGCGTCAGGGGCGGCGTCTCCAGCGCCGCCACGCGCGCCTCCAGGGCGTCGATGCGGGCGGCGAGGGTCGGGTCCGGCACTCCGGGCGGGCCGGCGGGACCGGGCACGCCCTGGGGCCCCTGCGGGCCGGGGACGCCCGTCCCGACGAGGTCAGTGTACGTGTGCTTGTGCGATCCCGCGGCGTACGTGCCCGTGCCCTTGAGCGCGTGGCTGTGGGAGCCAGCCGAGCCGGTGTCGCTCATGCGGACCTCCTCTGGAACTGGCCGCCGCCGCGACCCTTGGCGATCATGTCCCGCATGTTGTCGCGCTGGGTCCCGAGGAAGAGGTGGTCGGGACGGACACAGGGCGGGTTGTCACAGCGATGGAGGACGCTCAGTCCATCCGGTATCGGG
>JAKOQS010000041.1 GCA_029778235.1 Chloroflexota bacterium | reverse complement strand
CCGCGCCTCCGGATCGTCGAGGTGCCACGCGACGACGACTTCATCGGGGACCTCGTCGAGCTCGAGCGCGAGTTCTGGTCGCACGTCGAGTCGGACACGCCGCCCGACCCCGACGGCTCAGAGTCCGCGCGCCACACGATCGCCCGCCTCCACCCCGCCGACGACGGGATCCTCCTGCCGGCGACGCCGGACCTCGCGGAGCTCGTGGACCTGTACCGCGCCGCGAAGGCGACGAAGGCCGCGGCCGAGGACTCCGAGCGCGGGATCGCGAACGCGCTGCGCGCCGTGATCGGCGACGCGGCGGGGATCGAGGGTCTCGTCACCTACCGCAAGAGCGCCGACGCGACCCGGACCAACTGGCCCGCTGTCGCCTCCGCGTACCGCGCGCTGCTCGCCGGGCACGACCCGGCCGAGCTCGACGCGCTCGTGTCCATCCATTCCGAGACCTCGCCGGGCCCGCGCGTCCTGCGACTGCTCAAGGAGAAGGCCGGTGAGCACTGACCTCACGACGACGCAGATCTTCCAGGGGCTCCGCACGGTCCAGGCCGTGCTCGCGCCGGAGCTCAACCCCGACGAGCTCCGCCTGTTCGCGATGGTCGCGAGCCGCTCGGGGCTCGACCCGTTCGCGAAGCAGATCTACGCGGTCAAGCGAAAGGGCCGCGTGACGTTCCAGACCGGCATCGACGGGTACCGCAGCATCGCCGCCCGGACCGGCCTGTACGACGGCCAGGACGAGCCCCTCTACGGGCCGGCCTGCGGCTGCGGGGACGGGCGTCCTGCCGGCCATCCGGAGTGGGCGACGGTCCGCGTGTACCGCAAGGGCGTCGGGCGGGCGATCGCGGCGACCGCCTACTGGCACGAGTACAAGCCCGCGCCGGGCCGCGACCCCGAGCGCCCGCAGGACGCGATGTGGGTGCGGATGCCGCGGGTGATGCTCGCGAAGGTCGCCGAGGCGCTCGCCCTGCGCAAGGCCTTCCCGTACGACCCCGAGCGCCACGAGGGCATCGGCGCGGACCTCTACACCGCCGACGAGATGGCCCAGGCCGAGAGGGCGGCGCCGACGACCGTCCGGGAGCGCGTGGCGGCGCGCGCACAGGATCGGAGGCTGTCGCCCGCGCCCGCCGCCGAGCTCGCGCCCGACGAGGTCGAGGGCGAGCTCGTGCCCGAGTCACCCGCGGACGACAGCCCGTCGGTCGAGGAGATCGAGGCGGTCGCCGACGAGATCGTCGACGGCGAGGTCGAGATGAGCGACGAGGAGGCGCGCCACGCCTTCGCCGCCGCGACGGCCCTGATCCCGCGCGAGACGGTCGCCGAGACAGCCCGCAGGACGTTCCCCGGCATCGCGTCGAGCCGGTACACGGTCCGCCACTGGCGCGCGCTCGCCGACGAGCTCGGCGTCGAGCTGTAGGCGATGGACGACCTCCGCCTCTTCCGCGCGACCACGCCGGCGATCCGCTACCGGACCTGGGCCATCGCGCCCGCGTCCGAGCGCATCCGCCGGCAGCAGGCGCTCGAGCGCCGCCTCGAGCTCGCGGTCCGGGCCGGCGTCGCCGCGGCGCTGCTCCTCGCCCTGCTCTTCGGCGTCCCGCTCGCGATCGGGGCGCTCGCGGTGGCGCTGGGGATGCCGGCGGACGCGGGGCTCGCGCGATGAGCCGCCACAACCGCCCGATGCGCCGTTACGTCGCCGCGCAGCTCGTGTGCGAGCGCTGTCGGATGGTCATCCACGGCGAGACCCGGATGCTCGAGGGCGCCCTCTACCACCCGGTGTGCGCGGCGGTGACCGTGCGGGACGTCAAGCCGAAGGCCGAGCCGGCGTGAGCACTTTCGTCGTGCCCGCCTGGGCCCGCCCCGAGCCGCCTCCGCAGCCCGGCCGCTGCCGCTCGTGCGGTGTGGCGATCGCCTGGGTCGTGACGACCGCCGGAAGGCGCGCCCCGATCGACCCTGACGGGACGAATCACTTCGTCACGTGCCCCGACCGGGACACCTGGAGGAGGCGGAAGTGACCGCCGTCGTCTCCGGTGCCGTGGCACCCGCCTGGACCCCGGCGTGCATGGACGCCGAGGAGCTGGCGTCCTGGCACGACCAGAACGCCCGGATCACGACCACCCACGGACGCGCGTCCGGCCCGTGCACCGATTGCACCCTCGGCTACGCCGCGGAGATGCGCGCGGTCGGCCGCTGCAACGGGACGCCCGGAGGCGTCGAGGAGGACGAGCCGATGGAGACGCATGAGGCCGCGGCGATCGTCGATGCCGCCGAGATCATCGGTCGCCGGCGGATCACGGCGATCGCGCCGTGCCCGACCTGCGTCCACGCGCGTGTCTGCCGGCTGCGACCCGCCGACGAGCTCGACGTCCGCGTGTCCCTGCCCGCCCTGGCGCCCGAGCTCGACGTGACGCTCACCGCGACGATCGAGTGCGTGGAGTACGTGCGCGCGAAGGGCACCAAGCCGGAGGCCAAGGAGCCGCTCGACCGGCCCAAGAAGACGATCTCGCCCGAGGCCCGGGAGCGCCTGCGCCAGGGAGCCGCGAAGACACAGGCGATCCTGGCCGCACGGCGGGCGGAGGCGGCGTCATGAGGACGGACCGGGACAACGTCAGCGCCGTCCTCGCCGCCCTCGACGCGCAGCCGGCGACCCTGCGCTCGGTCGCGCTGCGGGCGGGCCTGCCGCGCCGCCGGGTCGAGGAGGCGATCGAGGCGATCCGGCGGGACGGGATCGCGCTCGTCTGCTCGGGGCCGGAGGGCGTCTGGCTGGCGCGCTCGGTCTCGGAGGCGGCGGAGAACATCGAGGCGAGGCGGCGTCGGGCGATCACGCAGCTGCAGACGGTCCGTGGGGAGAGGCGGCTCCTGCGTCGGCTCGCGGAGCCCCTGACGCTGTGGGAGGGCGCGGCATGAGCGGCCTGTCCGCCGCCGAGCTCTTCGGGCGCGTCGCGCTGCCCGGGCTCGCGGCACCGCTTCGCGTCCGCAACGAGCGTTGCGCGTGCGGCGTGTCGATCCTCGCGAACGCCGACGACCCAGGCCCGGCCGTCGCCCAGCACAACCGCACGGCCGTGCACCGCGCGTGGTGGGCCCGCGTGCGCGTCGCGTGGCAGGGAGAGGAAGCGGTGGCGTGAAGGACGAGCGCAAGTACGTCCGCGTCTACTACTCGGTCGTCGACGACGAGCGATTCGCGGACGTGTATCACAACCCGACCAGGCTCGGCACCTGGCTCCAGCTCCTCCTGGTCGCCGACGCGATGTACCCGGCTCCGGCCCCGATCCCGGCCTACATCAGTCGGTCTGCGTTCCGGGTGCTCGTGCAATGCGGCCTCATTGAGCTCGCAGAGCACGGGCACTACCGAGTGCATGGGCTCGCATCCGAACGCGAGATGCGGGCGCAGAGCGGACGCAATGCGGCCGCAGTGCGTTGGCAGAGCGACCGCAATGCCGACCCAATGCCTAGACGAGCAGAGACGAGCAGAGACGAGCAGAGACGAGACGAGCAGCGGGGGTCGCGCCCGCGCGCGAGGGATGCGACCGCAGCCGGACCGAGCCCCGAGGAGGTGGCGTTCGACTGGCTCGCCTCCCATGGGGCGGGGTTCCCGGAGGGAAACGGGCTCTACCCGCGACTCGTTGACCTGTCCCGTCGCCACGGCGCCGGGAGGGTCGTCGCGATGTTCGAGGAGCTCTCGACCGAGAGCCCTGCGAGGCTGACGGGGCGGCAGTACGTCCTCGGAGCCGAGAACCGCCTGGACAGGATCCCCGTCGCCGGACCGTCGCCGGAGCCGACCGAGGAGGAGCGCAAGCGCGCCGCCATCGCGGCCTTCCGGGGGGCCGGCGCGTGAGCCCCCGGCGCGCGCCGCAGGACGGCGTGACCCGGCTCGACGGGTACGGCTACCGCGAGCTGCTGACGATGCTCGGCGACCCGGCCCGCGTCGAGACGCGCTACGCGACCGCCATCGGGTGGCAGCCCGGTGACGGGCGGCCAGCTCTCGCGACCGACGATCCGGCGGTCGCCCAGGCGATGGGGCGCTGCGCGCTGGACCGGGCCGTGCGCGGCGATACGCCGGTGGGTGGCGTGGCTCGGCTGCGGATGGTCCACTCGACCCCGTGCGGGTGGTGCGACTACCCGCTCGACGAGCTGGTCGCCGCGTGCGCCCATGCCGTGTGGACGAGCCGCTTCGTCGCGGTCGAGTTCGCGGTGTGGGAGGGGGTCCATGGCCGCGAGGAAGCCCGTCCGACCGGGCGGGCCGGGACGTACGAGAACCCCGTGTGGGCCGCGTTCTTCGCCCTCTCGCCCGGCGACCGTCGCCGCCGCATCGATCACGCGGCGGCGAGGGAGGTGTCGGCGTGACCGGAGAGCCGAGGAGCCTCGTCTTCACCGTCCCCGGCGTCCCCGTCCCGCAGGGCAGCTCGCGCGCCTTCGTCGTCGGGGGGCGGGCCGTCGTCACCTCGGCCAACGCGAAGCTGCGCCCCTGGCGCGCGGCCGTGACCGCGGCGGCGGCCGAGGCGCGCGGGGACGATCCGGCGATCGCCGGGCCGGTGTTCGTCGAGATCGAGTTCACGTTCCCCCGCCCTGCCGGGCACTTCGGGAAGCGCGGGCTGCGTCAGTCGGCACCGGAGTACCCGGCCGTGCGCCCGGACATCGACAAGCTCGTCCGGGCGTGCCTCGACAGCCTCACCGAGTCCGGGGCCCTGCGCGACGACTCGCTCGTCGTCGACCTGTCGGCGTGCAAGTGGTACGGCGAGTACCCCGGCGTCCGCGTGAGCGTGACGGAGCTCCCCGCATGAAGCGCGCCCTCGCCCACCTCGCCCTGCTCGCCGCACTCGGCTTCGGCGTCCTGTCCCACCCCGTCCCGCACGCCGCCGCCGAGCCGGCTGCCACGCCTCCGGTCAGGGACACGGGGCCGGTCGACTGGGGCGACCCCTCGCCCTCGGCCGCCGCCGGCCCGCACGCTCCGAGCAGGTTCCACCGGATCTACCCTCCGGCGACCCAGGCCGCCCGCGACTGGGCGTGGAGACGAATCGGGACACGGCAGTTCGCGTGCCTCGACGCGGTATGGCACTTCGAGTCCGGATGGCGCGTCGCCGCCGGGAGCCCGGAGGCGAGCTTCGGGATCCCGCAGGCGTACCCCGGCCGGAAGATGGCCAGCGCCGGGGCCGACTGGCGGACGAACCCGATGACCCAGGTCCGCTGGGGCCTGCGCTACGTCACCGCCAGGTACGGATCGGCGTGCGGCGCCTGGTCGTTCTGG
>JAKOQS010000272.1 GCA_029778235.1 Chloroflexota bacterium | reverse complement strand
GGGGGTCCCGAGCTGCTCGACCTTCCCGGCGCGCATGACGGCGATGCGGTCGGAGAGCGTGAGCGCCTCCTCCTGGTCGTGGGTCACGTAGACGAACGTGATCCCCACCTCCTGCTGGATCCGCTTCAGCTCGAGCTGGAGCTGCTTTCGGAGCTTGAGATCGAGCGCGCCGAGCGGTTCGTCGAGAAGCAGGACCGTGGGCCTGTTCACGAGCGCGCGGGCGAGGGCGATGCGCTGCTGCTGGCCGCCGGAGAGCTGGTCCGGGCGGCGCCGATCGAAACCCTCCATCCGGACGAGCGCGAGGACCGTCCCGACGCGCTCGCGGACCTCCTCGCGCGGCACGTGCGTCCGGCGCAGCCCGAAGGCGACGTTGTCGAACACGTTCAGGTGCGGGAACAGCGCGTAGCTCTGGAACACCATGTTCACCGGCCGGCGCTCGGGCGGGACGCCGGTGACGTCGCGGCCCGCGACCTCGATCGTCCCGCTCGTGGGCGATTCGAACCCCCCGATCATCCGCAGGGTCGTCGTCTTCCCGCAGCCCGAAGGGCCCAGCAGCGAAAAGAACTCGCCGTGGGCGATCTCAAGGCTGACGTCGTCCACGGCGCACACGTCGCCGTAGCGCTTGGTCAGCCCGCTGAGGATGATCTCGGGCCGCGACTCCTCCCGGTCGGCCATGCGCACATGGTCGGGCGGCGGGCGCGCCACGGCAAAGGTCGCATCGCCCCTTGCGTTCGTGACCGATGGCGGTGTCCGAGGCGGTGGCGCATGTGCGGCGCCGCCTCGGCGGTGGGCGCGGGACGACGCCCCGCGGGAGCGTTCTGGCACCCGCCTGCTATGGCAGGAGCTGCCTCAGGGCGAACAGCACGTTCGCCGGGCGCTCCGCGAGGCGGCGCATGTACCACGGGTACCAGAAGTCGCCGTAGGCCACGAGCGTGAACGCCGGGAACCCCTCCTTCCGGAGGCGCCGCAGCTCGGCCGCTCGGATCCCGTAGAGCATGTGGACCTCGAGCTTCTCGCGGGGGACGCCCGCCGCCTGGGCGAAGGTCGCGATGCGCCGGACGAGGTCCGCGTCGTGCGTGCCCAGCGCGCAGCGCGCGTCCCCGTCCCGCGCCGCCTCCGCCATGGCGACCGCGAGCGTCTGGTAGGCGGCGTCCACGTCGGCCTTCCGCCGGTACGCGATCGCCGCGGGCTCGTCGTATGCCCCCTTGACCAGCCGGATCGCGGGGCGCAGCGGAAGGATGCGCCGCAGGTCCACGGGCGTCCGCTTCAGGTACGCCTGGAGGCAGATCCCCACGTTGTCGTGTGCCACGGCCAGTCGCTCGAACAGGGCGATCGTGGGCTCGACGTACGGCGAGCCCTCCATGTCGACCCAGAACGACGAGCCGACCTCGGCCGCGTGAGTCGCGAGGGCGTCGCAGTGGGCGAACGCCGCCTCGGGATCGATGTCGAGGCCCAGCTGGGTGGGCTTCACGCTGATCTCGATGGGCCGGGACCGCGACCGGCTCGCCTCCAGCACCTCGTGGTAGTGCGCGGCGACGGCGTCGGCCTCGGCGATCGCGGTCAGGTTCTCCCCGAGACGAGTGAAGAGGATCCCCTGGCCGGCCGCGATCAGCCCGTCCGCAGCGCGGAGCGCGTCGGCCACGTCCTCGCCGGGCATGAAGCGGCGCACGGCGCGGCGCGCGAACGCCAGGCGCGGGATGCGCGCCCGCAGCCACGGGTTCCGCGCCATCCAGAGGAGGATCGTGCGCATCGGAGTCTCCGCTCTCGAGGGTCCGGTCGCCTGCACCCGCGATGGTCGCACGGCCGGGCCTCCGCCGGGGCGCCGGGCCGCTACGCTTCCGCCCATGACCGGGATGGGGAGGCCCGCTTCGTCGGCCGCGGAGGAGGCGGCCCGCGCGTCGGCACCATCCGCCCCGGCCGGCCGCGTCGGGACCTGGCTCCCGGGGGTCGCGCTCCTCCGCCGCTACGACCGCGGATGGCTGCGCGGGGACATCGTCGCGGGGATCATCCTCGCGACGATGCTGGTCCCGGCGGGGATGGGTTATGCCGAGGCATCGGGCCTGCCCGCGGTGACGGGCCTGTACGCGACCGTCGTCCCGCTGCTCGTGTACGCGGTGGTCGGGCCGTCGCGGATCCTCGTCTTCGGGCCCGACTCGGC
>JAKOQS010000271.1 GCA_029778235.1 Chloroflexota bacterium | reverse complement strand
GACACGGTCTCCCACCAGGCGTCCAGCCTGCCCAAGGCTCCGGCGGCCGGATCGCCGGCGAGCGGTGCCGGAGCCTCCTCGATGCGGTCGACGGCCTCGCGCAGCGGGGCGGGCAGCTCGGTCGTCACGGCCCCAACCTAGGCGGCGGCCAGGGCGAGCACGACCAGCGCCGCTGTCGTGCCGGTCTCGCACACTGCGCCGAGCACGTCCCCGGTGATCCCGCCCAGCCGGCGGACCGCGGTGCGCAGAAGGGCTGCCGCCGCGAGCAGCGCTGTCGCTGCCGCTGCCATGGCGACGAGGGCGCCGCGGGCGCCCGTCCCGGCGGCCAGAGCACCAACGGCGCACGCTGCGAACCATCCGACCGTCACGATCACGAGCGCGAGGCGCGGGACGGACTGCGCCACCGCGGCACCGAGCCCGTCGGCGCGTGCTGCCGGGATCCCGCGCGTGCACGAGAGCGTGATCGCCAGCCGACCGCTGCCCACGGCCACCGCGACGGCGAGGGCCGCGTGACCGGAACCGAGGGCCTGCGACAGCGCCGCCGCCTGGACGAGCAGGACCAGCACGACGGTGACGACCCCGAATGGCCCGATGTCCGAGCGCCGTGCGATCTCCAGCGCCTGCGGCGCGGGTCGGCCGCTCCCGAGGGCGTCGGCGGTGTCCGCGAGGCCGTCGAGGTGCAGCGCCCGGGTCAGGTACGCGATGGCCCCGACCGCCAGCGCGGCGGCCAGCAGCGGCGCGGCCCGGGTGTGGTCGACGACGGCCTGGGCTGCGGCGCCGACCAGCAGGCCGAGGACGGCGCCGACCGCCGGCGCGAGCAGCATCGCCACCCGGGCGACGCGGCGGTCGACGATCCGCGGTGGGGTCACCGGCAGGCGGGTCAGGGTGCCGACCGCGAGTCGGACCCCGTCCGTCACCGTCATCGCGTCCGCCGTGGCGCGTCCACGGTCAGTCGCCCTGATCGCGGTCGCTGACGCCTGCGTCGGCGAAGGTCGACATCTCCCGACAGGTGGCGCTCGCTGCCTGCAGGACGGGGACCGCCAGGAGGGCCCCGGAGCCCTCGCCCAGGCGCAGACCGAGGTCCAGCAACGGGTCCAGCCCCAGGGCCGCGAGCGCCTCTGTGGCGGCGGGCTCGGTGGAGCGGTGCCCGGCGACCCACCATGCGTCGGCCCCGGGGGCGATGCGGCGGGAGACGAGGGCGGCAGCGCACGAGATCACGCCGTCGAGCACGACGGGCAGCCCGAGGGCGGCGGCGCGCGCGAGCATCCCGCTCATCGCGGCGATGTCGGGGCTGCCGACCTCGGCGAGCAGCGCGACGGGGTCGTCGACGGCGGGGCGGCCGCGATCCATCGCCTGGGCGACGGCCGCGCGCTTGCGGGCCAGCGTCGCGTCGTCGATCCCGGTGCCGCGCCCTGTCACGTCGTCGGCGGCCCGGCCGGTCAGGAGGCCGGTGAGGGCCGCGGCCGCCGTCGTGTTGCCGATGCCCATGTCGCCAGGCACCAATAGGTCGGCCCCGTCGGCTCGGGCCTCGTCGGCGAGATCGGCACCGAGGCGGATCGATGCGACCGCCTCGGCGACGGTCATCGCCGGCTCCCGGTCGACGGACCCGCACGAGCGGCGCACGCGACGAGAGGCGACCTGTGGGTCGAACGCGTCGAGGTAGCCCGGGTCCGCATCGACGCTGACGTCGACCACCCGGACCGTGGCGCCGACCTGCCGCGCCAGCACGTTCGCGCCCGCGCCGCCCGTCACGAAGTTGACCACCATCTGGGCGGTCACCTCCGGCGGGTACGCCGAGGTGCCGGCGGCGCGCGCGACGCCGTGGTCGCCGGCGAGGATGACCAGGAGGGGCCGCGTGAACGGTCGCGGAGGGCAGGTCCCCTGGACGGCGGCGATCCAGGCCGACAGCGGCTCGAGGCGGCCGAGCGCGCCCGCGGGCTTGGTCAGCGTCGCCTGGCGGGCGATCGTCGCGGTGAAGGCGGCGGCGTCCGGCGCCGGGACCGCCCAGGGAATCGGGTCGATCCCGGGCTCGGTCGTCGCATCGTGTTGCGTCTCCACGGCGTCCGTCATGTCGCTCTCCCCACCGTCGAGACGCCCTCCATGGTCGTCATTCGGGCGATATTCCTGCTCATAGCGACCACGCGAGGCGCCTCGCGGGCTGCGGGGTGAGGTCGACGGGACGGCCGGCCACCATCAGTGTCACCGTGTCGCACGCGTCGGCGACCCGGGCGTTCAGCCGGCCGAGCAGGTCGGCGAACAGCCGGCCCGACGCCGACGCCGGGACGACTCCCATGCCCACCTCGTTCGACACCAGGACGACGGTCGCGCGGCTGGCCCGCACGGCATCGACGAGTGCGTCCACCGCGGCGTCGACGTCCGCACGCACGCCCACGCGGTCGCCGGCCTCGGCCCGCGCCCACGCGTCCGCGCGATCGAGCACGGCCGTCAGCCACAAGGTCAGGCAGTCGACGAGGACGCACGAGCCCGCCTCGGCGGCGCAGACGACGTCCACGACGTCCACGACGTCGATGCCGTCGCCGGCCTCGTAGGTCGCCCAGTGCTCCGGTCGGCGGGCCCGATGCAGCGCGACCCGCTCGGCCCATTCCGGATCGTCCGCGCGCTGGCGGGCGGTGGCTACGTAGGCGACGTCGGCGTAGGCCGACGCGATCGCCTCGGCCCGGGTCGACTTGCCCGACCGGGCGCCGCCCAGCAGCAGCATCCGCTCCGCCGGCCGGCCCCCGGGAAGGGCGAGGTCCAGGAGGTCGCCGTCGTCGGGCAGCAGCACGCCGAGGTGGCGCAGTCGTGGCCGCAGTTCCTCGGCCGGCGGGTTGTGATGGCTGAGGTGCGTCGCCGCGACGAGAGTCCGGACGTCGACGACGCCGCCGGCGCGCAGCGCGTCGAGCACGCCCGGAAGCGTCGTGAGGTCCAGGTGCCCGCGCCCGTGGTCGGCCCGGTCGCCGAACGTCTCGTCGATCAGCACGAGGTCGACCCGGCCGCCGACGGCGTCGATCGTCGATGCCGGGAGCGCGCCGGTGTCCGTCGCGTAGAGCAGCCGGTCACCGTCCGGGGCCGTCACCGCGTAGAGCACGGCCTCCTGCGCGAGCACGTCGCCGTCCCCGTGATGGTGCTCGGCGGCGAG
>JAKOQS010000270.1 GCA_029778235.1 Chloroflexota bacterium | reverse complement strand
CGGGTGGGTCTGAGGCGACCGGCGCCGGCCGCGGGTCGAGCGGATGACCACGTCCGTCTCCGTCCTGTCCGCGGAGCAGCGCGCCCGCGCGCACGAGACGGCCCTGGGGATCCTCGGCCGGGTCGGCATCCGCGTGGACTCCGACCGCGCTCGGCGGATCCTCGCGGGCGCGGGCGCCCTCGTCCGCGCCGCCGATGCCCGCGTGACGCTCCCGCGCGACCTCGTCGAGCATGCACTGTCGCTCGCTCCACGCGACTTCACGCTCGGTGGCCGCCGCCCCGGGTGGTCGCACCCGGTGGGCCGGGGCGCGTGCACCCTCGTCGTGGACGGCGAGGCGATGACGGTCTGGGATGCCGTCACGCAGGAGCGTCGCCCGTCGACGATCGCGGACTGGGAGGTGGCCACGCGCCTCTGCGATGCGCTCGACGAGGTCGGCGTCTACTGGCGCACGACCACCTGGGACGAGGAGGGCGCCGCGGGTGCCGTCTCGTCCTGGCGCCGCGCGTTCGGCGAGTTCGGCAAGCACGTGCAGGACGCAGCGCTCGACGCGGAGGAGGGCCGCTGGCTCCTCGAGGTCCTCCAGGTGGTCTTCGGCGGGCGCGAGGAGATCGCCGCCCGGCGGCCGTTCTCCTTCCTCCTCTGCCCGCACTCGCCCCTCGTGCTGGAGGGGCCGTACACCGACGCGTACCTCGAGGTCGCCGGCTGGGGCATCCCCGTCGCGGCGATGCCGATGCCGATCATGGGGCTGTCGAGCCCGGCAGGGCTCCTCTCGACCGTCGCGCTCGGCCACGCCGAGGTCCTCGCGACACTCTGCCTCGTGCAGGCGGCGGACCCGGGGGCGCCGTTCGTCGCCGCACCCGCCCTCGCGGTCATGGAGCCGCGGAGCGGCCGGTACGGTGGCGGCGCGGTCGAGCACGCACTGCTCGGGGTCTGCTCGGCCGAGATGGCGCGCCACGTCGGGCTGCCCGTCGAGTCCTCCACCGGGGGGACCGACCATCACGTCCCGGGCATCCAGGCCGCGTACGAGCGAGCGCTCAACTGGTCGCTCCCCGCGCTCGCGTGGCCCGACCTGCTCGTGGGGCCCGGCCTGCTCGGGGGCTCGACGATCCTGAGCGTCGAGCAGCTCATCCTCGACGTCGAGGTGTTCCGGCGCTGCCGCCGGCTCCACGCTGGCGTTGCGTCCGCGCCCGCGGGGGGCCTCGACGGCCTGGTGGACCTGCTCGCCGGCGTGGGCCCGGCCGGCGACTTCCTTGCGGAGCCCACGACGCGCGACGCGCTCCGGGCAGGGGAATGGCTGACGGGATCGCCGGGTGTCCACGACGGGTTCGAGCGGTGGGACGAGGCGGGCCGCCCGGAGATCCTCGCCGAGGCGCGGGAGCGGGTCGAGACGATCCTCGAGGCTCGCGTCCCGGACCCGCTCCCCGAGGACGTGGACCGTGAGCTCGCCCGCATCGAGGCGCGGGCGCGTGACGGCCGGCCGCCGCGCCGCGCGGCCCGGCGGAAGGAGTAGCGATGCGCCTGGCCCCCGCCTTCCTCTCCGAAGACGCCCGCGACCGGATCCACCGCGAGAGCCTGCGCATCCTCGCCGAGGTCGGGGTGCGCCTCCATGGCGAGCGCGCGCTGCCGCTGCTGGAGGCGGCCGGCGCGCGCGTGGACGAGGCGAGCGGCATCGCGCGGATCCCGGCCGGCCTGGTGGCCGACGCCCTGGCCGCGGCCCCGCGGAGCTTCGTCCTGGGGGCCCGGAACCCGATCCACGACTTCGCGGTCCCGTCGCCGGTGACCCGCTACGCGATCGACGGGACGGCGAGCTTCGTGACCGACTTCGAGACGGGGGAACGCCGCTACGGGGCCACGCGGGACATCGTGGACGCCCTGCGCGTCTTCCAGGCGATCGACGTCGGCGTGATGGCGTGGGCGCCCACGTGCGCGTCGGACGCGCCGTCCCACTCCCGGGCGGTCCACGAGTTCCTGGAGATGGCCGCGGCGTGCTCCAAGCACGGCCAGCACGAGCTCCACTCGGTCGCGCAGGTCCCGTACCTCGAGGCGGGGCTCGTGGCGATCGCCGGCGGCGAGGCCACCCTCCGCGACCGTCATCCGTACTCGCTCATCTACTGCCCCGTGGCGCCGCTGACCCACGACGGCGAGATGCTCGACGCGTACCTCGCGCTCGGCCGGCTCGACCTGCCCGTGATGATCATGCCCATGCCCGTCGCGGGCTCCACCGGGCCCGCGTCCCTCTTCGCGAACGTCTGCGTGGCGAACGCCGAGGTGCT
>JAKOQS010000269.1 GCA_029778235.1 Chloroflexota bacterium | reverse complement strand
GGCGTGATCGGCGTCGACGATCCCGATGACGGCGGCGACCCGTCGATCTGGCGCCTCGTCCCATAACGGCCCCCGTGGCGGACGACCGCAGTCCGTCCCACGACCCTGCCGACGTCGCCGCCCCGGACCTCAGGCGGGCCTGTGCCTGTAGAACTCGACCGGCTCGGGTGCGAGCGGCGTGTTGCCGAGGATGAGGTCGGATGCCTTCTCCGCGAGCATCATCACCGGCGCGTAGATGTTGCCGTTGGTCACGTAGGGCATGGCCGACGCGTCCACGACCTTGAGGCCGTCCACGCCGTGGACGCCCATCGTCAGCGGGTCCACCACCGAATCGGCGTCGATCCCCATCCGCGCGGTGCAGGACGGGTGCAGCGCCGTCTCGCCGTCCCGCGCCACCCAATCGAGGATCTCGGGGTCGGTGGACACCTCCGGGCCGGGCGACGCCTCGCCGGCGTTGAACGGCTCGAAGGCGGGCTGGTTGAGGATGTTCCGCGCGACGTGGACGGCCTCCACCCACTCGCGGCGGTCCTGGTCGGTCGAGAGGTAGTTGAAGCGCAGCGCCGGGTGGACCGTGGGGTCCGTGCTCGTGATCTTCACGGAGCCGCGGGCGTCGGAGTACATGGGCCCGACGTGCACCTGGTACCCGTGGCCGCCGGCCGGAGACGAGCCGTCGTAGCGGATGGCGAGCGGCAGGAAGTGGAACATGAGGTTGGGATACGCCACGTCCTCGTTGCTCCGGACGAACCCACCGCCCTCGAAGTGGTTGGTGGCGCCGGGGCCGCTGCGCAGGAACAGCCACTGCGCGCCGATGAACGGCCGCCGCCACGTCTGGAGCGCCGGCTGCATCGAGACCGGCAGCCGGCTCCCGTACTGGATGTAGACCTCGAGGTGGTCCTGCATGTGCTCGCCGACGCCGGGCAGGTCGTGGACGGGCGTGACCCCGACCGCCTGCAGCTCCGCTGCGTTCCCGATCCCCGAGAGCTGGAGCAGCTGCGGGGTGTTGAACGCGCCGCCGGCGAGGATCACCGTGCCGGCGAACGCTCGCTGTGCAGCTCCGCGCCCGACCGCGTACTCGACCCCGATCGCGCGCGTTTCCTTCATCAGGACCTTCGTGACGAGCGCCCGGGTGGTCACGGTGAGGTTCTTCCGCTCGATCACCGGGTGGATGTACGCGCGTGACGACGACAGGCGCCGGCCGTTCTGCACGTTCCGATCGAACGGCGCGAAGCCCTCCTGCCGGTAGCCGTTGACGTCGTCGGTCAGCCGATAGCCGGCCTGCTGGACGGCCTGGAAGAACGCGCCGAACAGCGGGTTCGTCGCCGGTCCTCGCTCCAGGACGAGCGGCCCGGAGTGGCCGCGGAACGGGTCGTCCAGGCTCGCGGCGAGGCAGTTCTCCATCCGCTTGAAGTACGGCAGGCAGTGCGCGTGGTCCCAGGTCTCCATGCCCGGGTCGCCCGCCCAGCGCTCGTAGTCGAGCGGGTTGCCGCGCTGGAAGATCATCCCGTTGATGCTTCCCGAGCCGCCGAGGATCTTGCCGCGCGCGTGGTAGATGCGGCGCCCGTTCATGAACGGCTCGGGCTCGGACTCGTACTTCCAGTCGTAGTAGCGGCTGCCGATGGGGAACGTGAGGGCGGCCGGCATCTGGACGAACGTGTCCCACCGGTAGTCGGGCCGGCCGGCCTCCAGGACCAGCACGCGGTCGGAGGGGGAGGCGCTGAGCCGGTTGGCGAGGACGCTGCCCGCCGAGCCACCGCCGACGATGATGAAGTCGTACCGGGGCGTGACCATGGAGCCGATGCTAGCGCGCGGCTGTCGCGCGCGACGGACGACCTGCCACGCGAAGCCCGGGGACCCGGGCGACCTGCCATCGCGCCGCCGACGCCCCTTCGGGGCTGGGCGGCCCTCCGTGGCGCGGGCGGCCCTCCGTGGCGCGGGCGGCCCTACGCCCCCCTGATCGCCTCCGCAATCGCCGCGAGGTGAGCCGGGCTGCTCCCGCAGCAGCCGCCGAGGAAGGTGGCCCCGGCGTTACGCAGGAGGATCGCGTCGGCGGCCATCGCCTCGGGCGTCGCGCGGTAGACGACCCGGTCGCCCTCGACGACCGGAACTCCTGCGTTCGGCTTGGCGACGAGCACCGCCCCCTGGGCGGCGGCATGCATCGCGGCGATCACGGGGATCAGCTCGTCCGGGCCGTTGCCGCAGTTGCCGCCGATCGCGTCGGCGCCCCACGCGCCCAGGGCCGCGACGGCCTGTGTGGGCGTGACGCCCATCATCGTGTTCCCGCGCGTGTCGAACGTCATCGTCGCGATGAGCGGGATCCCCGGCGCGACGCGGCGCACCCCCTCGACGGCCGCCCGGACCTCGGCGAGGTCGGCCATCGTCTCGATCCACACGACGTCCACGCCCCCGGCCACGAGGGCCGCCGCCTGCTCCGCGAAGACGTCGACCGCCTCGTCGTGGCCCAGGGTCCCGATCGGCGCCATGATCGCCCCGCTCGGCCCGATGTCGCCGGCCACGAGGGCGCGCCCACCGGCGGCGTCCACCTCCGCCCGGAGCAGCTCGGCCCCGGCGCGGTCCAGCTCGGTCACCCGGTCCGCAAGCCCGTGCATCCCCAGGCGGAGCCTGTTCCCGCCGAACGTGTTGGTCAGGACGATCCGCGACCCGGCCGCGAGATACGCCCGGTGGATCGCTCGGACGGCGTCCGGCCGCTCCACGTTCCACGCCTCGGGCGGATCGCCGGACTGCAGCCCGGCCGCGAAGAGCATCGTGCCCATCGCGCCGTCGGCGAGCAGCGGCGCGCCGTCGGCGAGACTCTCCGCGAGGAGCGCCTCCCACCGGTCGCGCGCCACGCCCCCCAGCGCGCGCCTCGCGGCGAGGTCCGGGAAGAGGGCCGGGTCCACCGGCCCGTCCATCCCGGCGGCGGCGCGCCGGTCCGGGCGCGGGCCGCGGCGGCCGGCGGGCCGGCCGCGCTCCTGCTCGTCGTCGGTCATCGTCTCTCCCGGTCGGATCGTTCAGCCCTCGCGGCGGGCCGGGTCGTCGTGGGGCCCATCATCGCCCGCCTCCCCCGCCGCGGTCGAGCCGGTAGCCGGCCCATGACTGGCTCACGGGCATGATCTCGAGCGTGTCCACGTTCACGTGCGGCGGCAGGCCCGCGACCCACGCGATGGCCTCGGCCACGTCGCCGGGGCGCAGCGGGTCCGTCCCGCCGTAGTAGGCGTCGTGGCCCGCCTGGTCGGCCCCGGACCGCACGCGGTAGAAGTCGGTCTCCACGAGGCCCGGCTCGATCGAGGTCACCCGGACGCCCGTGCCGTGGAGGTCCACCCGCAGGTCGAGCGTGAACTGGCGCACGAACGCCTTGGTGCCGCCGTAGACGCCGTTCGTCGGCGCGGGCCACGTCGCGTGGACGGACGACAGGTTGACGATCGCACCACGCCGCTCGATCAGCCTCGGGAGCAGCTCCCGGGTGATCGCGAGCAGCCCGAGGATGTTGGTCTCGACCATCACGCGCCAGTCGGCGAGCGACCCGTCCTGCGCCGGCTGGGTCCCCAGCCCCAGGCCCGCGTTGTTCACGAGCAGGTCGATCGCCGCGAGTTCCGCCGGCAGCGACGCCAGAGCCACGCGCATCGCCGTCTCGTCCGCGATGTCGAAGGCGAGGCCGTGGAACGCCTCGCCCAGATCCCGCTCCATCGCCGCCAGCCGGTCGACTCGCCGTCCCGCCCCGACCACGCGCCATCCGCGCGCGACCAGCAGCTGCGCGGTGGCCCGGCCGATGCCCGCGGTCGCGCCCGTCACGAGCGCGACGCGGGGTGCTCCCGGACCCGCGTTCATCGGGACCGGCCCGGGGCAGCCGAGGCGGGACGCGGCCGGGGCGCGCCCCGTCGCGCGAGGTACGCGTCCAGGAGGCCGACCAGCTCCTCGAACCACGCGTACTTCTGCGGGGTGCCGGTCCGTTCCCGCTCGCCGACGACGATCGGCCGGCACTTCTCCCAGGCCTCGAAGATCGAGCTCGTGAGCAGCTCGTCGAGCAGGGCCAGGCTCGCGACGCCGCGATGATGGAGGACGCCCATCGTCTCGTAGTAGGTCGCCACCTGGTCGAACGCGGCACGGTCCTCCAGCGTGGCGTCGGCGAGGAAGCTGGCGTGATCGGGGAAGGTCCACGCCTGCAGACGCCAGTACGCGCGGGCCAGAGGCTCCGACAGGAGGGGCTCGTACACGCGCAGCACGACCTCTTCGCGGCGTTGGACGTAGGCGAGCCGGAGCTGGATGACGGCGAGCAGGATCCAGCCGATCAGCGCCAGGCTGCCGAGGCTGGAGAGGATCGTGGCGAGCTGCTCCGGGTCCATCGCGACCTCCGACGGCGGCCGATCACGCCGGCCGGGAATCGCCCGGGGCGGGGACCGGCGTGGGCCGAGCGGTGCCGGTCACCCGGACATGATGCGGTCCGGATCATCCTGCGGTGCGGCGATCTCCGGCAGCGCGTGCCCGGCCCGGCACGGTCGCCGGGCCGGGCACGCAGTCGGTCAGAAGGCCCGGATGCCCGCGGAGACCGAGGACGGGGCGTACCCGCCACCACCGGCGAACGAGACCGTCACCGTCACGATGCCTCGTTGCGTGGGCATCGCCAGGGTGGCCGCGGCGCTGCCCCGCGCATCCGTCGTGGCCGAGGCCTGCTTCCCACCGAGCGCGAACGTGAGCGTCTTCCCGGCGAGTGCGGTGCCGGTCTTGGTGCGCAGGACGGCGGACAAGGCGACCGGCGTCCCGCGCACGGCGGACGTCGGTCCGGTGTAGGTGATCGCCGTGGCCGCGGGCGCCCCGCCGACCACGAGAGTGGCAGAGGCGCTGGACGCTCCGTACGATGCATCGCCTGCATAGGCGGCCGACACCGTGTACGACCCCGACGCCGGGGGTGCGGTCGCCGTCACGGACGCGGACCCGGTGGACGAGGTCGTGCCCTGGAACGACCTCCCGGCGAGCGTGAAGGCGACGGTCCGGCCGGAGAGCGGGCTGCCGCCCGACGTCGTGAGCGTCGCCGACAACGTGACCGACGCGCCGGGCGAGCCGCTCGTCGCCCCCGTGTACATCAGCTTCGTGGGCGTGATCGATCCGGTGACGGTGAATGGCGAGGAGCTCGTCGCGGTAGCCGACGCGCCCGTCACGGCGATCGGGCCGGTCGTGGCACCCGCCGGCACCGTCGCGGTGATCCGCGTGTCGGAGGCGACCGCGAAGACAGCGGAAGTCCCGTTGAAGGCGACCTTCGTGGCCCCGGTGAAGCCGGACCCGTCGATCGCGACGGACGTCCCGGCGGGCCCGGACGTGGGTGTGAACGTCGTGATCGATGGACCGCCGGCGACGTCCGTGGTCGATGAGGACAACGTCCATCCCTCCATGGCGTATCCATTGACGAACGCCCATGTCAGGTGGCCCCAACCGGCGGCGCCCCAGCCGGTCCCCCACGAGTTCTCGATCCAGACGCCCACCTCGTCGTACTTCGGCGCGAACACGCCGTGGCCGCCGCGCGACGTCTCACCCGGCTTCGGAACGTCGACCAGCGGGTCTGCCGAGTTCGCGTGGTCGAACTCCGGGTAGACCGGGATGCCGAGCATCACGGGCTGCCCGCTGGCGATCGCCGCCTGGATCGCGGCCTGTGCCCCGGTGCCGGTACCGGAGAACAGCCGCGCGTACGAGGTCGCACGATACGGCGCGGCTGCCGTGCGCTGGGCCGGCGTCGGCTGCGTCGTGTAGTCGTAGTCGCCCTGCGTGTACACGCTGCGGGGTGCGATCCCCTGCGAGACGAGGATGTTGAAGTTGCCAGGGAACGAGCTGCCCCTGTCCACGCCCTGGGCGATCTGGCTGTACAGGTACATCGGCGCGAACAGCGTCTTCTCGCCGAGCGCGCGGTTCCGGAGCCAGTACCGAGCGTAGTACCCCGTCGCCCAGGAGACACATGAGCCGACGCTGCCCTGGTTCCCGACGGGCGGCACCCAGGCGGAGAGGTCGACGGCGTTCGGAGCGGTGACCGAATCGATGAGTGCTCGCCCCTCGGCGGTGACGCCCGGCGTCGCAGGCGTCGCGATGAGGCCGACGGGATGGAGCGACCCCGGGCCCTCCGGGGGCGCGGCCGCGCTCGCAGGGAGAGCGAGGAGCGCCGCGAGAACGACCGCGGCGAGGAAGGAGACGCGACGGGATCCGCGCACGATGCTGCACCCCCGATCCGACGGTGATGGACGGTCTCCCTGACCGTATCCCGCGCGCAGCAGCCGAGGCAGATGACCGAAGTACCCGCCGGCGGAGGATGTTCGGCCACCCGACGTACGGAGGTCGAGGGAGGCGGAGGTCGCCCGCCGGGGATCGCCCGACCGCTGCCCGCTCGATCACGGGATCGGGCGGTCGCGCCACATCGGGTCAGGCGCCGGTGTCCGTTCGCCACCTGCTGCCGCAGAAGCCGCAGGAGTCGCGGCCCGGCCGCTGCGGGAGCCCGCAGGTGGGGCACGCCGGCCAGTCGTCGGGCGCCTGCGGCAGGCAGTCGCACGGGCCCTTCGCCCGCGCATGCGACGGCCTGGGCTGGGCCGGATCGCCGCAAGGGGCGTCGCCGTGCGGCTTCTCGCCGCACGAGATGCATCGTCCGGGCGGGACGGCCACCGAGTCCTCCCTGGCACCGCGACCTCGACGCGTCCGAGCATGCCCGGCCAGGTGCCGGGCCGCGTGGGTGCGAGAGGAGGATAGTCCGGGCGCGGGGAGGGACGCCGCCTGGTCGCGCCCGGCCCACGACCGCCGCGCCCGGCGCGCAGACGCATCGAGCCTGCCTGGCCGCGCCGCCGGCCGCGACTGCGGCTCGCTCGCTACACTCCGCGGGTGACCGGGCGGGACGTGGGATCGGCGACGGGGGCGGAGCCGACGTCGCCCTGGGGGGCGATCGAGGTCCGCGGCGCCCGCGAGAACAACCTCCGCGCCGTCAGCCTCGACATCCCCAAGCGACGCCTCACGGTCTTCACGGGCGTCTCCGGGTCGGGGAAGAGCTCGCTCGTCTTCCAGACCATCGCCGCCGAGTCGCGGCGCCTGATGAACGAGACCTACACCGCCTTCATCCAGGGCTTCATGGGCACGCCGGCCCGGCCGGACGTCGACTCCCTCGCCGGCCTGACGCCCGCGGTCGTGGTCGACCAGGAGCGCATGGGCGCGAACGCGCGATCCACCGTGGGCACGGTGACCGACGCCAACGCCATGCTCCGGCTGCTCTTCAGCAGGCTCGGGCAGCCGCATGTCGGCGGGCCCCAGGCGTTCGCGTTCAACGTCCCCTCGGTGCGCGCGACCGGCGCGCTCACGATCGAGCGCGGCGCCGGGAAGACGGTGCGCCGCACCCTCAGCCTGACCGGCGGCATGTGCCCGCGGTGCGAGGGGATCGGATCGGTCACGGACATCGACCTGGCGCAGCTGTACGACCCGGAGAAGTCGCTCGCCCAGGGCGCCATCAAGGTGCCCGGCTACACCGTCGGCGGCTGGTCCACCCGGCTCTACGCCGAGTCGGGCTTCCTCGATCCGCACAAGCCGACCCGCGACTACACGCCGACCGAGCTCCACGACTTCCTCTACCGGGAGCCGGTGAAGGTCAGGCTCAACGGGATCAACCTGACGTACGAGGGCCTGGTGCCGCGGGTCCGGAAGTCGTTCCTGGCCAGGGACGTCGAAACGTTGCAGCCCCACATCCGCGCGTTCGTGGAGCGGGCCGTCACGTTCTCGGCCTGCCCCGACTGCGGGGGCACCCGGCTCAACGAGACGGCGCGGTCCTCCAAGGTCCGCGGGATCAGCATCGCCGATGCGTGCGCCATGGAGATCCGTGACCTGGCGACGTGGGTGCGCGACCTCGACGAGCCGTCGGTCGCCCCGCTGGTCGCGACGCTGGTGAAGACCCTCGACTCGTTCGTGGAGATCGGGCTCGGCTACCTGGGCCTGGACCGGCCGACCGGCACGCTCTCGGGCGGCGAATCCCAGCGCACCAAGATGGTCCGCCAGCTGAGCTCGCCCCTGACCGACATGACCTGCGTCTTCGACGAGCCGACGATCGGCCTCCATGCCCACGACGTCCACCAGGTGAACGACCTCCTGCGGCGACTGCGCGACAAGGGCAACACGGTGCTCGTGGTGGAGCACGACCCGGCGGTGATCCGGATCGCGGACCACGTGGTGGACATGGGCCCGGGCGCCGGACCGCACGGCGGGACCGTCGTCTTCGAGGGGACGGTGGACGGCCTGGTCGCCTCGGGGACCGCCACCGGCCGTCATCTCGACGTGCGACAGTCGCTCAAGGACCGGCGGCGCACGCCGCGGGGCGCGATCGCCATCCGCAACGCCCGGCTGCACAACCTGCAGGACGTCTCGGTGGACGTGCCGCTCGGCGTGCTCGTCGCCGTGACGGGGGTCGCGGGCTCGGGCAAGAGCTCGCTGATCCACGGTTGCATGCCCCGGACCGACCCGTCGGTGACGGTCATCGACCAGTCCGCGATCCGGGGATCGCGGCGCTCGAACCCCGCGACGTACACGGGGATCCTCGACCCGATCCGCAAGGCCTTCGCCGCGGCCAACGGCGTGAGCGCGTCCCTGTTCAGCGCGAACTCGGACGGCGCGTGCCCCGCGTGCAACGGGCTGGGCGTCATCCACACCGACCTCGGGTTCATGGCGGAGATCGCCAGCATGTGCGAGGCGTGCGAGGGCCGCCGCTACACGGACGAGGTGCTCGGCTACCGGCTGCGTGGCCGCACCATCGTCGAGGCGCTCGCGATGCCGGTGGAGGAGGCGCGGGACTTCTTCACCGAGCGACCCGTCCGGGCGATGCTCGACCGCCTCGTCGACGTCGGGCTGGGCTACCTGACCCTCGGGCAGGAGCTGGGCAGCCTGTCGGGCGGCGAGCGCCAGCGGCTCAAGCTCGCGATCGAGATGTCCGGCACCGCCGCGGTCTACGTCCTCGACGAGCCGACCACCGGGCTCCACATGCAGGACGTGGACGACCTCATCCGCCTGCTCGACCGGCTCGTGGACGCCGGGCGGAGCGTGATCGTCATCGAGCACGACCTCGACGTCGTCGCTCGGGCCGACTGGGTGCTCGACCTGGGCCCCGGCGGCGGACACGACGGCGGACGCGTGATCTTCGAGGGTCCGCCGGCGGACCTCGTCCGTGCGGAGGGCTCGCTGACCGGCATGTACCTGCGCCGACGTCTGGAGGCGGGCGCGGCGAGCTGAGCGGAGACGCGCGAGGGTGCCCCATCACGGGGTCGGCGGCGGTTCGACGAGGAGCCGGCCGGGCCAGACCACGGTCCGCGGGTTCCGGCCCCCCGGACTCCCGGACCACGTGACGGCTGCGACGACGACCGGCCTGGGGCCGAGACGGTTGGCGAGCTTGACGGTCGTCGATCCGAGAGATCCGCGCTCGATCCGCACGGTGATCCGCGAGGTGCGCGTGACGCCGATGAGGTCGACGTCCCACGTCGTGGTGACCGCCTTCCCGATGGTCGCTGCCGGGAGAGGCTGCAGGAGGGTGAAGAGGGCCCCGTCCAGGCTGGCGTCGGCGCCGGAGCCGGACAGGGCGACGCGCCGGGGGCGCGCGACGATCGGGCCGGTGACACGGACGGTCGTCCAGTCAGACGTGGTCCGGATCGTGATCCGGGCGGGGACCGGGACCGGCCACCGTGTCGCGGCCAGGCGCGTCACCCAGGTGCGGGTGCGCTGGAGGTAGCCGTCCGGCTCGAGCGGGGCATAGTCCAGGTAGCGCCGACCTGTAGCGGCGACGTGGCCGGGTGCGGCCGGCTCGATCTGGGTCCCCTCGTGCCACTCGTTGAACGAGGTGACGGTGACGAGCGCCGGCTCGACTCCGGTCCCGAGGGCCGCCTTCCACTGGGCGTCGTACGTCGCGCCCGCGTCGCGGGGGAAGTCGGTCGAGAGCGGGTAGCCGATGCGCCGCGCCGAGAACCCGGGGGCGACGCTCGGCACGTAGAGTGCGCCGGGCGGGAGGGTGCGCGCCCATGCGAAGCGCCCGTCGGCTGCCACGTAGTCGTAGAGGCCGTCGAGGTGGGCACCCTCGATCCACGTCGCGTCGGTCGTGGATGCGACGACGAGCCCGCCGTCGCGGGATGCGTGGATGGCGTCGATGCCCTCACGCCAGTAGGTCGCGGCGACGGGCTCGCCACCATGTGAGGCGACCTCGGGCGCCCAGAGGAAGAACAGCCCCTGGGCGTCGGTCCGACGGTCGAACGGCGTCCACGCCGTCATCCTGAAGAACGCCGGGCTGGACCCGTACCGCTGGTTCAGATACGCGACGTCCTCGGCCAGCCGGGTCGCCGTGCGCTCGCCGTAGTCCTCGAGGTGGAATGCGACCTTGAGGCCGTAGCGCTCGGCCATCTGCAGGAGGACCGGGACTGCGCCGTCCTCGCGAGATCCCTGACCCCACCACGAGGAGACGATCATGCCGATCCCGGCCGCGCGGAGCCAGGCCATGTGCCGGGCGACGATCGCGGGCTCGAGCGAGTCGTACGGCCCAAGAAGCGGGTAGTAGTCGGAGGCGATGTCGTCGGCCGCCAGGGATGTGCCGGCCGCGTCCGCCCAGTGTGTGGTGTCGCCGTACCACGGGTAGTAGAAGGCAGCCACGTCCGCGGATGGATCGGGTCCGATGACCGGCGGCAGGTCGGCCGCAGCCGCTGCATTGGGCGCACCGACCGAGGGCGAGATGATGAGCACGCAGGCCAGGAGGGTCCTGCAGACCGTCAGGCCGATCGTGCGGAGACGGCCCGGACGCCGGCCGACGACTCCGGGCGACCTGCTTCCACCGACCATCCCGACCTCCCGTGCGGTCGGCGCGTATCCGGCGTCGTCACGTACGGCTGCGACCGTCGCGGCGCCGCGACCGCAGCGACATGGGCGAGCCCTCGCCCGGCGACAAGGGTGCTGCGGGACGGCCGGGCGCGCGAGGGCCGTTCGTCGCCCGCGTCGCCCCTCGCCTCGATGCGGCCTCAGCGCGCGGTGCCCAGGTCCTCCACCAGTCGCAGCTCCACCATCAGGTCGCCGGCCAGGCGCTCGAGGTCGGCGTGGACCGCCGCCAGGTCGACCGTCTCCGGGATGGTGACCCGGACGTGCGCCCGGAACATCCGATCGCCGGAATGGGCGGCCATGGCACGGTCCGTGGACAGGTCCTCCACGTTGATCCGATGCCCCGCGAGCAGCGCGGAGATCTCGTGGACCAGGCCGGGCCGGTCGAGCCCCAGCAGATCGATCTCCATCGCGTGGCGGCGGACGACCTCCTCGGGTGCGCTGCGCTCGACGACCAGCCTGAGGCCGCCGACCTCGAGCTCGCGCAGCGCCTTCTCGAGCTCGTCGACCCGGTCGTCCGGGACCTCCACGCACAGCACCCCCGCGAACTTGCCCGCGAGGTGCACCATCCGGCTCTCGAGCCAGTTGCCGCCGTGATCGGCGACGACGTCCGACACCGAATCGACGATCCCGGGGTGGTCCGGTCCGATGAGCGTGAGCACGAGGTCGATCATCGCAACATCGTAGCGCCTGGCCGTCCGACGCCGGGGTGCGCGCTCGGCGGTCGAGACGTCGGACTCAGGAGCCGCCGATCCGGCGCAGCCGCTCGAGCTCCCGGCGCAGACGCTTGCTCGGCCGGCCCTCCCCGCGTGCGACCACGAAGCCCCGGTCGGGCTCCTGCGCGACCGGCGGGCTGTGGTCCACGTAGCAGGTCGCGGCGACGGGGGCCCCGACACGCGATTCGATCGGTCGCACGACCTCGAGGATGCGCTCGCGATCTGCGATGAGAGCGTCCACCCGATCGCCGGCGCGGACCTTGGTCGACGGCTTGGCCGGCATCCCGTTGACCAGGACGTGGCCGGCCTCGCACAACCGGCTCGCGAGCGGGCGGGTCTTCACGAGGCGCACCGCGGACAGCCAGCGATCGATGCGCGTCGAGTCGGCAGCGCGGGGATCCGTCACGCGGCCAAGCATCGCATGGGCCGCGGCCGCTCGTCGCGATGAGCCTGGCTCGTATGATCGATCGGGAGTCGACCCATTCCGGCCGACGCCGTCGGTCATCGAGGAAGGACCGGAGATGGACCCTCGCCTCCCCGGCATCATCCTCACCGTCACAGGGCTCATCGCGATCGCCGTGACGACGACGCGGGGTGCGAACCTCGGCATCTCCCGGCGGGCCGGGGTCATCGCCGGGATCCTGATGCTCGTGGCCGGCGTGCTGTTGCTGATCTACGCCACCGTCGTCGCGCCGTAGGGCGCGAGACGGGTCCTCGGTCGCGGGCGCGACGTGGCGCTGGCCGCCCGCCTGCGATGACGATGACCGTCCGGAAACGAGCGCACGACCCGCGACCACTATCATTCGCGCCGCAGCAGCGCCACATCACGAAGGCCGCGGAGGATCGACGTGCCGGATCGGGATCTCGACGTGCAGACGGCGCATGACATCGCCGTCGAGGCCTACACGTACCTGTACCCGCTGGTGACGATGGAAGTCACCCGGCGGCAGATGACGAACCTGCCGGCCGGGCAGCGCCCCGGCTACGGGCCCATGGGCACCCTCAGCCACATGCGCGCGTACCCGCCCGCCGACATGAAGGTCGTCGTCCGGCCCAACTTCGACACGCTCTACTCCATCGCCTGGCTCGACGTGAGCAGCGAGCCCGTGCTCCTGTCCGTGCCGGGCAGCGGCGACCGCTACTACCTCCTGCCGATCTACGACATGTGGACGGACGCCTTCGCCGTCCCCGGGACGCGGACGAGCGGCAACGACGCGGGCCTCTTCGCGATCCATGTTCCGGGCTGGACGGGGGAGCTCCCGCCCGGCGCACGACCGATCGTGGCGCCGACGCCGCACGTCTGGATCATCGGGCGGACGCAGACCAACGGCCCGTCCGACTACGCCGCGGTCAACGCCTTCCAGGACGGCATGTCGGTCACGCCCCTGTCCAGGTGGGGCCGGCCCCCGATCGAGGCCCCGTTCGCGCCCGACCCCTCCGTCGACATGCACACGCCCCCGCTCGACCGGGTCAACGGGATGTCGGGCGCCGACTACTTCGCGTACGCGGCGGAGCTCATGAAGCTCCACGCCCCGCACCTGACCGACTGGTCGATCGTCGCGCGCATGCGCCGCCTCGGCATCGTCCCCGGCGAGTCGTTCGACGCGGGCAGCGCCCCGGAGGTCGCCCGCCAGGCCATCGCCGCCGCGCCGGCCGCCGCGCTGGCGATCATGCAGAAGCGGTTCCCGACGATGGCGAAGATCGTCAACGGCTGGTCGATCAACACCGACACGATGGGCGTCTACGGCGACTTCTACACGAAACGCGCGATCGTGGCCATGGTGGGCCTCGGCGCGAACCAGGCGCGCGACGCCATCTACCCGGTGCTGGTCCACGACGCGGACGGCAGGCCGCTCGACGGGTCGAACGACTACTCGATCCACTTCGCCGCGGACGCGCTCCCACCGGTGGGCGCCTTCTGGTCGATCACGATGTACGACGCGGACGGCTTCCAGGCGGCCAACGAGCTCGACCGCTTCGCGATCGGCGATCGCGACCCGCTCGTCTACAACCCGGACGGCTCGCTCGACATCGTGATCTCGCACACGAACCCCGGTCCCGAGCGGGTCGCGAACTGGCTGCCGGCCCCCCTCGGGACGCTCGGCATCACGATGCGCCTCTACGAGCCGAAGTCATCCGCCCTGGACGGCGAGTGGGCCCCTCCGGCGGTGGTCCGGGCGTAGCGCACAGATCGCCGGGACGCCGCCGAGGCGGGTCGCGACGCAGGCGGCGACGAGACGCCCCCGGTCCTGGCGCATCGGATCCTCGGGCGCTCGTCCGTCGTCGTCGCGAAGCCGTCGAGAGAGATGTCCAGGTCGAGCCGCACGGCCGTGGACGGTCCCTCCGGAGCGATCGCTTGCAGGTGGTGGATCCAGGGTCGTCAGGCGCCCTCAGGCCGGCATCAGCTTCGGCTGCCAGAGCTCGATCTTCGTCCCTTCCGGGTCGAGGATGTGCGCGAAGCGACCGTTGGGCTCGTCGGGGAGCACGGTCGCCTCCACGCCGTGCCGGGCGCAGCCCGCAAGGATGCCGTCGAGATCGTCGACGGCTAGGTTGACCATGAAATCCTTCGTCGAGGGTGCGAAGTAGGTCGTGTCGGCCGCGAACGGGCTGAACACGGTGGCAGCGCCCGGATG
>JAKOQS010000268.1 GCA_029778235.1 Chloroflexota bacterium | reverse complement strand
CGGGGACATGCGCTCGCTGCGCCTCGGTCGCTCGTTCGATGCCGTCCTGGTCCACGACGCGATCGTCTACATGACGACGGCCGACGACCTGCGTGCCGTCTTCGAGACGGCGTTCGTCCACCTGCGGCCGGGCGGTGCTGCGCTCTTCGCGCCGGACCACGTCCGCGAGACCTGGCGGGCGGCGACGGAGCACGGCGGATACGACGGGGAGGGTCGCGCGCTCCGATACCTGGAGTGGTCGTGGGACCCGGATCCGGCGGACACGACATACGACGTGGACTTCGCGATCCTCGTGCGCGAGGGCGACGATGCCGTTCGCGCGGTCCACGAGCGCCACGTTCTCGGCCTCTTCCCGCGGGCGACCTGGCTGCACCTCCTCGCGTCGACCGGGTTCACGTCGCGGATCGTGGCGGATCGCTGGGGTCGGGACCTGTTCGTCTGCCGGCGGCCCGCGTAGGCCGCACGCACCTGCCGGACTCCCCTTGCCCCGGGGCGGTGGGCGAGCGCATCCTCGGCTCGATGGATCCCGGTTCGCACCGCACGCTGCCGGCCGCGCCCCCGCCCGGTCCGGCGATCGTCGTCGCCGCCGTCCTGGCCGCGGCCCTCGCGGCCTCGGTCGCGGCATGCGGCCACGCCGGCGCGTCCGGATCCGCGTCCGCTCCTCCTCCCAGCCCGGAGACCCCGTCGATGGCACCCGGATCGTCCGTCCTCGTCCTCCGCTCCCCGGCCTTCGCCGACGGCGCCCCCATCCCGTCCGAGTTCTCCTGCCGCGGCGCGGACGTCTCCCCGCCCCTCGCGTGGACGGGCGTGCCCGCGGGCACTGCCGCGCTGGTCCTCTTCGTGGACGACCCCGACGGCCGGGACTGGGTCCACTGGAGCGTGCTCGACCTGCCTGCGCAGGACGGGTCCCTCCCGCGCGGCGTCCCCTCGGCCGCCGACCCGCCGCGCCAGGGGCTCAACGACTTCGGGCGGGTCGGCTACGGCGGCCCGTGTCCGCCGTCCGGGACCCACCACTACCGGTTCACGCTGTACGCGCTCGCCGCGCCGCTCGGGCTCACCGGTCACCCCGATGGGACCGCCGTCCGGGCCGCGCTCGCGAAGGCCACGGTCCTCGCCCGCACGACGCTGACCGGGACCTTCCGCGCCTGACGCGCGGAGCCGGACCCCCGCGCCTGACGCGAGCCGGCGGCCCCCCGCGCCTGACGCGCGGCGCCGGACCCCCGCGCCTGACGCGCGGCGCCGGACCCCCGCGCGCCGATCACACGCGCCACGCGTCGAGCCCCGCGGGCCGGCTGCGGCCGCGACTCACGGCCCGCCCGGCCGGTCCCGGTCCGAACGGGTCGCGGGGCCCTCCGGCACTGGCCACGGCGCGCGCAGAGGGCGATGCTGCCCGGTCGGAGGTGACGAGATGCGCATCCGGAGCCTGTTCGTGGGCGCCGCGGCGGGTGCCGCGGGTGCCGCGATCGCCTACGTCTACGCCGTGCGCCCCTGGTGGCGAGCATGGGGCGTGGACCCGGACGAGTCGGCCATGCCGCTCCCCGGTGACGACCTGGTCCCCGACGCGAACGTCGTGGAGACCCGCGCGATCGACATCGATGCCCCGCCGGACGCCGTCTGGCCGTGGCTCGTCCAGATGGGCTTCGGGCGGGGCGGCTGGTACAGCTACGACGCGATCGACATGAAGGGCGGCAGCCTCGACCACATCGATCCGTCGCTCCAGGGCCTCGCCGAAGGCGACATGGTGCCGGTGGCCCCCGATGCCGGGTTCCAGGCGCGGATCGTGGAGCCCGGACACGCCCTCGTCCTGTACGGGGACGAGGCGATGATGGAGGAGCAGGCGAAGGCCGCAGCAGCCCGGCGCGATGCCGGGGAGGCCGTGGACGCCACCCCGGCGAACCTGCGGGCCGGCACGCGCGCCATGCCGTCGATGGCCGGGTTCGCCGCCAGCTGGGCCCTGGTCGTCCGCGAGCTCGACGACGGACGCACCCGGCTGACCGAGCGGATGCGCGTGAAGATGCCCGCCCCGGCAGGGGGCGGCCAGCGCGTCCTGGGCGAGGCGTTCGGGTTCGGCGTCTTCGCCATGACGCGGAAGCAGATGCTCGGGATCAAGCGGCGAGCGGAGGAGCTTCCCGCCTGACGGGCACGACCGAGGACGGCCGGCGGCGGGCGGACGCCCCCGGGCGGATGTTCCGGGCCTGGGGACGGCGGAGGCCCGCGGGCGGGCGCGGGCCGGGTGCGGCTCTACGCGGCGGGCGCGAGCCCCCCGAGCAGCCGCAGGACGGGCATCGCCCGCGCGAAGGAATCGGCCAGGATCCGCGGGAGGTCGGTCGAGAGCGCCTCGGCGTCGGAGAGCGGGCGGCCGAAGGTGACGTCCTTCAGGCGGAGCAGGTCGGCGTCCGGGTGGTCCTTCGGGTAGCCGGCGGGGACCCGCGTCAGCCGGTCGCCGCCGACACCCCCGAACTCGGCCACGAACCCGGGGTCCTCGATCGCGGCGTGGACGCGGGTCGGGTCCGAGGCCACGAGGGCGCGCCACGCGGCGAGCCGCGGCGTCTCCGGGTGCCACATCCCGCCGCCCGTGGACATCCGCCCCGGCTCGAAGTGGAAGTACGCACCCAGGCGCGCGTCGCGCTCGGCACCGCGCCAGGAGAAGCTCGCGCTCGCGTGCGTCGTGTACGGCCTCTTGTCGCGCGAGAACCGGATGTCGCGGTAGATGCGGAACGGCGATCGCGCGGGATCGGAGACGAGCGGCAGGTCGCGGGTCGCGAGCTCGTCGGCGAGCGCCCGGCAGAGGTCCTCGAGCGGCCGCTTGAGGAGCCGCTCGTAGTCGGCCTTGCGCGGCTGGAACCACGCCCGGTCGTTGTTGGCCGCCAGCTCGGTGAGGAAGTCGATCGCCTCGCGGGTGAACCCGTCGAACGTCGCCATGCCGCGCTCCCGTGCTCCCGCGCCGGCCCACCCGTCGGGCCCGGCGCAGGGCGAGTATGCGGCCGCGTGCACGGGGGCGCCCGGGAGGTCCTCGCACCACGTCCCGTCGGATACCATCGCGGTCGTGCGACTCGGCGTCGGCTACCCAGCATCCGCCCGCCTCGGTCACGCACGCCTCGACCTCGACGAGATGGCGTCGGCGGGCGTCTCCGTCGTCGTGCTCGAGGTTTCAGAGGAGGATGCGTTCGAGCGGGCGGTCCACGTCGCCGCGCTGGTCGACGACGCGCGCGGCCGCGGCCTCGAGGTGCGGGTCGCGCCCCGCGGCGTCCTGGGCCTGTTCGCCGGCGGGGGTGCCTCGCTCGCGATCGCGCGGGACCCGACGATCCGCCAGCGGCTGACGGACGGCTCGTTCGTCCCGGCCGCATGCCCCAACGATCACGGGACCGGTGCGTGGCTCGAGCGATGGCTCGACGCGGTGCTCGGTGTCCGGCCCGACGCGATCGCCTGGGCCGAGCCGCGCCTCTGGGTCCCGCTGCACGATCCGTGGCACGCCGGGCGGCGTGACGCCTGGGCATGCGCCTGCGCCCGCTGCGCCGAGGCGTGGGCGCTGGGCCGCCACGATGCGCCCGGGGGCGTGCTGCCCACGGCCTTCACCGCCGAGGTGCGCGATTTCCGCCGGCGGTCGCTCATCGGGCTGCTCGAGCCTGCGTTCGCGCGGGCGCACCGGGCCGGCGTGCGCAACGTGCTGACCGTCGCTCCCGCGACGGGCGACCATCCCGAGGCGCTGCCCTGGGAGACGCTCCTGGGCCTGGCCTACGTGGACGGCCTGGGGACGGACGCGTGCAACGAGGTCACCGGGTCCGCGGCGGACGAGGCGGCGTTCCGGGCGGCGCGTGTCGTGCGGGTGACGCGCGGCCGCGTCGACGGGCATGTCCGCTTCCGCCTGGACGGGATCGGGGCCGCCCGCGGAGACGACCTCGTGGCGGCCGTCGCGGCGGCGGTCGCGGCGGGCGTGGACGAGGTGGTGGTGCGCACCTGGCCGGATGTCGAGCCGTCGGACGTCAAGCGGGCGGCCCGCGGGGCGCCGGCCCCGCTCCCCGCCGGCACGGCCTGGCGGCTCCTTGCAGACACCGCGCTCGGCGCCCGGTAGCGGCGCACGGAGACGGATCGCCATGCCCGACCTCGACCTTCATCGCGATCCCGGATCGACCGGCCTGGCCGACATGCTCCGGGCGGCGGGCGTCGTGCCGGTCGTGGAGATCGACGACGCCGCCATGGCCCTCCCTCTGGCCGCGGCACTGCTCGACGGCGGCATCGCCTGCGTCGAGATCACCTTCCGGACCGGCGCGGCGGCCGAGGCGATCGCCGCCATCCGTCGGGGCGTCCCCGGGATGCTCGTGGGCGCTGGGACCGTCCTGTCGGCGGACCAGGTGGACGTGGCGCGCGAGGCCGGCGCGGCGTTCCTCGTCTCGCCGGGATCCGGCCCGGCGGTCGTGCGGCGGGCGGCCGAGGCCGGCGTCCCGATCATCCCGGGGGCCTGCACACCGACCGAGATCCAGGCCGCGCGCGACGCGGGCTGCCGGCTGGTCAAGTTCTTCCCGGCCGAGGCTGCCGGCGGCGTCGCGTACCTCCGGGCGCTCTCGGGTCCGTTCCGCGACGTGGGGTTCGTGCCGACCGGCGGCATCGACGCGTCGAACCTCGCCGCATACCTGGCGGTGCCGGGCGTCGTCGCATGCGGCGGCAGCTGGCTGGTGCGACGCGAGTGGATCGCGGCCGGGGACCTCGCCTCGATCACCGACGCCGCGCACGCGGCGGCGGCCATCGTCGCGGCGGCCCGCGCCGGCTGAGCGATCGAGGCGAACGTGCGGGTCGAGCGGATCGTCCCGGGCCGTCGCCCGCCCCGCGACGCGGCGGGCTCCGTGCTCGCCCGTGACGTCCGCGTCGCGGGCGAGCGGCTGGCCAAGGGCCGACGGCTCTCGGACGCGGACGTCCGGGTGCTCGTCGACGGGGGGCCCGCGGACGGCGTGACGATCCTCGTCGCCGAAGAGGGCGATCTGCACGAGGACGCGGCGGCATCCCGCCTCGCGGCAGCGCTCGCCGGTGGGGGCATCCGCCTCGCCGGCCCGGCCGAGAGCAGGGTGGACCTCGTCGCGGATGCCGACGGCGTCGCCCGCGTGCGCGCCGGCGCCCTCGAGCGCATCGCACGGATCGACCCCGTGGACGCCTTCTCGGTCCTCGACGGCCAGGTGGTGGCGGCGGGCGACCTCGTCGCCAGCGTCAAGGTCACGCCGCACGTCGTGGCCGTGGGTCCCGTCGAGCGCGCCGAGGCGATCGCCCGGCGGGGCGGGCCGGTCGTCGCCGTCGCGCCGTTCCGCCGACTGCGCGTGGCTGCCCTCGTGCTCGAGACCGTGCGCGCATCCGCCGGAGCCCGCTTCGAGGCGGGCGTCCGCGACCGGGTCGCCGGTCTCGGGTGCGAGCTGGTCGCGCTCCGCCACGCCGTGGGTGGCGCGGACGCGGCCGAAGCGGCGCTGCGCGGCCTGGTGGCCGGCCCGGACCGGGCCGACATCGTCCTCGCCGCCGGCTCGGCGGTCTCCGACCCGCTCGACCCGGCCCTCGTCGCGCTCGCGCGGATCGGTGGGCGCGTCGTCCGGCAGGGAGCGCCCGCCCATCCCGGCTCGATGCTGTGGCTGGCCCGTGCGCGCCGCACGACGATCCTGGGCCTTCCCAGCTGCGGCGCGTACTCAAAGGCGACCGCGGTGGATCTGCTCCTGCCGTGGCTCGTCGCGGGCGCGCCGCCGACGGCCGCGACGGTGGCACGCCTGGCGCACGGGGGCGTCCTCTCGCGCGACATGCGATTCCGCTTCCCGCGGTACGCGCGGGCGCTCGACGACGCCGGCATCCGTCGCGCGGCGGCGGTCGCTCCCGAAGGCGCAGGAACGGCGCCCGACGAGCGAGAACGGGAACGATGACCGGGCGATGCACCACGGCGGATCGATCGCGCGCCGCCGTCACGCCGCGCCTCCCGCGCGCCGCCACAGGCGCGCCCGTGGGAGGATGGCGCTCATGAGAGAGCTGCTGGAGACGCTGGCCGCGTGGCACGCCGAGGGCGTGCCGGTCGGGCGCGCGGTCGTCGTCCGGACGTTCGGGTCCGCCCCGCGTCCCGAGGGCGCGGTGCTGCTGACCACGGCGGACGGGCGGCTGGCCGGGTCCATCAGCGGCGGCTGCGTGGAGGGGGCCGCCTACGAGCAGATCGAGCTCGCGCGGGCGACCGGCAGGGCGCGGGTGATCCGCTACGGGATCAGCGACGAGCAGGCCTGGGACGTGGGCCTCGCCTGCGGCGGGACGATCGACGTGCTCGTGGAGCCGTTCGTGCGGCCCGAGGTCGAGGAGGCGGCGCGCGCGGTCGCGGCCGGCGGCATCGGCGGCCCGGCCGGCGCGACCGGTCGCCCGATCCGTGACCCAGGGGCCCCGGAGACCGCCGTCGGTCCCGGCAGCGGGCGGGCGGTGGTCATCCCCCTCCCCGCGGACGCTCCCGGTCCGGAGCTCGGCCCGCACCCGCCCGGCGCGGGCGAGCCGCCGGCACCCGCGCTGGTCGTGGGCGAGGACGGCTCCCTCGCGGGGACGCTGGGCGACGCCGAGGCGGACGCAGCGCTCGTCGCTGCGGCCGGCGATGCCCTGCGGACGGGTGCGTCCAGGACGATCGCCGTCGGCGGCCGGCAGCTCTTCATCGAGGCGTACCCGTCCCGCCCTCGGCTGGTCGTGGTGGGGGCGGTCCAGGTCGCGATCCCGCTCGTGCGGTTCGCGCGGGAGCTCGGGTACGAGACGATCGTCGTGGACGGCCGGCCGGCGTTCGCCCGCCCGGAGCGGTTCCCGGACGTGGACCGCCTGGTCGTGGCGTGGCCGGACGAGGCGGCCGAGGAGATCGGGCTCGGGCCGGCCGACTCGGTCGCGATCCTCACGCACGACGTCAAGTTCGACGAGCCGGCGATCATCGAGTCGCTCCGGCGCCGGTGCCGCTACGTCGGCGCGGTGGGGTCACGCCGGACCCAGGCCGATCGTCGCGCACGGCTGCTCGCCGCCGGGGTGCCGGAGGAGGACCTCGGCCGGCTCCACGGGCCCATCGGCCTGGACCTCGGCGGCCGGTCGCCGGCCGAGACGGCCCTTGCGATCGTCGCCGAGATCGTGGCGGCCCGGTACGGGCGCGGCGGCGGCCAGCTGACCGGCGCCGGGCCCGGGGGGACGACCCAGGGGGCCTGAACAGGCGAGCCCGAAGGGGACGGCAGCCAGGGCAGCCCGTCCGCGCGCCGGGGCCGGGGCGTCGGGCCTCAGGCCCGGCGGTACCCCGCCTGGAGCGCGCCGGTCGCGTCGCGCAGCTCGAGCCGGTCCCCGCGGACCGACCACGTGGTCGCCGCGGCGAGCGCGGCGAGGTAGGCGCGCTCCTGCTCCGCGAGGTCGTCCGTGGGGCACGCCATGCGCGTGCTCGCCAGCGGCCCGAACACGATCGACTCGCCGTCGACGGTGAACGCGCCGATGTACCGGTTGCACGTCGCGTTCCCCGCGACCCGGCCGTCCGGCGCCAGGTGCAGGCTGATCGACGAGTCGGCCACGAGGCTCACCACGGCCTGCCGGCCGTTGTTCACGCCCGTGGCCTCCCAGGTCCCCAGGTACGCGTCGGCCGGGACGGCCGCGAGCTCCGCGAGGACCGTCCCCGCCGCATCGAGGAGGGTCAGCCGGTCCTCGACGACCGTGAACGCGGCCGTCGCCGCGAGCGCGGCGAGGAAGTCGCGCTCCACGTCCGCGTGCGGGGGCGGGCACGCCATCATCGTGGTGGCGCAGGGCCCGATGCGCAGGGTCCCGGAGGACGGTCCGCCCTCCATCGACGGCTCCACGGCACAGCCGGCCGTGTAGCTGTTGCAGGCCGCGCTCCCGGAAACGCGGCCGTCGGCGAAGCGCGCATCTGCCCGCACGCCGGCCGGGAGGTCGACGAGCGCGCCGTCGGCGACGTACCGGACGAGGGTCCAGCCGGTCCCGTCGAGCGGATCCGCCGGCGCCGGGCGCGAGCCCGCCGCCGGCCCGCCGCCGTCCGCCGGCCCGCCTTCCCGCCCGGGCGCGGACGCCGGACCGCCGGGAGCCCCCGGGGCGCCCTCCTCGCGCATGCCGTCCTCCCGCACCCCGTCCTCGCGTCCGCCTTCTTCGCGCGTGCCCGCCACCGGCCGTCAGATCCCGGTCAGGGCGGTGCCGGTCTCGGTCGCCACGAGCGAGAAGCCCGGCTTGATCGTCCCTTCGATCACCCGCAGGCGATCCTCGAAGTGGCAGAACGCGCTCTTCATCGCGTTGATCTGGAGCCACCGGATGTCGTCGAGCGAGAGCTCGAACGCGCGGGCGACCCTCTCGAGCTCCTCCGACAGCGTGACGTGGCTCATGAGCCGGTTGTCCGTGTTGATCGTCACGCGGAAGCGAAGGCGACGGAGGAGCCCGAACGGGTGCTCCTCGATCGACACCGCGGCACCCGTGTGGACGTTCGAGGTGGGACACATCTCCAACGGCACGCGTCGGTCGCGCACATAGGCGGCGAGCCGCCCGAGCTCGGCGGTGCCGTCGGGGTGGACCGTGATGTCGTCCACGATCCGGACACCGTGGCCCAGGCGCTCGGCGCCGCACCACTGGAGCGCCTCCCAGATCGAGGGCAGGCCGAAGCTCTCGCCGGCGTGGATCGTGAAGTGGAAGTTCTCGCGGGCGATGTAGTGGAAGGCGTCGAGATGGCGGCTGGGCGGGAAGCCGGCCTCGGCCCCGGCGATGTCGAACCCGACGACCCCGGCGTCGCGCCAGCGGACGGCCAGCTCGGCGATCTCGAGCGACCGGGCGGCCGTGCGCATCGCGGTGACGATGGTCCGCACGTCGATCCGGCGCCCCTTCATGGCGGCCCGCTCGGACCCGGTCCGGAAGCCGGCCAGGACGGACTCGACGACCTCGTCGAGCGTGAGCCCGCGCTCCGTGTGCAGCTCGGGGGCGAAGCGGACCTCGGCGTACACGACGCCGTCGGCGGCGAGGTCCTCGGCGCACTCGGCGGCCACGCGCTCCAGCGCGTCGCGCGTCTGCATGACGCCCACGGTGTGCGCGAACGTCTCCAGGTAGAGCTCCAGGCTCTTGCGGTCGGCGCCGCGGGTGAACCAGCGGCCGAGCTCCTCGGGGTCGGTGGTGGGGAGGTTGCGGTATCCGGTCTCGGCGGCGAGGTCGGCCACGGTGGCGGGCCGGAGCCCGCCGTCGAGGTGGTCGTGGAGGAGGACCTTGGGGACCCTGCGGATCGTGTCGAGCGGCAGCATCGCCGACCATCATGCGCCCCCTCCGCCAGTCCCGACAGGGCGGGTAGACTCGGTCGAGACACGCCGCACGTCCCATCGGAGGCCACCGATGTCCCGGTTCACCGACGCCCTCAACGGGCAGGTCGCGAACGAGTTCGCCGCGTCCCAGCAGTACGTCGCGATCGCCGTCTGGTACGACGGCGAGACGCTCCCGCAGCTCGCCGGGCACTTTTACCGGCAGGCGGTGGAGGAGCGGAACCACGCGATGATGCTCGTCCAGTACCTCCTGGACGCCGGCGAGGAGCCGGTGATCCCCGGGGTCGCGGCCCCGCGGATCGCCTTCGACGACGTCGCCCAGCCGGTCCAGCTCGCGCTGGCGCAGGAGCGGACGGTCACGGAGCAGATCTCGGCCCTCACGCGCATCGCGCGCGAGGACGGCGACATGCTCGGCGAGCAGTTCCTCCAGTGGTTCCTCAAGGAGCAGCTGGAGGAGATGTCCAGCATGACCGCGCTCCTGAAGACGGTCGAACGGGCCGGCGCGGGGAACATCCTCCTGGTGGAGGACCAGCTGGCCCGGGCGGCCGGCGAGGGAGAGGCGGGCGACCCGACCGCGCCCCCGGCCGCGGGTGGGGCGCTCTGAGGGAGGTCGCGGGCTGGGGCCTTGGATGGGGCGCGGGCGGATCCGCCCGCGACGGGACGGGGGCACGTGCGCCGCAGGGCCGCGAAGAGCCGCGCGGCGGCAGAGGGACGTGACATGACGACACCGTCGATCGGGCTCGTGGGCCTGGGGATCATGGGCCGGCCCATGGGCCGGAACCTGATGAAGGCCGGCTACCCGCTCACCGTCCACGACGTGGACCGCCGCGCGGTGGACGAGCTCGTCGCCGAGGGAGCGACGGCGGGCACGTCGCCGCGGCAGGTGGCCGCGGAGACGGACGTGCTCATCACGATGCTCCCCGACTCCCCGCAGGTGAGCGAGGTCTACGCGGGGCCGGACGGGGCGTTCGAGGCGCTGCGGCCCGGCTGGCTGGCGATCGACATGAGCTCCATCGCACCGGCCACCGCACGGGACCTGGCGGCGCGGGCTGCCGCCGGCGGCGCGGAGATGCTGGACGCGCCGGTGAGCGGCGGCGACAAGGGCGCGATCGCCGGGACCCTGTCGATCATGGTCGGCGGGAGCGGCGAGGGGTTCGCGCGGGCGCTGCCGATCCTCGAGGCGATGGGGAAGACGATCGTCCACGTGGGCCCGGCCGGGGCCGGCCAGGTCGTCAAGGTCTGCAACCAGGTCGTCGTCGCGGTGGTCATCGAGGCGGTCTCCGAGGCGCTCGTGCTCGGCGCCAAGGCCGGCGTGGACCCGGCGCGCATCGCGGACGTCCTCCAGGGCGGCCTCGCCCAGACGAAGGTCCTCGAGCTGCGACGGGAGAACATGCTCTCGGGCCGGTTCGACCCCGGCTTCCGGATCCGGCTCCACCTGAAGGACCTCAAGAACGCGCTCGACCTCGCGCGGCAGGAGGGGGTGGCGCTCCCCGCGACCGCCGAGGTGGAGCAGCTCATGCAGGCGGCCCGGGTGGCCGGCCGCGGGGAGTACGACCACTCGGGCCTGCTGACCGTGGTGGAGGACCTCGCGCGGTTCCGGGTCGCCGACTACACCGCGGACGCAGCGGACGCCTGACGCGGGGTCGGGGCGGGGCCGCGGGCGACCCGGGGCCGCTTCGGGTGAGGGCGGGCGGCGACCGCGCGCGGGCACGGGCGACCCCTGGCCGCTTCGGGGCCGAGTCGGGGCCGAGGGACGGGCGACCGCGTGCGGGCACGGGCGACCCGGGGCCGCTTCGGGGCCGAGGGACGGGCGCGACCGCGCGCGGGCACGGGCGACCGGGTGCCGGCCGGAGCGGCCAGGTTCACGTGGGATGACCGCCCGGCAGGGGAGCGGCCGGCCGAAGCGGCCATGTTCACGTGGGGCGACCGCCCGGCAGGGGAGCGGCCGGCCGAAGCGGCAAGGTTCACGTGGGACGACCGCCTGACCGGGGAGCGGCCGGCCGGAGCGGCCAGGTTCACGTGGGATGACCGCCCGGCAGGGGAGCGGCCGGCCCTTCGGTCACCGCGCGTGAATGTGGCCGCTTCACGGCACGGGCGACCGCTCCGCCACATCCCTACCCCGCCGCGCGGACCTCGGCCAGGCGCCGGGCCAGGAAGTCGCGCTCGGCTGCATTCGTTGCGAGCGCGTGCGCCCGCGCATACGCGTCTGCGGCGTCCCGGCGCCGGCCGAGACGTCGGAGGAGATCGGCGCGCGTCGCGTGGTAGAGGTGGTAGTCGGCCAGCGCGCCCTCCGCCCCGAGCGCGTCCACGAGCACGAGGCCCACCGCCGGCCCCTCGGCCATCGCGACCGCGACGGCGCGGTTCAGGTCCACCACGGGCGACGGCGAGACCGCCGCGAGGGCGCCGTACAGGCCGGCGATCTCGGTCCAGTCCGTGGCCTCGGCCGTGGGCGCGTCCGCATGGCACGCCGCGATGGCGGCCTGGAGCACGTACGGGCCCGGGCTGCCGGCGGCGCGGACGAGTGACCGGTCCACCAGCGCGAGCCCCTCGTCGATCTCCGCACGGTCCCAGCGCGACCGGTCCTGGCTCTCGAGGAGCACCAGCGACCCGTCGGCGGCCATCCGGGTGTCGCGCCGCGAGTCCTGCAGCAGCAGGAGCGCCAGGAGGCCGATGACCTCGGTCTCCTCGGGCATCAGGTCGGCCAGGAGACGCGCCAGGCGGATCGCCTCCGCGCAGAGGTCGCGTCGGACCAGGTCGTCCCCGGCCGTGGCGCTGTATCCCTCGTTGAAGACGAGGTAGACAGTCGCCAGCACGCCGTCGAGGCGTTCCGGCAGGAGGTCGTCCGGCGGCACGCGGTACGGGATCCGGGCGGCGGCGATCTTCCGCTTGGCGCGGACGATCCGTTGTGCCAGGGTCGCCTCCGGCACGAGGAACGCCCGCGCGATCTCGGGTGTCGTCAGCCCTCCGAGCGCGCGCAGCGTGAGCGCCACGCGGGCATCGAGCGCCAGTGCCGGGTGGCAGCACGTGAAGATGAGCCGGAGCCGGTCGTCCGCGACGCGACTCTCCCCTCCCAGTCGCACCTCGCCCTCCACTCCCGCGCCCGCTGCCCGCTCGATCTCCGCCACCTTCGCCGCCTCGGTCCGGACCCGGCGCAGCCGGTCGAGCGCCCGGTTGCGCGCCGTCGTGACGATCCAGGCCCCCGGACGGTCGGGGACGCCGTCGCGCGGCCATCGCTCGAGCGCCGTCACGAAGGCGTCCTGCATCGCCTCCTCGGCCAGGTCGAAGTCGCCGAGGATCCGGATCAGCGTCGCGAGAGACCGTGCCGACTCGTCGCGGAAGGTGGCCTCGACGACGTCGGCGGCCGGGGCGCGCGACGTCCGCACGGCGGCGCCGGGCGCGGCGTGCGCCGGCCGCTCCCGCCCCTCGCCGCTCGTCGGTCGGCGCCCCCGACCGCGGGTCAGCCCGCCCCTCCCGGCAGCGGCATCGGGACGATCGGCCGGACCTCCACCGTGCCGACTCGCGCGCCCGGGATGCCGGCGGCGGCCGCGAGGGCGGTGTCGAGGTCGTCGCACTCGACCATGTAGAAGCCGCCGAGGGCCTCCTTCGTCTCCGCGAACGGCCCGTCCGTCACGAGCGTCCTCCCGTCGCGGACGCGGAGGCTCGTGGCCGCCGGCGTCGGCTCGAGGGCCTCGCCGGCGCGGAGGATCCCCTGCGCGGCGATCGCGTTCGTGTACGCGCCGTACTCCTCGGCCATCGCCGCGAACGCCTCGGGCGTCGCGGGCAGCGTCGCCTCGTCCTGGTAGATGAGCAGCAGGTACTTCGCCATCGTCTCCTCCTCCGCGTGGGCCGGCCGATCCCGCGCCCTCTCAAGAACGACGATCCGGGCCGCTCCGATTCGACAGGCCCTGGAGCCGTGGGTCCGCCGGCGCCCGGCGTGGCCGCGGACAGGCGCGCCGCTAGGCCTCCGCCTCGGGCGCGGCGCCGGCGTACACGGCGACCCCGAGCTGCTCCCGGAGCCCCAGATCGTCGCGGTGGTTCCAGATCTCGACGACCTTCCCCTTCCGGACACGGAAGAAGTTGGCGCCCGAGTAGACGACGGTGCGGCCGGTCGGCGCGACCCCGCCCCATCGACCGGTGTGCGTCCCGGCCATCGTCCAGCGCGCGGCGACGTGCTCGTCGTCGGCCACGAGGACGTCCACGGTCAGCTCCAGGTCGGGGAAGGCCCGCCGGAAGTCGGCGGCGATCTTCGCCTGGCCGCGGCCGCCTGCGGGCGCGTGCGCCTGCCGGGGGTCGTGGCGGACGTAGTCGTCCGCGAAGATCTCCGTCGCGACGTCCACGTTCCCGCGGTTCCAGACCTCCTCGTAGAACCGGAGGATCAGCTCGCGGTTCGCCTGCGCCGACATGGGGCCTCCACGCTGCACCGCCCGGGAGGGGCGGACCGCGACATGGTCGCCGGGGCGGGGCGCGGGCGCAAGGGGCGGCGGGGCGCCGGGGGCGCAAGGGGAGCCGAGGCGCCGGCCACGCCCTCCGGCCTCTTCCACCTCGCCCGTATCCTTGCCCGCATGGCCACACCGCACGTGGACCTCCAGGTCGGCGAGCGCACCGTCCGGGTGACGAACCCCGACAAGGTCTACTTCCCCGACGCCGCCGGCGGGCCCGCCACGAAGCTGGAGGTCGTCCGCTACTACCTGTCGGTCGCGGACGGCGCCCTCCGCGGTGCCGGCGGCCGGCCGATGGCCCTCAAGCGGTACCCGGACGGCGCGAAGGGCGACTGGTTCTTCCAGAAGCGGGCGCCGGCGTCCAAGCCCGACTGGGTCCGGACGGTCGAGCTCTCGTTCCCCTCCGGTCGGACCGCCCACGAGGTCGTCGTCGACGACCCCGCCGGCCTGGCCTGGGTGGCGACCCTCGGCTGCCTGGACCTCAACCCGCACCCCGTCCGCGCCGACGACCTGGATCACCCCGACGAGCTCCGCGTGGACCTCGACCCGGTCCCGGGCATCGCGTGGCCGCAGATCCGACAGGTGGCGCTCGTCGTCCGGGAGGCGCTGGCCGACGTCGGGCTGGTCGGCTGGCCCAAGACGTCGGGCTCCCGTGGCATCCACGTGAACGTCCGCATCGAGCGTCGCTGGACGTTCGCCGAGGTGCGACGGGCCGCCCTGGCGCTCGCGCGCGACGTCGAGCGCCGCGCCCCCGAGCTCGCGACCTCCAAGTGGTGGAAGGAGGAGCGGCACGGGGTCTTCATCGACTACAACCAGAACGCCAAGGACCGGACGGTCGCGTCCGCCTACTCGATCCGCCCGCTGCCGGACGCCCGCGTCTCCACGCCCCTGACGTGGGAGGAGGTCCCCGAGGTGGAGCCCGCGGAATTCACGCTCCGGACGGTGCCGGAGCGGTTCGCGCGGATCGGCGACCCGCACGCAGGCATCGACGAGGCGGCGGGCTCGCTCGACGGCCTGCTCGACCTCTCGGCACGACACGAGCTCGAGGGGCTGGGCGACGCGCCCTGGCCCCCGCAGTACGCGAAGACGCTCGACGAGCCACCGCGGGTCCAGCCGTCGAAGCGGCGGATGCCGACGAAGCCGCTGATCGAGATCGCCCGCGCCGCCGCGCGGGACGACGCGCTGGCAGGCCTGGAACGATGGCGCGCGCGCCATCCCGACGCCTGGCCGTACCTCCAGCCCGCCGACGTCCTCGTGGACGCGATGCGCGGCCGGTACACGACGTGGACGCGCATCCGCGTGAACCTGGAGCACGTCCCGCCCGAGCTCCGACCGGAGCAGGAGCCGCTCGACCCCGACTACGACCCCTGGGCGGAGGTGCGGGAGAGGGGCTGAGCGGCGGGAAGGCGGCAGAGCCCGCGGTCAGACCCAGAGGATGGGCTCGGGCGACGTCCAGTCGACGTGCTCGGGCGGGTGGGACTCGACGCCGACCCGCGCAGCGAGGACATCGAGCGCGGTGAGGCCGCTGACGACGAGCAGGACGAGGACCAGGATCTCGACCATCGCGATGTGCTCCGGGCACTGAACGCCGGTGGCAGGGGGGCCGGACAGGACGTGGAGGTCCGCGGCGCGCATCGGGTCGCGCGACCCACCTCCGCGGCGATGGGACTGCGATGTGCGGCTTCTGTCAAGGGCCGCCCGTCCCCGGCGACCTCCGGCACTGGCGGGTGAGTGGCCGGCGGGCCACCCTCGCACCGAGCGGGAGGCTGTGACGCGCGGCCCACACACGTGCCGCCGGGGCCGCGCCGAGCCACTGGCGGGACCGACCCGCGATGGCGTCCCAGGGGGAGTGGGACATGTCCCGCACCGGGGCCACCTGGCTGGTGGCGGCGACGCTGCTCGCCGGGTGCGGCGCGGGCACGGGGGCCACCACGCCGACCCCGTCAGCGACGACCGAGCCAGCGCCCTCGGCTCCGGCCCCGGCCACCCCGACGGATCCGGCAGCCGCTGCGCTCCCGACAGGGTTGACGTTCGGGGCGACGTTCCCGCCGACCGTGGTCGCCGTCGTCGAGGCCGGCGATCCGGCCGGGGATGTCGTGCCTCCGAACGGGGCAATTGCGCCCGTGCCCGCGGCCGTGGAGAGCCTAGCGCCCGCGATCGACATCACCCACCTTGCGGCCTGGATCGCGGACGACACGCTACGGGCCGAGGTGACGTTCGCGGACCGTGTTCCCCTGGCCGAGAGCGACCTGCGGGTCGAACTCGCAGTCCACCACGGCGGGTTGTCGTTCGCGACGATCTGCCTGCCCGGGCCCTGCGTGGACTGGATGCCGCTGCTGAGGT
>JAKOQS010000267.1 GCA_029778235.1 Chloroflexota bacterium | reverse complement strand
GATCGACACCGCCGGCGACGGCTTCTTCGCGACCTTCGGGCCGCCCGCCCAGGCGATCGAGTGCGCCGGCTCGATCATCGACCACCTCGCGCCGCTCGACATCCGGATCCGTGCCGCCATCCACATGGGCGAGGTGGAGGTCATGGACGGCAAGGTCGGCGGCCTGACCGTCCACGTGGCGTCGCGCGCCCTGGCGCAGGCCGGCCCGGGCGAGATCCTCGTCACCCGGACGGTGCGCGAGGTCACGGCCGGTGCCGACGTCACGTTCCATGACCGCGGCGTCCACGAGTTCAAGGGCGTTCCGGGATCCTGGGACCTGTACGCGGTCGAGCGGCAGACCGTGGCGCCGCCGATCGTGGAGCCGGCCAGGGCCGGCGCGGAGACCGCGGCCCGCCGACGCGGGCGATGGGCGGCCGTGGTGGGGGCGATGCTCGTCGCGGCGGTGGTCCTCGTGACGGCGGCCTGGGCGATCGCCGGGCGCGGCGCCGGTGGCTCCGCGCCCGCCCCGGTCCCCAACAGCGCCCTCCACGTGGACGCACGGTCCGACACGATCGTGGACGTGGTCCCCGTCGGCGAGGACCCGACGGCCATCGCCATCGACGGGGACAGCGCCTGGGTCATCAGCCTCGGCGACACGACGCTGACCGGGGTCCCGGTCGCCGGCGGCACGCCCTCGACGCGCGGGCTCCCGGGCAAGCCGACCGGGATCGCCGCCGGCGGCGGATCCGTGTGGGTGACGTTCGGGTACGGCGCGACTGGGGCGAGCAGCGGCCTTCTCCTGGAGGTGAGCGAGGCCACGCGGCAGACGCTGCAGCAGATCGCCGTCGGGACGGGGACGAACGCGGTGGCCCTCGACGGTCGGAGCGTCTGGCTGACGAACGACGTCGCGAACACCCTCACGCGGATCGACCCGAGCACGCAGGACGCGACGGATGTGGCGGTGGGCGATGCGCCCGTCGCGCTGGCGATCGGCGAGGGGTCGATCTGGGTCGCCAACGCCGTGGGCCGGACGATCTGGCGCCTCGACGCCGCGACGATGAAGAAGACCGCCGAGATCAGCCTGGCGGACGTCCCGACCGCGATCGCGCTGGGCTTCGGTCGCCTCTGGGTGACGAGCTACGTCGGCCACTCGGTGGTCGTCATCGACGCGACGACCAACGGCCGGGTCGCGACGATCCCGCTCGACCAGGGTCCCCGCGGGATCGCAACGGGCTCCGATGCCGTCTGGGTTGCCGGCAGCCTGGGCGCTCTCCTGGAGATCGACCCCACGACCCTCAAGGTCTCGGGGTCGGTCGCGCTTCCGGGACCGGGCGAGGGCGTGGCGGTCACAGGACCCGACGTGTGGGTGACGGTGCAGAAATGACGTCCTCGGCCGTCCGCCACGCCGCGAGCCGACAGCCCCGGCCGGCCGCCACGTCCGCCCACTGCCTCGCGATCCTGGCCGCAGCCCTCCTCGTCGCGGGCTGCGGATCGTCGGCGCCGACCCGCCCGACCCCGCAGGGCGCGCCGACGACCCCGACCCTCGCCGCGGCACAGGGCGCGGCGACGCCGCAGGGTGCGAGCGAGACGCCGGCCGGCGGCATCACGTCCTCGCCGGATGGCACGTCGCCTCCGCGGGGCGGCACGCTGCGGGTCGTCATCGACGGCGACGTCGCCGGTCTGAGCGATCCGAGGCCAGAGCTCCTGGACCCGCAGCTCGAAGAGACCTTCTGGGGGGCGACGGAGATCTGGCGCTGCTGCCTGGTCCGGACGCTCCTCTCGCACAACGGCCGTTCCGCCGCTGAAGGTGGCGCGCGACTGCAGCCGGACCTGGCCGCCACGCTGCCGGAGGTCTCGGGCGACGGGCTGACGTGGACCTTCCACCTCAGGCCCGGGCTCCACTACGGACCCCCGCTGCAGGCGGTCGAGATCACGGCCGGCGACTTCATCCGGAGCTTCCACCGCCTCTTCGCGCCGTCGATCCCCTCGTGGGAGCGCAACATCTTCTTCGACGTCGAGGGGGCCGCCGAGTATGCGGCCGGCACCGCCGCGACGATCTCCGGCCTGGAGGCGCCGGACGACCATACGCTCGTCATCCGTCTCACGCAGCCGAAGGGTGACTTCGGCGCCAGCCTCGCGAGGGCCTCGACCGGCCCTCTGCCACCCGACCCGTCACACCCGGACGCGGCGTTCGGGGTCGCGGCAGGTGCCGACACCGGCTACGGACGCTTCCTCGTCTCGTCCGGCCCGTACATGTTCGAGGGCTCCGAGGCGCTCGACTTCTCGGTCCCGGCTGCGCAGAGAGGGCCGGTGGCGGGGCTGGCGCCCGGGAGGATCACGCTCGTGCGGAACCCGTCATGGGACCCCGCGACGGACGACCTGCGGCCTGCGTACGCCGATCGGATCGAGATCACCCTGGTCGACTCCGTGGCCGCCGCCGTCGCCGCCCTCGACGCCGGGGCGGCCGACTACCACTGGCCGGGCACGTCGGGGAGGGTGCCGGCGGACGTCTTCGCCGCCTTCCGGGACGACCCGGCGCGCGGCCAGGCCTTCCTCGAGGGGACCGGGATGGTCCGCAGCGTGATCATGAACGTGGCCGTGCCGCCCCTGGACGACGTGCATGTGCGCAGGGCGATGAACTGGGCGATCGATAAGCAGAAGCTCGTCGACCTGGAGGGCGGGGCCGTCACGTACGGGGCGTACGGGCACATCCTCGGGAACGTCTACGAGGACAACCTGCTCGCCGACTACGACCCGTACGGGACCCCCGGAGGACGCGGGGACCTCGAGAAGGCACGGGCCGAGATGAAGCAATCCCGCTACGACACCAACGGCGACGGCCGCTGCGACGTGGGTGCCTGCCAGGGCATCCGGGCCGTGGCGCGCCAGGAGCGCGCGGCGGTCGCCCGTGAGATCGCCGCCCAGCTGAGCGAGCTCGGGATCGGCGTCGATGTGGACATCCTGGACACGGAGGCGTGGTACGCCGTCGGCAACGACGCGACCGAGAAGATCGCGCTCGTCATCGGCCTGGCCTTCGGGAACGCCTACATCTCGGCAGAGCCCTACATGACTGTGTTCGATGGGCGAGCCAACGACGACCCTCCGGGCAGCTACAACCTCTCGATGCTCGCCGCGACGCCGGAGCAGCTGAAGCGGTGGGGCTACACCGTCACGGAGGTCCCCAGCGTCGACGCGCGGCTCGGCGCCTGCCGGCCGCTCACGGGCGCCGCGCAGTTCCAGTGTTGGTCCAGCCTCGACCAGTACCTCATGGAGAGCATCGTGCCGTGGGTGCCCTACGCGGAGGTCCGGGCCGCGTTCCTGGCCTCGCCGCGGCTCGCGTCCTACACCTACGACGCCTTCGGCGGCGCTGCGGCCCTGGACCGGCTCGCGGTGCGGCCATGACCCGCGCAGTCGAGCGCCTGCAGCGGATCGATGAGGGTGCGGAGATGAGTGCACCCATCGAGCGCAGAGCCCGGCCGACGCGCGGCCGTAGGCTCGCGGTCGTGGCGGCCGCGCTCGTCGTCGCCGGCTGCGGATCGTCGTCGCCGAGCGGCCCAGCCCAGCAGGGTGCGGCCGCGACGCAGGCCGCGGCCACGCCGCAGAGCATGGCCTCGTCCCAGTCGGGCGCGACCGTGGCGTCACCGGAAGGCTCGTCCCCGCCACGGGGCGGGACGCTCCGGATCGTCGTCCCGGGTGACGACGGCTCGGCGGCACTGCGCGACATGCCGCCCGACTTCCTGGACCCGGATCTGGACGTCTCCACGCCCATGTCGTACGAGCTGTGGCGCTGCTGCCTGGTCCGCACGCTCCTGTCGCACAACGGCCGGTCCGCGGCCGAGGGCGGCGCACGCCTGCATCCGGACCTCGCTGCCGCCCTTCCCGACGTCTCCCCGGACGGGCTGACGTGGACGTTCCACCTCAAGCCGGGGCTCCACTACGGGCCGCCGCTGCAGGCGGTGGAGATCACGGCCGGCGACTTCGTCCGCGGGCTCCACCGCTTCCTCGCGCCCGCGAACGGCTCGTGGCTCCTCTTCGACTACCTCGTCATCCAGGGTGCGGCCGAGTACAACGCCGGGACCGCCGCGACGATCTCGGGGATCGAGGCCCCCGACGACCACACGCTCGTCTTCCGGCTCGAGGAGCCGGCCGGTGACTTCGGCGCACGCCTGGCCACGGGAGCGACCGGACCGCTGCCGCCGAACCCCGCACGACCCGATGCGACGACCGGCATCGCGGCCGGCGCCGACACCGGCTACGGGCGTTTCCTCGTGTCGTCCGGGCCGTACATGCTCGAGGGCTCCGAGTCCCTCGACTTCTCCGTCCCGGCGGCGGAGCGGACGCCGGTCGCGGGCTTCGCGCCGGGAAGGATCGTGCTCGTGCGGAACCCATCGTGGGACCCCGGCTCCGACCCGCTGCGGCCGGCCTACGCCGACAGGATCGAGATCAGCGTCGTCGACTCGGTGGACGCGGCCGTCGCCGCCCTCGACGCGGGCATGGCCGACTACCTCTGGCCGAGCGGGACGCAGTCTCCGACGGTGCCGGCGGCCACCTTCGACGCCTTCCGGTCAGACCCCACGCGCGGACAGGCCTTCCTCGACCCGACCGGATTCGTCCGCTACATCATGCTCAACGTCGCCGTGCCGCCGGTCGACGACCTCCACGTGCGGAGGGCGATCAACTGGGCGATCGACAAGCAGGCGCTCGTCGACCTGTCGGGCGGGAGCGCCGCGCAGGGGGTGTTCGGGCACCTCGCCGCCGACATCCTCGAGGACGGCCTCCTCGCGGACTACGACCCGTACGCGATGCCGGGCGGGCACGGTGATCTCCAGAAGGCCCGAGCTGAGATGGGACTCTCGCGCTACGACACGGACGGCGACGGCCTCTGCGAAGGGCAGGCCTGCACGGGGCTGCGAGCCACCACGCGCGGGGAGCTCGCGCCCGTCGCACGCCAGGTGGCCGCCGACCTGGGCCGGATCGGGATCGGCCTCGATGTCGAGATCCTCGAGCAGGAGGAGTTCTTCGCGACCGCCGGCCGTCCGGCCGACGGGGTCGCGGCAGTCGTCGGCATGGCGATCTCCGCCGACTACATCTCCGCGACGTCGATCATGGCGGACTGGTTCGACAGCCCCCTGGCGATCGGCGAGTCTCCCGACTTCTACAACCTCACGATGGTCGGCGCGACGCCGGAGCAGCTGCAGAAGTGGGGCTACGCCGTCACGGAGGTCCCGAACGTCGACGCGCGGGTGGAGGCGTGCCTGCCGCTCGTGGGCGCCGCGCAGTTCCAGTGCTGGGCCGGCCTCGACCAGTACCTGATGGAGAACGTCGTGGCGTGGGTGCCCTACGCCGACCTGCGGTACGCGAGCCTCGGCTCGCCGCGCCTCGCCTCCTACTCCTTCGATGCCTTGGCGAACGAGCCCGCCCTGGACCGGCTCGCGGTGCGGCCATGACCGGCACCGTCTGCGGTCGAGCGCCAGCGTGAGGAAGAGGGTGCAGAGATGACTCCGTCCAGCATGTATCGAGCCGGGCCCACGCGGGTCCGCAGGTTCGCGGCGCTCTGCGCAGTGGCCCTCCTCGTCGCGGGCTGCGGATCGTCATCGCCGAGCGTCCCGCCGCAGCCGGCCGCGACCTCGACGTCGGCCACGGCCGCGCCCGAGGGCGCGACCGCGACACAGGAGGGAGGGGCCACGGCCTCGCCGGAGGGCACGTCCCCGCCGCGGGGCGGGACGCTGCGGGTCGTCATGCCGGGCGACTACTTCGCGGCGTTGCGCGACCTGGAACCGGGCGTGATGGACCCGCAGCTGGACTACTCGTTCCGCGAATCGCCCGGGCTCCACCGCTGCTGCCTCCTCCGGACCCTCGTCTCGTACAACGGCCGCTCGGTCGCGGAGGGCGGCGCGCGGCTTCAGCCCGACCTCGCGGCCGCGCTGCCCGAGGTCTCCGCCGACGGACTCTCCTGGACATTCCGGCTGAAGCCGGGGCTCCATTACGGGCCGCCGCTCCAGGCGGTCGAGATCACCGCCGGCGATTTCATCCGTGCCCTCCACCGCCTGCTCGCACCGGCCCTCGCCTCCTGGTTCGCCTTCGACTTCCTCGACATCGAGGGAGCGGCCGAGTACAACGCCGGCACCGCCGCGTCGATCTCCGGCCTCGAGGCCCCCGACGATCACACGCTCGTCATCCGTCTCACGAAGCCCGTCGGGAACCTCGGCGCCCGCCTGGCTCAAGGATTCGCGGCGCCGCTGCCGCCGGATCCGTCGCAGCCCGACGTGGCATTCGGCATCGCGACGGGCTCCGACACCGGCTATGGGCGCTACCTCGTCTCCTCGGGCCCGTACATGCTCGAGGGCTCGGAGGCCCTCGACTTCACCGTCCCCGCAGCGACGCGGACCCCGGTGGCGGGTCTGGCACCCGGCAGGATCACGCTGGTGCGGAACCCGTCGTGGGATCCGGCGACCGACGAGCTGCGGCCGGCGTACGCGGACCGGATCGAGATCACGGTCGTCGATTCGATGGATGCAGCCGTCGCCGCGCTCGACGGCGGGACCGCCGACTTCCTGTGGCCGAGCGGCGGGCTGTCGCCGACGGTCCCGGAGGACGTGTTCGCCGCCTTCCGGGGCGACCCGGCGCGCG
>JAKOQS010000266.1 GCA_029778235.1 Chloroflexota bacterium | reverse complement strand
CCACTCGGTCTGGAACTGCTGCTGGAACCGGGTGATCCCCAGCGGCCACGTGAGGAGGTCCTCCCGCGAGCCGATCATGACGTTGGCCATGAAGAACTCGCTCCACGCCGCGAGGAAGTTCAAGAGGAACACGATCGCGAGGGCGGGGAGCGAGAGCGGCAGCAGGACCTTCCAGAACGACTGGATCTCCGAGCAGCCGTCGATCCGGGCCGCCTCCTCCAGGTCGAACGGGATCGTGTCGTAGTAGCCCTTGAGGATCCACGTGCTGAACGGGATCGACGTCACCGAGTACGCGATGACGAGGCCGCGATACGTGTTCGTCAGGCCCAGCTGGACCGCGATGAGGTAGATCGGGACGAGGAGCATCAGTCCCGGGATCATCTGCGTCGCGAACAGGAACGTGAGCCCGCTGCTCCGGCCGCGGAACTTGTAGCGGGAGAACGCATACGCGGAGGTCGCCGCGAAGATCAGTCCGATGCTCGCGGTGCCCAGCGTGATGATCAGGCTGTTGAACAGCCACTGGAGCGTCTCCTGCTTGAACAGGACGTTGTAGAAGGCCTCGAACGTCGCGTTCGGCGGGATGATCGAGAACTCGGGGTCGAGGAGCTTGTCGCCGGGTCGCAGTGCGACGCCGAAGACGCGGATCGCCGGGAAGACGGCGATGACCGAGAACGCGATGAGGATCACGTGGATGAGGAAGCGCTTGCCGGGCGCGTCCTTGCCGCGGGGCGCGTCCGTGAAGAGCCGCTGGTAGAAGGACCGCCGGCCCGCCGCCGTGGGGACGGGCTTCGTCGCGCTGGCGCCGGCCATCAGTAGGACTCCTTCAGGACGTTCGTCCGGCGGACGTAGAAGATCGTGAAGGCCAGCAGGATCGCGAAGATCACGAAGGCGAGCGCCGCCGCGAACCCGTACCGGCTGTACTGGAACGCCGCCCGGTAGAGGGCGGTCACGAGGATGTCGCTCGTCTCGAGCTCGTTCTGGTTGATGAAGAACGGCACGAGGATGTTGTTGAACGTCAGGAAGATGCCCAGGAGGATCGCGGGCAGCATCACCGGTCGCAGGAGCGGCATCGTGATGTTCCGGAACTGCGCCCACCAGCCCGCACCGTCGATCTCGGCCGCTTCGTAGTACTCGTGGGAGATCGACTGGAGGCCGCCGAGGGTGATGACCATCATGAACGGGATCCCGAGCCAGATGTTCGTGAGGCACATGGCGGCGAAGTTCCAGACCGGGTCCGTCAGCCACGGGAACGGCCCGATCCCGATCATGGCGAGCAGCTGGTTCACCGCCCCGTACTCGAAGTTGTACTCGGTGCGCCAGATCTGGAGCGAGATGAGCGACGGGATGGCCCACGGGAGGATGAGCATCGCCCGGTAGAGGTTGCGCCCGCGCATCGTCCGGTTGAGGAGCAGCGCGAGGCCGATCCCGATGAGGACCGTGATCACCACGTTGATCGCGGTCCAGATGATGGTCTGGAGGAAGAGCTGGTAGAAGCCCGTCTGCTTGAGGACGGGTCCGGTGAGCACGTTGATGTAGTTCTGGAACCCGACGAAGATGTTCTTCTCGGCCGTCAGGCCCAGGAAGCCCGGGTTGTAGAAGTTCCGGATGCTCATCTTCGTGAAGCTGACGTTCAGCTCCCAGATGAGCGGGTAGACGTACAGCAGCCCGATGCCCACGACCGCCGGCGCCACGAACAGGATCGGGACGGCGAGCCTGGACTTCCGCCACCGGACGAAGACGACGTAGAGGACGACCTCGATGACGGCGACGATCGCCGCCATGAACGCGATGGTCAGCCCGACCTCGCCGAGCGCCCTCACCGCGTGGTCGATGTTGAACAACTCGGCCTCCCTCCGATCCCGTGCGCGCCTCGGCGGCGGCCGTCGCGGGGATCGCGCGCTGGGCTCAGCCTAGCGAAACGGAGCGCGCCCCTGTCGGTCGACAGGGGCGCGCTCGAGCATCAACGGATGGTGGCTACTCCGCGGCGCACTCGCCGCCGGGGGCGACGCCCGCGTCAGCGGACTTCTGCATCGCCGCGGCGACGTCGGCGGGCATCGCACCCTTGCCGAACATGTCGCGGACACCCGCCGTCATCGAATCGAAGACGCAGCGCATCTCGAGGTTCGTGGGCTGCGGCACGCCGAGCTTCACGGCCTCGGCCGCGCCGTTGAGGAGCGGATCGCCGGTGACGATCGGGTCCTCGATGGCGGTGATGAGCGCGGGGAGCCGGGCCAGGTCCTTGACCATCTGGACCTGGTTCTCCTGGTTGGTGGACCACTTGATGTAGTCGAGGACGACGCACTGCTTGTTCGCGTCGTTCGTGACGTTCTTCGGGACCATGTAGAACGCGCCGGCGGTGTACGGCTTCGGGAAGTCGGCGCCGGTGATCTTCGGGATGGGGCCCACGCCGAGCTTGTCGCCGAGCGCCTTCTTGTAGTCGCCCATCGCCCAGTCGCCGTTGATGATCATGGCCGCGGTGCCGTCCTTGAACGCGCCGTCGGCGACGTTGTAGTCGGCTTCCTTGGGCATGATCTTGTCGGTGAACTTCCAGTCGTAGAGGAGCTGGAGGGCCGAGGTCATCTCGGGGGTGTTCAGGGTGGGGGTCACGCCGTCGGCCGCGAAGACGCTGCCGTTGTACCCGCCGAGGAACGGCACGAGCCAGAAGGACTCGGTCTGGTTGAAGGTGAGGCCGTACTTGCTGGCGGCGGCGTCGGTGAGCTCCTTGGCCTTGGCCACGAGCGCGTCCGAGTCGGCCGGGGCGGCGTCACCCACGAGGCCCTTGTTCCAGTAGAGCATGAGCTGGTTGCCGTAGGAGATCGGCACGCCCCACACCTTGCCATCGGCCGTGACCGCCTGGACGGCGTTCGGCAGGTAGACGGAGGTGTCCACGAGGCCGTCGAGCGGCGCGATGATGCCGGCCGCGGTGAACGGGCCGATGTGATCCGCGACCGTCCACAGGAGGTCGGGCTGGTTGCCGGCGAGGCTGGCCGTCTGGAAGTCCTGGCGAAGCGTCTCGACGTCCTTGTTCACGACGTCGAAGGTGACGTTCGGGTTGGCCGCCGTGTAGGCGGCGGTCTGCGCCTTGATGTAGGCGAGGTTGGTGTCGCCTTCCTTCGTCCAGTAGGTGATCTTGACCGGGTCGGTCGTGCACGCCGTGGCCGGCTGGCTGGCCTCGGCGGACGGGGCCTCGGTCGCCGGGGCCTGCGTGGCAGGCGCCTCGGTCGCCGGGGCCTGCGTGGCCGGTGCCTCGGCGGACGGCGCCGGCGTCGCGGCGCTGCTGCACGCAGCGACGACGATCGCGACGGCCGCGAACGCGGGCGCGAGCTTCATGAGTCGCATCTGTTCGGGTTCTCCTCTTGCTGGCCTTGTGGCTTGTCTTGACGTTCGCCGGCCTCGGCCGGCCTCCCTCCGGTCGCTCGCGCGGCCGGCTCACCCAGTCCCCCGGCCGCGGGATGGTCCCCGCGTGCCGTCGTGGTGACGATGTCGATGGGGCGGCGAGTGCCGCCCGTCTCAGCTCGCCGCGACGCCCACCTCCTCCCGGAGGCTCGGAGCCGGGCCGGTGGTGCCCCGGACGATCAGTCGCGTAGGGAGCACGACCTGCTCCGGCGCGGCGGGTGCATGTGGTTCGACCTGGGAGAGCAGGAGGCGGACCGCCTCCTCGCCCTTCCGGCGGACGGGCTGGCGGACGGTGGTGAGGGGCGGGCTGGTGTAGCGCGCGCCGTCGATGTCGTCGAAGCCGACGACCGAGAGGTCGCGCGGGATGGAGAGCCCCAGCTCCGCCGCCGCGTGCATGACGCCGATGGCCATGGCGTCGCTCATCACGAGCACGGCCGTGGGATGGAGCCCGTCGTCGAGCGCCCGCCGGAAGCAGGCCATCCCGCCCTCGATGGTGGCGGGGCCGACCAGGACCCGCTCGTCGGGGAGGTCCACGCCGACGCTCTCCAGGGCCGATCGGTACGCCCCGAGGCGGCGGCCCATGACGCCGTCCGGGCTGTGCGACGCCATCGGCGCGGCCGGCTCCACGCCCACGACCAGGATCTCCCGGTGGCCCAGCGCGGCGAGGTGCTCGGCAGCGAGCCGTGCACCGGTCTCGTCGTCCGTCAGCACGGAGCCGTGCGCGGGGAAGGCGTGGGAGTCGACGAGGATCGTGGGGAGGCCGGCCCGGCGGATCTGCTCGATCTCCGGGTGATGCTCGGGGAGCCCGACGGCGACGAAGCCGTCCACCATGGCACGGCCGACCGCGCGCGCGAGCGAGCCGTGCAGGGGCGAGACGAACAGGAGCGCGTGGCCCGACGATTCGGCGGCGGCCGCGACGCCCTCGTTGAAGAGGCCGAAGAACGGGTTGGAGAAGGCGACCGACAGGGCCTGCGGCGTGAGGACGCCGATGGTGCCGGTGCGGCGCTGGGTGAGCATCCTGGCGACCGGGTGCGGCCTGTATCCCAGGTCGTCGGCCACCTCCAGGATCCGCTCCGCGGTCTCGGGGTTGAGGCGCTCGGGACTGTTGAACGCGAAGGAGACGGCGGTCTTGCTCACGCCCGCCGCACGCGCCACGTCCGCGATGCGCGCGCGCCCCGCGCGCGACGACCCGTCGCCGCCGGCCGACCCGTTGCCGCCGGACGGCACGATGCCGTCGTCGACCGCGCCGCGCGTCTTCTCCGCCACTGCCACCTCACGATCCGTGGGCTTCGCCCCGGACCCTCCTCCGCGCCCTCTGTGGGCGTTCGCCTGCCGGCCCCGTCCACTGGGCTCGCCGACCCTCTGGTCGGCGGCGGCGGCCCGCTCGTCCCTGCGAGCGCCGTCCCCGGCTGCGCGTGAACCGGTTTAGCAAACCGGTTTAGTGAAATGTACGGACGTGAGGCGGCGGTGTCAATAGGCCATCGCGAAACGGGTCCGCGGACGAGCCGGACGACGCGGTCCGCGCGGCCGGTGGGCGAGCCGTGCCCTGGCCCGGCCTCGGCGGGGGGCGGGCAGGCCGGCCCGGACCCGGCGGGGGACGGACGGGCCGGCCGATGCCCGGCCGCGCGACCCGGGTATCCTCCGGGTACGCGGAGTGGCCGCGGCGCGCGGCAGCACGGGGAGCGAGAGATGACCGGCAGGACGGACTTCAGCGACGACGAGTGGGCGGCCCTGCGTCGCGGCCTGGTCGCCGGCGAGGAGGCGGTCCGCGCGGCCGCTCCCTCCGGCTGGTTCGGACGCTTCAAGGAGAGCCGCGCGCTCAAGCGCGAGTGGAAGCTGCTGGAGGAGCGGTACGGCGGCTCCGACCTGGCGCGCGAGCTCATCGGCGAGGAGGGCAAGGCCCCGATCGCGAGCGTCCGCATCGAGGAGGGTGGCACGGACGCGTTCATCGCCGACGCGCTCGCTGCCTGCCGTGCGGCGAGCACCGTCCTCGCGGCCAAGGTGGACCCGGTCATGGCCGCCACGTACGTGGATGTCGCCCTCGAGCTGGCCGAGACGGCGGCGACCGCCGCCCAGGAGGGCGGCTCACAGGACCCGGTCTCGCGCGCCGAGGCGATCGTCCTGCGGCGGATCGCGGAGGCGTTCGGGCGGAGGGACTACCAGGTCCCCGGGCACGGCCCCCTCGAGGTGGACGACAGCCTCGCCGTCCAGGAGGCGTACACGCGCCAGAACACCAACTAGGGGTTCAGGGGGCGCTCCCGTCGGGCGTGCCGGGCGCGCCGCTCCCGCCGGGCCCGTCGGTGGGCGCCGGCCAGCCCTCCGCGATCAGGTTCGCCACGAGCGCGGTCCAGCCGGTCTGCGCGTCCGCGCCGATCCCCTCGCCCGTCTCCGCGTCGAAGTACTCGTGGAACCGGCCCGTGGCCCGCCAGTCGGCCGCGACCGTCTCCACGACGGACGTACGGATCGTGTCCGCCAGGGCGGGATCGACCGGCTCCAGCGCCGCGATGATCAGGTGGTTGATGGGGACCCAGACGGGCCCCAGCCAGTTGGAGTTGACGCCCCGCGTCGAGCTGTACCCGGGCTCGTAGAGGACGCTCCGGGCGGACGTGGACCGGACCCCGTGAGGAGAGAGGAACTCGGCCGGGTCGGCCAGCTTCGCGAGGACGGCGTCGAGCCGCTCCGGCGGGACGATCCCGGCCACCAGGGGGATGAGGCCCGAGTACGACCGCGTGGGGATGAAGGTGCCGTCCGTGTCGAGGTCGTAGTAGAAGCCGTCCTTCTCGTCCCAGAGGCTCGCGTTCACGGCCGCGGCGATCCGCTCCCGGTCCGCCCGGTACCTGGCGGCCGCGGCGGGATCGCCGAGGCGGTCGGCGATCGTCGCAAGGTCCCGTGCGAAGAACGCCATCCACGCCGATGCGTCGGCCTGCGCCATCCCCTTCCCACGCGGCAGGTTGTCCATGCCCAGGAAGCCGCCGGTGAACAGGCCGTCGGGCTGCACGGCGTTGACCGCCCACCAGTGGTCGTACTGGCGCTGCAGCCCCGGGTAGACCTCGCGCAGGAACTCATCCCCCGCCCCGGCATCGGCGACCTCGAGGGCCGACCAGGCGAAGACGGGTGGGCACTCCACGTCCATCACCCACTCCGCGCACGGGACGTGCCCGTCGGGCTGCTGCCAGCGGTCGGACAGCAGGAAGCGAAGCTGATCGGCGCCGAGCTGCGGGTCGATGAGGGACGCCGCGACCGCCTGGAACCCCGTGTCCCAGCTCGCGAGCCAGGGGAACTCCCACTTGTCCGGCATGATCAGGACATCGTTCGCGTCCACCTTGCCGGTCCACGCGGGCGCGAACGATGTGGTGCCGTCCCAGCGATAGAGGCTCTGGCTCCACAGGAGCCCGGCCAGCGCCTGCCGGTAGACATCCTCGTACGCCGTCACCTTCCCCCGGAACAGCCCATCGGCCTCGGTGCGTCGGGAGGCGAGCACCTCGTCCGCGTGGGGGAGCAGGTCGCGAGCGCGCGCCCGGGCCGTCTCCGCGTCGGGCGCCTCCGCCCATGCGAGGGTCACCGTCTCGTCGGCCGCCGGCTGCAGCTGGAGCCGGTAGTGGAGCCCGCCGATGTGCCCGGGGCCGTCGCCGGTGAGCGCGCCGTCCCGCAGGTTCACGTCGATCGCGCTCTTGCGATCGCTGACCTGGGCGCTCGTGGGGGGCGGGCCTGCGATGGCGACGACCGAGGTCGGGCCACGGAGCAGGAGCCCCTCCTCGGTCCGCTGCACCTGCATCGCGGGGTCGTGGAACCAGCCCTTGAACACCAGGTCGAGGGGCGCAACGGCCGTCCCCGTGTCGGTGGCGGTCGCGCGCATGATCCCGGACGACGCGTCCGCACGGGCGCCCTCGAAGGTGATGTCGAAGGTGGGCGACGCCGCCGGGTACTGGAGGACGTACCGCGTGTAGCTGGAGGTGGGCGTGTTCTCGTGGAACGTCCGCCGGTCCAGGATGGCCTCCCCGTGTGGACCCGACTGGTTGCTCCACCCGAAGAGCCTCTCGGTCACCTTGACGGCCTTGCCGTCCCAGGCGGCCCAGCCGAGCGCGAAGTCGCCGTCCCGGGTGGTCCACCCGGCGATCCCGTCCTCGCCCCACGTGTACGGCACCTTGATCGCCCGCAGGTAGTCCATCCCCCAGCCGTTGCCGCCGACGGCCTCGCGTGGATTGCCCCACTCCCGCTCGGACAGGTAGGTCCCCCACCGGGTGTCCAGCGAATCCCAGGGGGCGAGCGCGAGCCGGCCGGGGTCGAGCACGAGGCGCCACACGAGGACGCCGGAGACGAGGGCGATCGCGACGATCGCCACGGCGGCGGCGGCGAGCGCGAGAGGACGGCGGGCGGGACGGGGAGGCACGCGTCGATGCTACCAGCGGGCGGGCGCGGGGCCTGCGCGGGCGGGCGCGGGGCCTGCGCGGGCAGGCACCGCCGCGGGGTCAGGCGCCCGGGCGCCCGCGGCTGTCACGACCGCCGGAGGGAGGTGGCAGAATCGGCACGATGCAGACCCTGACCGCGATGCCGCTCGGCGTGAAGGTCTTCCTCGCCTACGCGTTCCTGATCCTCGCCGGCATCGGCCTGTCGCTTCGATGGGTCGTGGACCAGGCGATCTCGGCGCCGATCAGCCCCGTCGGGGTGGTGACGATGATCCTGCTGGCCTACACGATCTTCACGACGACCCTCGTGCTCCAGCGGAAGGAGGCGTCGCGCACGCTCGCGCTGGGGCTCGCGAGCCTGACGATCCCGGCGATCCCGCTGCTCGTGCTGGCGGGCCTGTGGCCGTACGCGATCCCGGTGGCGCTGCTGTCGGTCGTGCTCTTCCGCACTCTCACGCGGCCCGCCGTCCGCGACTGGCTCACGGAGCCGTAGGGGGCGCCGTGCGGATCGTCGCGTACCGGCCGGAGGCCGAGGGGCCGCTCCCCGACGCGCGGGAGGCGGGCACGCCCGGGATGGCGACGGCCGACGACGAGCCGGCCCCGTCCGTCGGCTTCCTCGTCTCCGACGGGTCGGGCGACCCAGGGCGGATCGTCCCGCTCGCCGCGCTCGCGGACCCGGCCCTCGGCGCGGCCGCGCTCGCACCCGGGCTCGCCGCCGTGGATCTCCGGGGCCTCCTGCGCGCCGACCCGGGCCTCCGGCGGACGGAGGCGGCGCTCGATGCGGCCGTCATCGCAGGGCCCCGGCCGCCCTGCATCGGGCTCGACGCCGTCCGCCTCGCGGCGCCCGTGCCGGAGCCGGGCAAGGTCGTGTGCGTCGGGCAGAACTACACGGCCCACGTCCGCGAGCAGAACGCCCCGTGGCCGGACCGGCCGATGCTGTTCGCCAAGTTCGCGAACGCCGTGATCGGGGACGGCGAGCCGGTCATCCGCCCTGACGCGACGCACGCGCTCGACCTGGAGGCGGAGCT
>JAKOQS010000265.1 GCA_029778235.1 Chloroflexota bacterium | reverse complement strand
CGGGTGAAGGACCCGGATCACCCGGGGGAGGAGCCCATGCGCTGGGTGCCTCGGATGCGCACGGGCGACCCCCGGCGCACGAGTCACGGGTTCTCGATCGTCGAGATGGTGGTGGTGCTGCCGCGGGGCGTCTTCGTCGCGGTCGGCGGCTGGGCCGGCGAGTACTTCTACGCGCACGAGGGCATTGAGCTGGCGTGGCGGGTGTGGGACCTGGGCCTGCGCGTCGAGTACCGGGGCGATCTGCGCATCGCCCACCCGGTGATGGAGCCCACCCGGCACGACGACTACTTCTTCAAGAACGCCCGCAACCGCGTGTGGCTGGCCCGGCGCTGCCTGCACTGGCCGTTCTCCTGGGCCTACGTCGGGTCCTGGACGCTGGTGCAGTTGGTCCGCACCCGGGACCGCGCCGCGATGCGCACGTGGTGGCGCGGCTGGCTGAACGGCTGGAAGACGAGACCGTGGCCCGAGGGCGGTCGCCCGAAGAAGCTGCGCTGGCGGACCCTGGCTCGCATGACGAGGCACGGCCGCCTGCCCGTGCTGTGACCTCAGGCTTCCAGCGGCGGGAAGTAGGCCTCGAGGAACGCATGGATCGCCGAGGCTCGGCGGGTCGGGGCGGTCGTCGCGTTCAGGCAGATGACGTCGGCGTCGCGGTGCTCAAGGAGCCGGGGGAGGCGCCACCGGAGCTCCGGTGAGGCGACGTCGGCGTAGAAGTGGCTCATCTCGCCCGCGACGGCGCGGCCCGTGGCCAGGGCGTAGTAGGGCAGCAGCGACGACGCGGCGGAGACGTCCGTCGGGGAGCGGAACGGCGATCGCGCCGTCGCCGCGAACTGCTCCGCGGCCAGCGCCTCCAGCTCGAGGGCAACCGAGCGCAGCATCGCGTACGGCGCGTGCTTCAGCTTGTGGCTCGCCCGCGTCCCGGTCAGCCGCTGCAGGATGGCCGTGTTGTTCTTGGCTGCGGCGACGACGGGGTGGTCGTCGGCGGCCAGGGCGGTGTCGGGGATGGCCTCCTCGGTGAGGAAAACTCGCGGCTTGCCGTCGGCGGTGAAGTAGTCGGCCGGCCGGGCATAGCGGCCGAGGAAGAAGTCGTCGTTGAGGTAGAGGTAGCGCTCGGCGAGGCCGGGGATGTGGTGCAGCCGCGACTCGATGGCGTGCGAGTTGAACGTCGGCAGGGCCGCCGGGTCGGAGAAGATCTCGTCGTGCCTAACCAGCGTCACCTCCGGGAACTCCTCGGCGAGCCACGGCGGCCGCTGGCCGTCCGTCACGAGGTAGACGCGGCGCAGCCACGGGGCGTACCGGGCGACGGCGCGCAGCGCGTAGCGGAGCTCGTCGATCTGGGCGAACCGGGCGTCGTTGGCGGCCGTCTCGTGGCGCGGCGCGCCCCCCGGCCCCTCCAACCGCCGCCGCTTTCGTTCCTGCCAGGCGGGGTCGGAGCCGTCGACCCAGGTGAAGACGGCGTCGATGTCCCCGGTGTGGGCCTCGGGAGGTTGCGCGACGCCGCCGACGACGTCGACGCCCACGTCGGGCCCGGCGAGGTATCTCCCCCCGCGCGTCGCCCAGGCGCGGAAGACGCGCACGGCGCCCGGGCGCGCTCGGAACCGGGCGAGCGGGGCGATGGCGTCTCCCTGCTGGGCGTAGAGCCCGGACGGTGCCGCGCCGTCCGGGGCGATGGCGCTCAGGTCGGCGAGCGTCGCCGCGATGGCGGCGTCGGCGTCGAAGACGTCGACGGGGGTGGCGGCAAGGGCGTGCCCGCGGAGCCGCGTCCACACTGACCCCGACGGCGCGGAGACCTAGGTGGCCCGCGGCGGAGAGTCGCACGACGATCAGTCGGTGCCCGAGTCCATCGCGGAGCGCAGCGCGGCCGACTCGACGTCGGAGTCCGCGGCTGCCGCGCCCAGCTCAGAGATGGCTGCGGACTGGCCCTGCTCGATGGCGCCGATCAGGTCCGCCTGGCCGGCGAGCAGGGTGCCCTGGGCCGCGTAGAGCTCCAGCTTGGCGCGGGAGTCGGCGATGTCGAGGTTGCGCAT
>JAKOQS010000264.1 GCA_029778235.1 Chloroflexota bacterium | reverse complement strand
CCGTGCGGGAGGCTCATGGCGAGCACGGTGTCGCCCGGCTGCAGGAACGCGCCGTAGACCGCGATGTTCGCGCTGGCGCCGCTGTGCGGCTGCAGGTTGGCGTGTTCGGCGCCGAACAGCGACTTCGCCCGCTCGATACCGAGGTTCTCGGCCTCGTCGACGACCTCGCAGCCGCCGTAGTACCGCTTTCCCGGGTAGCCCTCGGCGTACTTGTTCGACAGCGTCGAACCGAGCGCGGCGAGCACGGACGGAGAGGTGAAGTTCTCGCTCGCGATGAGCTGCAGGCCGTCGTTGAGGCGGTCGCGCTCGGCGAGCAGGATGCGGGCGATCTGGGGGTCGGAGCTCTCGAGAGCGGCGAAGTCCGGGCCCCACGGGGTAGCGGCGGTCATGGGGGCGAGCCTAGGGCCCCGGGAACGGCGTAGGACCCACCGGGCGCCGCGTGCCACGATCCCCCGGTGACCGGCTGGGGACGCGCCTCGCTCGGGGCCGAGCGGCTCGTGGCCGTGGTGCGCGCGGCGTACCCGGTCGACCTCGTCGCCCTCGAACCCGTCGCAGGCGGTGCCGACGCCGGGGCCCGCACCTGGCGGGCCGTCGAGGCCGACGGCCGGGCGTGGGCGCTCCGGGAGGCGTCGGGCGGGAGCCCCGCCGGTCTCGAGGTGGCGGCCGCGATCACCGCACCCGGCGTGCCGCTCCCCCGGCGGACGACGGCGGGCGGCGTCTGGACCGAGGTCGACGGCGTGCGGGTCAGCCTGGTGCCGTGGGTCGCCGGCCGGTCGGCGCTGGAGGTGGAGCCTGCTCCCGCGCAGTGGGCGGCGTTCGGCCGCCTGCTGGCCGCGGTCCACGCGACGCCGCCCGTCGGCCGCCCGTCGGCGCTCCCCCGCGACGACCACAGCGGGGCCGACGTCGCCGCCCTCGTCGCGGCGGCCGACCTCGCGGCCGACGCCGCGGTGGACCGGATCGGCTCCGAGGCCGCCGAGGTCTGGGTGACGGCCCGCGCGCGCGTCGGCCGGGCGCTGGACGGCGTACGCGCGACCGGCACCGCGGGCGGGACGGACCTGGTGCTCTGCCACGGAGACCCGCACCGGGGCAACCTGGTCGTCGACCTCGACGGCGAGCGCCTCTGGCTGCTCGACTGGGACGACGCCGTGCTCTCCTGGCCCGAGCGCGACCAGCTCATGGTGGTGGGCGGCCTGCCCGGCTTCTCGACCGTGTCGCCCGAGCAGCTGCGCTGGTTCGAGGAGGGCTACGGCCCGGTGCGCCCCGACCCGCGACGGTTGGCCCACCACCGTGGAGTACGGGCCCTCGAGGATGCCGCGCTATTCACCTCCGACGCCCTCGACCGCTCGCGGAGCGACGAGCAGCGGTCGTGGGCGCTCGGCCTCGTCCGCGCCCATCTGCGGCCCGACGGCATTCTCGCCCTCGCCGAGCGCACCCTCGCCGACCTCGCCCCCTGACCTGTCCCGTAGTTCTCGAAACATGATCATGTTCGGAGAACTACGGGCCCGCGACGCGGGCGACAGGCGCTCGGGGAACGGGTGGACGGCGCTGCTCGCGGACGGCGAGCGGCGGGAGGGGTCAGGCGTCGTCGACGACGAGGTCGGGGCAGACCTCGCGCAGCGTGTCGACCTCGATCGCTCCGGGGCGCAGGAGGTAGGGCGTCTCGCCGCTGGCGTCGACGATGGTGCTCAGCAGGCCGACCTGCGACGGACCGGCGTCGAGGTAGACCGCGACGGCGTCGCCGAGCT
>JAKOQS010000263.1 GCA_029778235.1 Chloroflexota bacterium | reverse complement strand
CCCGGCTGGCGGCCGCACGCGCCGACCTCGAGGCGGCCCGTGCGCGGGCGGAGGCGGCGGAGCAGCGCGGCCTCGCGAAGGCCGCGCGCCGGCTGGGCGGGCGGGCGCTCACGGACGGGCTCGACGTCGATCCGGCCCTTCGCGCCGCCGTGACGGCGGCCCTCCGTGAGGCGGAGCAGGGCTTCGTGCTGCCGTCCGGCAGGATCGGGGACGTCGCGACCGAGCGCGGCGTCGTGGTCCTCGACGACGAGGTGCCGGAGGCCGCGGTGGACCGCTCGTCGGCCGCGGCGGCATCGCGCGCTGCCGAGGCGGGAGGCGGGGCCCTGGTCGACGCGATCCGGGTCGACCCGACGGGCCGCGCGCGACGCCTCCTGGCCCGCGCCCTGTGGACGCCGGACCTGCCGTCGGCACTCGGGCTTGCGCTCGAGCTGGGGCCGGGATGGGCGGTGGCGACGCCGGAGGGCGCACTGGCGGACGGCCAGGGGGTGGTGGTGCTCGGCGGCCGCGACTCGACGCTGGCCCGGCGCGCAGCAGCCGAGCGGGCACAGGCGGGCGAGGCGGACGCGGCGGCTGCCGCCGCGCGCGCGGAGGAGGCCATGTCTGCTGCCGAGGCGCGCGTCGTCGCGGCACGTGAGGCCGCGGAGGTGGCCCGCGCCGTCGCCATGGGCGCCGCGGTGGCGGCCCGGCGACTGGAGGAGGAGGAGCGCGCCGTGGCGCGCGACCTCGAGCGCGCCTCGCGCGAGGAGGCATGGCTCCGCGCCCAGGCGGACCGTCTCGAGGTCGAGGCCCGCCGCGCGCGCGAGGCGGCGGACGAGCTGCGCGCGGTGGATGGGGGTGCCGCCGACCGGGCCGCGGCCGTCGCGGCAGCCGGCTCCGCGGCTGGCCCCGCCGCGGACGCGGTCACGGTGGACCCGGGACGTACGCGGCCCCGCGGCGCTGACGTCCCGACCGAAGCGGACGATGCCGCGATCGCCGCGTGGGAGGCGCGCGTGGCGGACGTCTCCGCCCGCCGCGATCGCGTGGCTGCACGAGCAGCGGAGGCGGCGCGCGCGCGCGCCGAGACCGAGCGGGCCCGCGCCCGGGCGGAGGCCGGCGCGGCGCTGGCCGAGGAGCGCATCGTCGCCGCCGAGCGGGGGCTCGCCGACCTGGCCGCGCGCGCCGAGCGCTCGGCGGAGGAGCGCAGGCGGGCGTCGGCGGAGGAAGCAGGCGCTTCGGCGACCGAGGCGGCCGCGCGGGCAGCGCTCGACGCGCTTGCCGCCGGGTTCGATCCGCTCCGCGAGGCCGCGCGGGCGGCCGAGGAGGCCGTGGCGCGCGCCCGCCAGCGGGTGCACGGGACCGCCGAGCGGCTCCGACGCCTCGAGGTCAGCGACGTGGAGGCTCGCCTTGCGCTCGATGGCGTTCGCGAGCAGCTGCTCGTGGAGCTCGCAGCGCTCGGGGACGTGGGCGTGCGTGCGCTCGCGGCCCAGTCGGCCGCCGACGTGAGCGCGGCACCCGGCGGCAGCGCGGAACCCGACGTGAGCGCGGCACCCGGCGGCGAGGCGGAGGTTCGGCCGCCCGCGGTGGTGACCGCGCGTGACGGCCTCGGGTCCGGGGGAGCGGTGGGGTCGCCGCCGGCGACGGCGGACGACGATCTCGACGATGGGACGGACCTCGCGGCCGCGTTCGAGGATCTCCTCGCGCGGGCCGGGGAGCGCTGGGCCGCGGTGCCGCCCGCCGGGGACCCGCCCTCGGCCGCGCGCCTCGCCACCCTGCGGCGCCGGTTCCACGACGTCGGTGCGTCCAACCCGTTCGCGGTGGAGGAGTACGCGGAGATCCGCGCCCGACTCGATGGGCTCGAGTCCCAGGAGCGCGATCTCCGGAGCGCGATCGACAAGACGCGGGCCCTCATCCGCGAGCTGGAGACGCTGATCTCCGAGCGGTTCCGGTCCACCTTCGCGCGGCTCGAGGGTGCGTTCGACGCCCAGTTCCAGGCGCTGTTCGGTGGAGGGCGCGCACAGCTGTCGCTCACCGACCCCGACGACCTCGCCGCGACCGGCGTCGAGATCGTTGCCAGGCCGCCGGGGAAGAAGCCGCAACCGCTGGCGATGCTCTCGGGCGGCGAGCGGGCCCTGACGGCCGTGGCGCTGCTGTTCGCGATGCTCACCATCCGGCCGGTCCCGTTCTGCGTCCTCGACGAGGTCGATGCCGCGCTGGACGAGGCGAACATCGGGCGCTTCTCGGAGGCGCTCGCCGGGCTCGCGCGGACGATCCAGTTCGTCGTCATCACCCACAACCGCGGGACGATCGAGGCCGCCGACGCGCTCTACGGCGTGACCATCGGGGACGACGCTGTGAGCCGGATCATCAGCCTCCGGCTCGAGGAGGCGCAGGGCATCGCCGACGCCGCACGTGCGGCGAGGCCGGACTGAGGGGAGAGGATGGCGTTCTGGCGACGATGGTCGCGGCCCGGCGACGAGCCGGCCGAAGAGCCGGCCGATCTGCCCGAGGAAGAGCCGGCGGAGGAGCCGGCCGACGGACGGGTGACGCGGGAAGGTGCGGCCGACGACCGTCCGACCGGGGAGGAGGCTCCGACCGGGCTGGACGAGCTCGTCGGCGACGAGGGGCGCGACCGGCCGGACCTCGGCGTCGGCGCGCAGCCGGCCGACGGCGGACCGGCGGGGCTGGATGCGGTCGCCGCACGGGCTGCGTATGAGCCCGCTGCGCCCGCTGCACCCGTGCCGCCCGCCCCGGTCACCGGGGACGCCGTGCCGGGGTGGCCGGGGGTCCCGGGCTGGCCCGGGCTGCAGGGCGCGGCCGCCAAGGCAGAGGCCGCGGAGGATGCGGCGGAGCTGGCCCTGGGCGTGCAGAAGAGCCGCCAGGGGTTCATGGGCCGCCTGCGCACCATCCTCGGCGGCGCCGACGCGTCCGGCCCATCCTGGGAGGACGTCGAGGAGACGCTCATCGCGGGCGATGTCGGTGGTGCCCTGGCCATGGAGATCGTGGAGCGCGCGCGGCGCCGACATGACCCGGGCGGCCCCGAGGCCGCGGTCCGGGCGGAGCTCGCGGCGATCCTCGCGCCGGCCGATCCAGGCTGGCGTCCCGGCCCGTCGGCGGAGGGAGCGCCGGCCGTCCTGCTGGTTGTGGGCGTCAACGGGACCGGCAAGACGACGACGATCGGCAAGCTCGCCGACCGCTACCACCGCGAGGGGGCGCGGGTGATCCTCGCGGCCGCCGACACCTTCCGGGCCGCGGCCATCGACCAGCTGCGGATCTGGGCAGACAGGACCGGATCGGAGATCGTCGCCCATGCGCCGGGCGCGGACCCGGGCGCCGTGGTCTACGACGCGCTCGACGCCGCGGCGGCCCGTCGCGCCGACGTCGTCATCGCGGACACGGCCGGTCGCCTGCACACGAAGACGAACCTCATGGACGAGCTGGCGAAGATCCGGCGCATCGTGGACAAGCGCTTCCCGGGCGCCGCGCCGGAGGTGCTCTTCGTCCTCGACGCCACGACCGGGCAGAACGGCCTCGCGCAGGCCCGGTCGTTCCACGAGACCGCGGGCATCACCGGGATCGTGCTCACCAAGCTCGACTCGACGGCGAAGGGCGGGATCGTCTTCGCCATCGAGGACGCTCTCGGGGTCCCGGTCCGCTACGTGGGGGTAGGGGAGCGAGCCTCGGACCTCGTGCCGTTCGACCCCGAGGCGTTCGTGGCGGCGCTCTTCGCCTGACGGGATCCCGCAGCTCCCGCCGACCCTCCCGCCGGGTCCCTGCGCGGCCGCGGGCCCGCGTCAGCCGCGGCGGATGGGCCTCGGGCGCCGGTTCCGGTACACTCCGGCTGCCCCGGCCTCGTCAGAACCCGCGAGTGGGGCCCGGCGGGCATCCGTCCCGTCGGCGCCGTCCGGTCCCGTAGGAGCCCGTCCTCCGCATGTTCGACGCCCTCTCCGACCGCCTGCGCCGGACCCTCGCGTCCCTGACCGGGCGCGGCCGCATCAGCGAGGCCGACGTGGACGCCGCGATGCGGGAGGTCCGTCTCGCGCTGCTGGAGGCCGACGTCAACTTCAAGGTCGTCAAGGACTTCATCGCCCGGGTCCGCGAGCGCGCCGTCGGGGCGGAGGTCCTCGAGAGCCTCACCGCGGGCCAACAGGTCGTCGCGATCGTCAACGAGGAGCTCACCAGCCTCCTCGGGGCTGGGGACCGCGTCTTCCACCTCTCGGGGAGCCCGGCCGTCGTCGTCCTCGTCGGCCTCCAGGGCTCCGGCAAGACCACCACGGCCGCCAAGCTCGCGCGCCACGTCGTCCGCATCGGGCGGAGGCCCATGCTCGTCGCCGCGGACCCGTACCGTCCGGCCGCCGCCGACCAGCTCGAGACGCTCGGCAAGGCGATCGACATCCCGGTCCACCGCGCGCCCGCCGGCACGTCGGTCCTCGACACCGTCCAGGGCGGCATCGAGGCGTCGCGCCGGCTCGTCCGCGACACCGTCATCGTGGACACCGCCGGACGCCTGACCGTGGACGTGCCGCTCATGGCGGAGATCGCGGACCTGTGCCGGGCCGTCCGGCCGGTGGAGACGCTGCTCGTGGTGGACGCCATGACCGGCCAGGAGTCGGTCGCGGTCGCGCAGGCGTTCCACGAGGCGGTCCCGCTCACCGGGCTCGTGCTCACCAAGATCGACGGCGATGCCCGCGGCGGCGCCGCCCTCTCGATCGGGGCGGTCACCGGCCTGCCGGTGAAGTTCCTCGGGACGGGCGAGAAGACCGACGCGCTCGAGGTCTTCCACCCCGACCGCCTGGCCAGCCGGATCCTGGGGATGGGCGACGTCCTCACCCTCGTGGAGCGCGCCCAGGAGACCTTCGACGCGAAGCAGGCGGCCGTCATGGAGAAGAAGCTCCGGACCGCCAGCTTCACGCTCGAGGACATGCTCGACCAGCTCCAGCAGGTCCAGAAGATGGGCCCGATCGGCCAGCTGATGGAGATGATCCCGGGGATGGGGAGCTTCGCGAAGGACGCCCAGGCCTCGGTGGACAAGGGCGACCTCCGGCGCGTCGAGGCGATCATCCGCGCCATGACCCCGGCGGAACGCCGGGACCCCACGATCCTCAATGCGTCGCGCCGGAGACGGATCGCGACGGGATCGGGGACCAGCCTCACGGACGTGAACCGGCTCGTGAAGCAGTTCCTCGAGATGCAGAAGATGATGAAGCAGCTCTCCGGCGGCCGGCGGATCCCCGGCCTCGTGCGACGATAGGCGATGGTGATGAACGAGATCGACGACACCTCCGCGGCGGGAGCCCCCGCTCCCACGCAGCCCGCCGGGACCACCCCCGAGGCGGCGACGGCGGACCAGGACCTCCAGCCGGCGGTGCAGCCGGTCCGGCCGGCGACCGCGCGTCGCTCCAGCCGCGCGCGCTGGGCCGTCGCGCTCGGCGTCCTCGGGATCGTCGGGCTCGTGACCCTCGGCGGGATCGGGCTCATCGTGGCCGGGGGCGCCTCGTCCGCGCTCGCAGCCTGGGCCCCGGCCACGACCACCGTCTACGCGGAGGTCCGGACCGACCTGCCCGGCGACCAGCAGACCGCGGTCGGCGAGCTGCTCTCGCGCTTCCCCGGGTTCGACGACCAGGCCGCGCTCGACATGAAGGTGGACACCGCCGTCGGTGACGCCATCGGCCGCATAACGGGCGGCACCGTCGACTACGGACGCGACCTCAAGCCGTGGCTGGGTGGGGAGATCGCCGTCGCCGCCGGCGACCTCGACACGGTCATGCCCGGCTCCGGGGTGCCGATCATCGGCGGGTGGGGCCTCGTCCTCGCCACGACGAAGGACCCGGTCGCGACCGAGGGCTTCCTCTCGGCCAGGCTCGGGACGCCCACGGGCACGGCGGCCGTCGGCCCTGCGACCGTCCACACGGTCACGGTCGACCAGCTCCCCGGCCGCACGATCGCGTGGTCCGTCGTGGGGACCACGGTCCTGCTCGGCGACCGGGCGGCCGTCGAGAGCGCCATCGACGCACAGGGGAACGGTGGGCTCGCCGCGACGCCGGCGTTCCGCCAGGCGATCGCCCAGGTGCCCGCGCAGCATGCGGCGATGGCCTGGGTCGACGCTCCCGCGCTCGCCGAGGCGGCCAGGGCCGCAGCGGGCAGGGCCGATGACGTCCAGGTCCTCGCGATGCCGCTTCCGTCCCTCCCCGCCGGCCACGAGCCTCCCGCCTGGGTGACCGCGTGGATCCGCGCGGAGGCCGGCGGCGCCACGCTCGACGTCGTGGCGCCTCGCCCGACGGACGTCCCGGTCGGGTCTCCGCGGACGAGCACGCTCGCCGCGCGCCTGCCCGCCGAGACGATCGCGGCACTCGAGGTCCACGACGCCGGCGACCTGGTCCAGCGAGCGCTCGATGCGGCGGCAGCAACCCCCGGGTTGACGGAGAAGCTGGGCCCGGCCGGTTCCGTCCTCGACGGGGCGTTCGGGTCGTTCGTTGACTGGGCCGGCGACGGCGCGGTCGCCGTGACCCGGTCCGGCGGGACGATGCACGGCGGGATCGTGGTCTCCGCCGACGAGCCGTCGGTGGCGGCGACCCGCGTGGCCGCGATCCGCGCGCTGCTCGCATTCGTCGACGGCCCCAACGGCCGGCCGGTCGTGACGGAGAAGCCGTACGGCGACGGGACGATCGTCACCGTGGACTTCGGCGACGTCCGCGACGCGCTCGTCGCGGCCCTGCAGGGCGCGGCAGGCGGGTCGGGCGGCGGGGCCGGCGCCCCGTCCGCGGAGGACCTCGCCCGGATCCGCGAGATGCTCCCCGCGTCGGCGGCCGTCGCGTACACGGTCCAGCGCGGCCTCTTCGTCCTCGGCACGGACGCGACCTTCGTCGAGCAGGTCGTGGACACCACCGCCGCCGACTCGCTGGCGGCCGACCCGGACTACCAGGCGGCGATCGCTCTCGCAGGCGCGTCGAACGACGGCCAGGCGTTCCTGGACGCGGGGGCCGTCCTCGAGCTCGCGGCCGCGTCGGACGCGTCCGCCGCCGCCGCTCTTGGCGGCGACACCGCGTCCTTCGCGGCGCGCATCCAGTCGCTCGGCGCGGCGTACACGGCTGCCGACGACGTCATCCGACTCCGGCTCGCGGTCGCCGTTCGCGCCCGCTGACCGGCCCATCATCGACCGGGCGCCAGGAGAAGGGCCCCGGACAGGACGAGGAGACTGAAGCCCATGGCAGTCCGTATCCGCCTCACACGGGTGGGGGCGACGAAGCAGCCGACATATCGCGTGGTCGTGACCGACGCCCGCAACGCGCGTGACGGCAGGTCCATCGAGACGCTCGGCCACTACAACCCGCGCACGGAGCCCGTCGAGTTCGTCGTGGACGCCGACAAGGCCAAGGCATGGCTCGCGAAGGGCGCTCAGCCCAGCGACACCGTCGCCCGGCTCTTCCGCTCCGCCGGGATCCTCCCGGCCGTCAAGAAGTAGGCCGCCGATGGCAGCGCGCGACCTCGTCGAGTTCGTCGCGAAGAACCTGGTGGACGACCCGGATGCGGTCCAGGTGACCGCGCACCGGGAGGCCGGCGGCACCGTGATCGAGCTGCAGGTCGCCGAGGGCGACATGGGCAAGGTCATCGGCCGCAACGGCAGCGTCGCCAAGGCGCTTCGGACGCTCCTCAAGGTGATGTCCGCCCGGGACGGCGAGCCCGTCACGCTCGAGATCGTCTGACGGCACAGGGGGTGGAGCCCATCCCGGAGCGCGTCGCGGTCGGGCGGGTCCGGGGCCTCCACGGGCTGCGGGGCGCCGTCCGCGTCGAGGTCCTGACGGACCGGCCCGAGGAGCGCTTCGCGCCCGGCGCCCGGGTCATGGCCGGCGAGAGGATCCTGACGGTCCTGGAGTCGGCCGTGGATGGTCCGGGCCTGCGCGTCCGGTTCCGCGAGGTGTCCGACCGGACGGCGGCGGAGTCTCTCCGCGACCTGGACCTCGAGGTCGAGGTGGACCCCGGCCGGGATCTCGAGCCGGGTGCCGTCTTCTGGCACGAGCTCGTCGGGGTCCGGGTGACCGACCGCGACGGACGCGACCTGGGCGTGGTCCGCGACGTCTACCGCGCCGGCGGCGCGGAGATCGTCTCCGTGGGCGGCGGGGTCGTCCGGGCGTTCGAGATGCCGGTCGTCCGGTCGTTCGTGATCGCGTGGACCCCGCGCGAGGGCTCGATCGTGGTCGACGCGGATGCGCTCGACCTGGAGGTGGAGGCGCCCAGGCCCCCGGCGCGGCCGCATCGCGAGCGTGCCCGCGGCGCCGACGTGCGCGAGGGTGAGGCGTGACCATCGAGATCGACGTTCTCACGCTCTTCCCGGGCATGCTCGCCGGCCCACTCGACGAGAGCATCCCGGGACGCGCCGTCGCGCGGGGGCTGGTCACGCTGCGGGTCCACGACCTTCGCGCGTGGGGGATCGGGCGCCACCGCAGCGTGGACGATGCGCCGTACGGCGGCGGCGCGGGGATGGTCCTCCGCCCGGAGCCCGTCGGGGACGCGCTCGACGCACTGCGGAGGCCAGGGACGACCGTGCTCCTCATGGATCCGGCCGGGGAGCCGTTCCGGCAGGCCACGGCCCGCGAGCTCGCGGGCCTGGAGCACCTGGTCCTCGTCTGCCCGAGATACGAGGGCGTGGACGAGCGGGTGCGCTCCCTGGTGGACCGTGAGATCTCGATCGGCGACTACGTGCTCTCGGGCGGGGAGCTTGCCGCGATGGTCGTGATCGACGCCGTCATCCGGCTCGTCCCCGGCGTCATCGAGGAGGCGTCCACGATCGAGGAGTCCCACGCAGCGGGACTGCTCGAGTACCCGCAATACACGCGGCCGGCCGTCTACCGCGGGATGGGGGTGCCATCGATCCTCACCAGCGGGGACCACGGAGCCGTCGCGCGCTGGCGGCACGCGGAGGCGGTCCGCCGGACCCTGCATCGACGCCCCGACCTGCTCGCCGGGCGCGAGCTCACCGCCGACGAGCGACGGGTGATCGAGGAGGAACGCGACGCCCGGAGAAGCGAAGGCGACCTGGCCTGACCGGCAGGCGCCCGTGCTATACTCCGCCGTCGGCCGCGCTGTGGCCGCTTCCCCGCGCCCGCCGCGCAGCGCTCCGCTGCCCATGACACGAGAGTAGGAACACCCCGTGAACGTGCTCGACGAGATCGCCCAGGAACAGATCAGGACGGACATCCCCGAGCTCGCCACGGGCGACACGGTCCGCGTGGCCGCCAAGGTCGTCGAAGGCAACCGCGAGCGGATCCAGGTCTTCGAAGGGACCGTCATGCGCCTCCGCGGCGGCGGGATCACCCGGTCGATCACCGTGCGGCGCATCGCGAGCGGCGTCGGGGTGGAGCGGACCTTCAAGGTCAACAGCCCCCGGATCGAGAAGATCGAGGTCGTGCGCCACGGCGTCGCGCGCCGCGCGCAGCTCTACTTCCTCCGCAAGCGCGTGGGCAAGGCCGCGACGCTGCGCGAGCGCCGCCAGAACGGCTGACGCCGGCGCCCGCGCGAGACCCGGGCGCACGATGGGGACCTCCGACCCCGCCCGGACCGGGACGCCGGCCCGCCGGCGGGGTCGCTCGTTCGCGGCGCCCGCGGCCCCCGGCGGCCGGTCGGCGCTGGCCCCCTGGCACGCGGAGAGGCTGGATCCGGACCTGGCCGAGGAGCGATGGCTCCTGCGGTCGGGTTGCCGCGCCGTCGCAGGCGTCGACGAGGTCGGGCGCGGCTGTCTCGCCGGGCCGGTGGTCGCGGCCGCAGTGATCCTGCCGGTCGGCTGGGTCCCGGCGGGCGTGCGGGACTCCAAGTTGCTGACGGCCCGTGACCGCGAGCGGGTGGACGCCGACGTCCGCCGGCACGCCGTGGCGTGGGCGCTCGGCGTGGTGGAGCCGCCGCTGATCGACCGGATGAACATCCTGCAGGCGACGATCCTCGCGAGCCAGCTCGCGGTCGCACGGCTGGGCGTCAGGCCGGATGCGCTGCTGCTGGACTCGCTCGAGATCGCCGGCCTCTCGATCCGACAGCGCGCCCTCGTCGACGCCGATCGGCTCTGCGCATCGGTCGCCGCCGCGTCGGTGGTGGCCAAGGTGGCGCGCGACGCACTGATGGATCGCTACGACGCCCTCTACCCGGGGTACGGGTTCGCGCGCAACCGGGGGTACGCGGCCCCGGAGCACCGCGCCGCGCTGGTCGCGCTCGGTCCGACGCCGATCCACCGCCGGACCTTCATCGAGGCCTACGTCGTCGACGGGACGATCCCGGCGGATCCGGGCGAGACCTCGGGATGATCCGGCGGTGGGCGCGCCGCGCGATGCTCGCCGGATGGAAGCGCGGCCCCACGCGATCGGCAGGTCGGTCGAGGGCAGGGTCGCGGCGGCGCTCACGTCCGCGGGGTGGGCGATCCTGGGCCGGAACGTCCGCTGCGGGCGCCACGAGCTCGACATCGTCGCGGTCGATCCAGGCCCGCCGGCAGCCGTGGTCGTCGTCGAGGTCCGCTGGCGCGCCTCGCGCTCGCACGGGCTGCCGGAGGAGACCGTCGGCTGGCGGAAGCGCGCCGCGCTCCGTGACGGGATCGCGTGCCTCCTCGCGCGCGGCGCCCTGCCGGACGGGACCCCGCTCCCGAGGCTGCCGCTCCGCCTCGACCTCGTGGTCGCGGAGCCCGGGACGGCCGGCGCGGTCGTGACGCGGCATCACCGCGCCGTGGAGGCGTGACCCGCGGCGCCGCCGCTCCGGGGACGGGCGCGTGTCCGTGCTACACTCCCGGGCGGCCGTCTTCCCGGCGGCCCGTGCCCGAGCGGGCGCGACCACGCACGCGCGATCCACTTCGTGGCCCCGGGGCGGTGCCGATCGGACGGACGTCCGACGGTTCCCGGGCCCGACGCGCGGAGGCATAACCGCAGGAGGTCTCTTCGTGTCCACCGTTTCCATGCGCCAGCTGCTCGAGGCCGGCGTGCACTTCGGCCACCAGACGCGGCGCTGGAACCCGAAGATGCGCCCGTTCATCTACGCGGAGCGCAACGGGATCCACATCATCGACCTGGCGCAGACGGCGAAGCGGCTCGACATCGCCCTGGACGCCGTCCGCGAGACCACCGCGCGCGGCGAGGCGGTCCTCTTCGTCGGCACCAAGAAGCAGGCCCAGGCGGCCATCGCCCAGGAGGCGGACCGCGCCGGCCAGCCGTACGTCAACCACCGCTGGCTCGGCGGCATGCTCACGAACTTCGTGACCATCAAGAAGCGTCTCGGCCTGCTCGACCAGCTCGAGGCCCGCAAGTCGGCCGGCGACTTCGACCGGATGACCAAGAAGGAGGCCGCGAAGCTCGACGAGGAGCTTCGCAAGCTCGACCTCTCGCTCGGGGGCATCCGCAAGATGCGTCGGCTGCCGGGGATGGTGTTCATCATCGATCCCGCGCGTGAGCGGATCGCGGTCACGGAGGCTCGCAAGCTCGAGATCCCGATCGTCGGCACCGGGGACACCAACGTGGACCCGGACGACCTGGACTACATCATCCCGGCCAACGACGACGCGATCCGGTCGATCCGGCTCCTCGCGTCAGTGATCGCCGACGCGGCCATCGAGGGCGCACGCGAGCGCGGTGCCCGCGCGACCGCGGAGCCCGAGGTCGAGGCCGAGATGGCGATCGAGGCCGAGGAGGCCGGGGCCCCGTCCGAGGACCTCGTGGCCACCCTGGCGGCGGGCGGATCGCTCACCTTCGAGCCGGATGCGGACGAGGACGACCTGCTGCCCGGCGCGCGCGCGGCCGAGGCGATCCTCGAGGCGCCGCCCGCGTCCGACGAGCCCGCGGCTCCCTCCGCCTGATCCTGCCCACTCCACACCATCCGCGCGACGGCCGCCCCGGCGGCCGCCGCGGCCGACACGACAGGAGACGCACACCAGATGGCCACGATCAGCGCCGAGGCGGTCAAGGAGCTTCGCGAGCGCACCGGCGCCGGCTTCATGGACTGCAAGCGCGCCCTCGAGGAGACCGAGGGCGACATGGACAAGGCGGTCGCCCGCCTGCGCGAGAAGGGTCTCGCAGCCGCGGCGAAGAAGGCCGACCGCGACGCCAAGGACGGCCTCGTCGAGAGCTACATCCATCCGGGCAACCGCGTGGGCGTGCTCATCGAGGTCAACTGCGAGACGGACTTCGTGGCGCGGACCGACGACTTCCGCAAGCTCGTGCGCGACCTCGCTATCCAGGTCGCGGGACTCGCACCGCTCTACGTCGAGGTGGACCGCATCCCGGCAGCCGACGTCGAGGAGAAGCGGGCCCAGCTCCTCGCATCGGAGGAGCTCCTCAAGAAGCCCGAGGCGATCCGCGGCCAGATCGTCGAGGGCCAGCTCAAGAAGTGGTTCACGGAGGTCTGCCTCTACGAGCAGCCCTTCCGCGACACCGATATGGCCGTGAAGCAGCTCGTCACGGAGGCGATCGCGCGCCTGGGCGAGAACATCCGCGTGCGGCGGTTCTCGCGGTTCGCGCTCGGCGAGGAGCTGTGAGCGAGGACGGCCACCCCATCCCCGATCCCGGCTCGGTCCGCTACCGCCGGATCCTGCTGAAGCTCTCCGGGGAGGCGCTGCTCGGCTCGCGCCAGTACGGCGTCGACCCGGAGTTCTGCGCGTTCATCGCGCAACAGGTCGCCGACGTCCACGCGATGGGTGTCGAGGTGGGCGTCGTCGTGGGCGGCGGGAACATCTTCCGGGGTCTTGCCGCCGCCGCGAGGGGGATGGACCGGGCGACGGGCGACTACATCGGCATGCTCGCCACCGTGATGAACGGACTGGCGCTGCAGGATGCCCTCGAGCGCGCGGGCGTCCCGACCCGCGTGATGAGCGCCATCGCGATGAACGAGGTCGCCGAGCCGTACATCCGCCGGCGCGCCGTCCGCCACCTGGAGAAGGGCCGCGTGGTGATCCTCGCGGCCGGCACCGGGAACCCGTACTTCACGACGGACACCGCCGCCGCGCTGCGGGCGGTGGAGATCCACGCCGAGGTCCTCATGAAGGCGACCAAGGTGGACGGCGTCTATGACGCCGACCCGGTCTCGAACCCGGGCGCTCGGCGGTACGATCGGCTCACCTACGTGGACCTCCTCCGCGACCGGCTGCAGGTGATGGACTCCACCGCGGTCTCGCTGTGCATGGAGAACGACCTGCCCATCGTCGTCTTCGATCTGGACCGCCCCGAGAACATCCGCCGCGTCACGGCGGGCGAGGCGATCGGCACCCTCATCACCGGAGGTGACCCCACATGAGCAGCCAGGTCCTCGCGACCGTCGAGCCCAAGATGCAGCGCGCCGTGGAGGTCATGGAGCGCGACTTCGCCGGGCTCCGGACGGGCCGTGCCTCGACGGCCCTGGTCGAGCGGCTGCACGTGGACTATTACGGGACCTCGACCCCGCTCAACCAGCTCGCCGGGATCAGCGTGCCGGAGCCGCACCAGATCGTCATCCAGCCCTGGGATCGGGCCGTCGTCACCGCGATCGAGAAGGCGATCCTCAAGAGCGACATCGGGCTCATGCCCAACGTTGACGGCACGATCATCCGACTGAACATCCCGCCGCTCACCGAGGAGCGCCGGCGCGACATCGTGAAGCAGGTGCACAAGCGGATGGAGGAGGCGCGGGTCGAGATCCGCAACCTCCGGCGCGATGCCGCCGACGCCATCAAGAAGGAAGAGCGGGACGGGGTCATCGGCACGGACGAGGCCCACCGCGAGCTCGAGAGCCTTCAGCGCATCACCGACACGCACATCGCGGCCGTGGACAAGGCGGGCCACCACAAGGAACAGGAGGTCATGGAGGTCTAGTGACGGCCCTCCCGACCAGCGGCCCGGCCGGCCCGACCGCCCCCGGGGGATCCGAGGAAGGCCCCGGGGCAGCGGCCGTCCGCGACATGGAGCCGGCGTTCGACCCGCTGCCGACGCATGTCGCCGTCATCATGGACGGCAACCGGCGGTGGGCGCGCGAGCGCGGGCTGCCCGAGGCCGAGGGCCACGCCGCCGGCGTCGATGCGGTGCGCCGGACGGTCTCCCACGCGGTCAGGCGCGGGATCCCCGTGCTCACGCTCTACGCGTTCAGCCGCGAGAACTGGGGACGCTCCGATGCCGAGGTCTCCTGGCTCCTCGGGCTCCTCGAGTCCGCCATCCGGACCGAGACGCCGGATCTCATCGAGCAGGGCGTGGCCGTGCGCCTCCTCGGCCGGCTCGACGAGCTGCCCGAGGCCACGCGTCGGTCGATCGCCTCGGCCCTCGAGGCGACGGCGGGCGGGACGCGCCTGCGGCTGAACATCGCCTTCAACTACGCGGGGCGGTCGGAGATCGTGGACGCGGTCCGCGCCCTCGTGCGCGCAGGCGTGCCGGCGGACGCGATCGACGAGACGGCGGTCGCGGGCGCGCTCTACACGGCCGGCCTGCCGGACCCGGACCTCGTCATCCGGACCGGCGGCGAGCAGCGGCTCTCGAACTTCCTCATCTGGCAGTCGGCCTACGCGGAGTTCGTCTCCACGCCCGTGCAGTGGCCGGCGTTCGGGGCGGAGGCGCTCGACGACGCGCTCTCCGACTACGCGCGCAGGTCGCGCAGATTCGGACGGTAGAGATGCTGGTCGATCGCGCCAAGAGCCTGGTCATCCTCGTCCCGGTCGTCCTCATCCTGGTCGTCGTGGGCCAGCCGTGGTTCACGCTGGGCGTCGCGGCCATCGCCGCCGGCGCCGCGTGGGAGGCGTTCCGGCTGCTGCGCGGCGCCGGGTACGAGGTGCTCGCTCCCGTCGGGATCCTCGCGGCGGTCGCGATCGTCCTGGAGCCGGCGGTCCCCGGCACCGCCCTGACCGCGACGGGGGTCGTCGTGGGCCTCGCGGTCGTCCTCGTCGGGATCGCCGCGTTCAGCATCACGGACACCAAGCGCGGCTTCGAGGCGTGGATGGCGACGGTCTTCGGAGTGCTGTACGTGGGGCTCCTCGCCTTCCTGCCACGCCTGTGGGACGCGGCGCCGGCGATCCCCGCCGACGCCGTCGCCGATCCCCTCGGCGCCGGCCGGAGCTGGTTCATCCTCCTTCTGCTCACGGTCTGGTCCTACGACACCGGCGCCTTCCTCGTCGGGCGCAAGATCGGCCGCCACAAGTTCCTGACCCACCTCTCGCCGTCGAAGTCGATCGAGGGCCTGATCGGTGGCGTCGTCGCCGCGACGGTCGTGGGGATCGTGGGTTTCGTGCTCCTGGGCCAGCCGATCGTGGCGGGTCTCCTGTGGGGCCCCGTGATCGCGATCGTCGCGCAGGCCGGCGACCTCGCGGAGTCGCTGCTCAAGCGCGCCGCCGGCGCGAAGGACTCCAGCCACCTGATCCCCGGCCACGGGGGCATCCTCGACCGCGTCGACTCGTTCCTGTTCGCGGCCCCGGTGGCCGTCCTGTATGTCGTCCTTCTCGGCTGACGCGCCCGCCGGCCTCGCCGCCGGCATCGGGCCTGCCGCGGAGGGACCGGCGCCGACCCGCGTCGCGATCCTCGGGTCCGGAGGCTCGATCGGTCGCCAGGCGGTGGACGTGCTCCGCGCGCTCGCACCGGGGTTCCACGTCACCGCGCTCGCCACCGGGTCGCAGGCGACCCTCCTCGAGGAGCAGGCGGCGCAGCTGCGACCGACGGCCGTCTCGCTCGCCGACCCGACGACCCTCGCACGCCTGGACCTGCCCTCCGGGACGACGCGCGTCGCCGGCCCCGATGCTCTCGTGGAGCTCGCGACACGCGACGACGTGGACGTTGTCGTGGTGGGGACCGGGGGGGTGGTCAGCCTCCGGCCGGTGCTCGCCGCCCTCGCCGCGGGCAAGGTCGTCGCGACCGCGAACAAGGAGGTCCTCGTCGCGGCCGGCCACCTCGTCATGCCGCTCGCTCGGGCGCGCGCGGAGTCCGTCGCCGTGTCCCGGCCCACGAGCCCGCTTGCGAGCCCCCTCGGCTGGCTCCGACCGATCGACTCGGAGCACAGTGCCATCTGGCAGTGCCTCGCGGGCGAAGGGAACAACGAGGTTGCTCGCGTCGTCCTGACGGCATCCGGCGGGCCGTTCCGGCGGCTCGACGCCGACGGCCTCGCGCGCGTGACGCCCGCGGAGGCCCTCCGCCACCCCACCTGGTCGATGGGAGCCAAGATCACGATCGACTCTGCGACGCTCGCGAACAAGGGCCTGGAGGTCGTTGAGGCCCACTGGCTCTACGATGTGGGCTACGACGCGATCGACGTCGTGATCCACCCCCAGAGCGTGGTCCACTCCGCCGTCCTGTTCCGGGACGGCTCGCTCAAGGCACAGCTGGGCACACCTGACATGCGGATCCCCATCCAGTACGCGCTCACATACCCGCGCCGGGTCGTCTCGCCGGCGGCGCCGCCGGACCTGGTCGCCACGGGGTCCCTCACCTTCGAGCAGCCCGACGAGTCCCGGTTCCCGGCGCTGCGCATCGCGCGTGACGCCGGTCGGGCGGGCCCCTGGGCCACGGCCGCCCTCATCCCAGCGGACGAGGTGGCGGTGCCGCGGTTCCTCGAGGGCAGCCTCAGCTTCCCGGGGATCGCGCGCCTCCTCGAGGCGGCGGTGGAGCGGTACGGATCGCACACGGGTCCCGCGCCCACCGTGGAGGAGATCGAGGAGCTCGACGCCGAGGTCCGATCCGCCTTCGCGGCCGGCGCCTGGGCCGAGACCGGCGCGGGGAGGCCCGCCTGATGCCGATCGTCCAGTCGGCGATCACGGTCGTCCTCTTCATCCTCATCCTCTTCGCGGTCGTCCTCGTCCACGAGGTCGGCCACTTCGTCGTCGCTCGCCTCGCGAAGGTGCGCGTCCACGAGTTCGGGATCGGGTTCCCGCCGCGCGCCCGCGTCATCGGGTCCGACCACGAGACCCTCTACACGCTCAACTGGCTCCCGATCGGCGGCTTCGTGCGCCTCGAGGGCGAGGACGGCGACTCCGAGGACGAGCGGTCGTTCACCCGCGCGCGGCTCCCCGTGAAGATCGCGATCCTGGTCGCCGGGGTCGTGATGAACGTGGCCCTCGCCTTCGTCATCTTCTTCGGCATCGCGTGGCTCGCGACGCCCCTGGCCAAGGTCACGTGGGACGAGGTCCAGCCCGACTCCCCGGCGGCAACGGCGGGCCTGGTCGCCGGCGACGGCCTGTACGCGATCGACGGCCGGACGTTCGACTACTTCGCCGGCCCCGAGCCCGTGATCGCCGAGCTCCGTGCGAACGCCGGGCAGGCCGTCGTCCTCGGCATCGTGCACGAGGACGGATCGACGGCCGATGTCACCGCCACTCTCCGGACCGCCGAGGAGATCGGGCCCACCAAGGGCGCGCTGGGGATCAGCGGGCTCGCCTTCGCCCCGACCGGCGACTACATCCAGACGGACCCGCTGGCCGCGCTGCGCCTGGGTGCCGAGCGCACGGTCTCGGCGCTCCTCCTGATCGTCGGTGGCCTCGGCCAGCTCGTGACGTCGCTGGTCTCCAACCCGGCGACCGCCCCGCCGGTCACCGGGCCCGTGGGCATCGCGGTCGCCGTGGGCGATGTCTTCTGGCAGCTGGGCCCCATCTTCACGCTCTACTTCGTGGGCCTGCTGTCCGCCAACCTCGCGCTCGTGAACATCCTGCCCTTCCCGCCGCTCGACGGCGGGCGGGTGGTGGTGACCCTGCTCAAGTCGGTCGCCGGCGGCCGCATCTCCGTCCAGGCCGAGCGGCTCACCTACCTCGTCGGGTTCGTGGCCCTGTTCGGCCTGATCATCTGGATCACGTTCTTCGACATCGTCCGGCAGGTGGGCGGCGGGGCCGCGCCGTGACGTCGCCCGACCGCCTCCGGCCGCGACGCCGCCCGACGCCCAGCGTGGACGTCGGCGGTGTCCTGGTCGGCAGCGCGCACCCCGTCGTCGTCCAGTCGATGACCAACACCGATACCGCGGATCCGGACGCGACGGCGCTCCAGGTGGCGCGCCTGGCCGCGGCCGGGAGCCAGCTGGTGCGGGTGACCGTCAACACGGACGCCGCCGCGGCGGCGGTCCCGGAGATGATCCGCAAGGTCCGCGACCTCGGCGTCGAGGTCCCCGTGATCGGCGACTTCCACTACAACGGCCACAAGCTGCTCGTGGATCACCCGGAAGCGGCCCGCCTTCTCGCCAAGTACCGGATCAACCCGGGGAACGTGGGGACGAAGCACCGCGACGCCAACTTCCAGACGATCGTCCGGGTGGCCATCGACAACGGCAAGCCCGTCAGGATCGGCGTGAACTGGGGATCCCTGGACCAGGACCTGCTGACGTCGCTGATGGAGGCGAACGCGTCGCTGGCGGAGCCGGCCGACGCGCGCGACGTGATGATCGAGGCGATGATCCAGAGCGCCCTCCGGTCGGCGGAGCTCGCCGAGGAGACCGGCCTCCGCCACGACCGGATCATCGTCAGCGCCAAGGTCAGCAACGTTCGGGACCTGGTGGACACGTACCGCCTCCTTGCCGGGCGCTGCGACTACCCGCTGCACCTGGGCCTCACGGAGGCGGGGATGGGGGACCGCGGGATCGTGGCGTCCACCGCGGGCGTCGCCATCCTCCTGAACGAGGGCATCGGCGACACGATCCGCGTCTCCCTGACCCCCGAGCCGGGCGCGGACCGGGCGCGCGAGGTGGAGGTCGCCCAGTCGATCCTTCAGGCGCTCGGCCTGCGCAGCTTCGTCCCGCAGGTCTCCGCGTGCCCGGGCTGCGGTCGCACCACCTCCACCTTCTTCCAGGAGATGGCGCGCGACATCGACGCCCATCTCAAGTCGCGGATGCCCGACTGGCGCGAGCGTTATCCGGGGGTCGAGGACCTCCGGGTCGCCGTCATGGGCTGCGTCGTCAACGGGCCCGGCGAGTCGAAGCACGCCGACATCGGGATCAGCCTGCCGGGCACGTTCGAGGACCCCGTCGCCCCCGTGTTCGTGGACGGCCGGCTTGACCGGACGCTCCGCGGAGAGGGCCTCGTGGCCGAGTTCATCGGGATCCTCGAGGACTACGTCGACCGACGATATGGAGGAGCCTCGCCGGCCTGAGCCCGCCGGCGTGGGCGCCCGACCCGGGCCTGAAGGGTCCCGCGAGGGATCGATGGGGTCGGGTGTATACTCGCGTCCACTGCATAGGCCGCTCCGAACGCGGGCATGACCCGCGTTTCTTCGTGAGTGGGGCCGGAATGGAAGGAGGCGCGAGGTGAGCCGGGACTTCATCGGTGCGCTCCTCCAGCTGAACGCGGAGAAGGGCGTCCCGCAGGAGCACCTCGTCAGGACCGTCGAGGATGCCATCCAGTCCGCGTACCGCCGGTTCAGCGGCGACGAGGACGTCCACGTCCGCATCGACCCGGAGACCGGCCGGATCCGGGTCTTCCGCGCTCGCCGCGTCGTCGCCGAGATCGAGGACGAGACCACGGAGATGACCGTCGATCAGGCGCGGGCGTACCAGACCGACGCCGAGGTCGGCGACCTCGTGGAGACCGAGGAGCTCGACCCGGAGCACTTCGGGCGGATCCACGCGCAGACGGCCAAGCAGGTCGTCCTGCAGCGGCTCCGTGAGGCCGAGCGGGACGTCGTGTTCGAGCAGTACGCCAACCGCGAAGGCGAACTCATCACCGGGACCGTCAAGGGCGTCGAGCCGCGGGCGATCATCCTCGACGTCGGCAAGGCGGAGGCGATCCTGGCCGTCACCGAGCAGTCGGCGACGGAGCACTACCGGATCGGCCAGAACGTCAAGGCGTACGTCCTCGAGGTCCGCCGGTCCACGAAGGGGCCCCAGGTCCTCGTGAGCCGGACGCACAAGGGGTTCCTCCGGCGCCTCTTCGAGCTGGAGGTCCCGGAGATCCACAACGGCACCGTGGAGATCAAGGCGATCGCGCGGGAGCCGGGCAGCCGCTCGAAGGTCGCCGTGGCTTCCCGCCAGGAGGGCCTGGACCCCGTCGGCGCCACGGTGGGTCAGCGCGGGGCGCGCGTGCAGGCCGTGGTGGCCGAGCTCGGCGGCGAGAAGATCGACGTGATCCCGTGGAGCGATGACCCGGCCGTCTTCGTCGCCAACGCCCTGAGCCCGGCGCAGGTCGTGGGCGTGCACATCGACGGGGAGAGCAACACCGCATCGGTCACCGTGCCGGAGCGGATGCTGTCCCTCGCGATCGGGCGCGAAGGCCAGAACGCGCGGCTCGCCGCACGCCTCACGGGTCGCCGGATCGACATCCGGTCGGACGCCCAGCAGGCCGAGGTCCCCGCTGCTCCCGCCCCGGCGGCCGTCGGCGACGAGCCGCTCGCGCCGGCGCCGGCCGAGGTCGCCCTCGACGCCCCCGGGGCCGCGCAAGAGCCTGCCGGCATCGCCGCCGCCGCACCCGCGAAGCTCGCGCGTGCGCGGCGCGCCAAGACCTCCGAGGAGGCCCAGCCGTAGCCCCGACCAGCGCGACCCCCGCCGCTCGCCGCCGGCCGCCCGCGCGGTCGTGCGTCGCGTGCCGCAGCGTGCGCGAGAAGCGCGACCTGCTGCGGATCGTGCGGACGCCCGACGGTCGCGTGGTCATCGACCCCACGGGCCGCCTCGCCGGCCGCGGCGCGTACGTGTGCGACGACCCCGTCTGCCGGACGGCGGCCGTGACGAAGAGCGCCCTCGCGCGGGCGCTCGCGGTGCCGGTCCCCGACGCGCTGCGCGCGGAGCTGCTCGGCGCCGCGCGACCACCGATGACGACGACGATGGACGAAGGAGGAGCCCGTGGCCAGGAGTAGGAGCGGGACCCGCGGGAAGCGTGGGCCCAGGAAGCCGCCGCGGCGTGACTTCAGCCAGTCGGCGGTGCAGACGCTGGACCCGTCGGCCGTCGGGCCGGTGGAGATCCCCGCGACGATCACCGTCAAGGACCTCGCGGACCTCCTCAAGGTCAACCCGGCGGACGTCATCCGCGAGCTCATCAAGAGCGGGATCTTCGCGACGATCAACCAGCTGATCGACCGCGAGACGGCCACGCTGGTCGCCGAGGAGCTCGGCTACGCGGTCTCCGAGACGACCGCGGCGGCCGCCGCCGAGGAGGCCGCGGAGGAGGCCGTGGCGGAGGCGGCGAAGCCGTCGATCTTCGACGAGGACGCGACGGCCGATCTGCAGCCGCGTGCGCCGATCGTCACCGTGATGGGCCACGTGGACCACGGCAAGACGAGCCTGCTCGATGCGATCCGGAGCACCGCGGTCGCGTCCGGCGAGCGCGGCGGGATCACCCAGCACATCGGCGCGTCCGAGGTGACCAAGAACGGCCGGCGGATCGTCTTCCTGGACACGCCCGGCCACGAGGCGTTCACCGCGATGCGGGCGCGCGGGGCGCGCGTCACCGACATCGCGATCATCGTCGTCGCCGCGGACGACGGTGTGATGCCGCAGACGCTCGAGGCGATCGCCCACGCCCGGGCCGCGAAGGTGCCGATCGTCGTCGCGCTCAACAAGATCGACAAGCCCGATGCGAACCCGGACCGGGTCAAGACCGAGCTGACCGAGGCGAACGTCGTCATCGAGGAGTACGGCGGCGATGTCCCGATGGTCCCGGTCTCCGCGAAGGCGCGGACGGGCCTCGAGGACCTGCTCGAGGTCGTGCTGCTCGTGGCCGACCTCCAGGAGCTGAAGGCGGACCCCAGGCGGCCGGCCGCGGGCACGATCGTGGAGGCCGAGCTCGACAAGGGCCGTGGCCCGGTCGCGACCGCGCTGGTCCAGACCGGGACGCTCCACGTCGGCGACGCGGTGGTCGTCGGCCAGACGTACGGCAAGGTCCGGGCGATGGAGGATGCCCGCGGCAAGCGCGTGACGAAGGCGGGCCCGTCGAGCGCCGTGGTCCTCCTGGGCATCTCGGAGGTCCCCGAGGCCGGCGACGTCCTGGAGGTCGTCGAGGACGAGCGCAAGGCGCGAGCCGTCGCCGAGGAGCGACGGGCGGCCGCGGCGGCCAGGGAATCCGGCAGCGGCCGGGCGACGCTCGAGGACCTGTACCGCCAGATCCAGGCGGGGCAGGCCAAGGAGCTCCGCATCGTGCTGAAGGCGGACGTCTCCGGCTCGCTCGGCGCGATCACGCACGCGCTCGAGCAGATCGCCACCGACGAGGTGAAGATCAACATCCTGCACGAGGGTGCCGGCGACATCACCGACAACGACATCCTGCTCGCCTCGGCGTCGGACGCGATCGTCGTGGGCTTCAACACGAGCATCACCCCCACCGCGCGGCGCTCCGCCGAATCCGAGGGCGTGGACGTCCGCAGCTACGACATCATCTACAAGCTGACCGACGACATCGAGGCCGCCCTCTCCGGGATGCTCGAGCCGGTGCTCGTCGAGCAGGTGGAGGGGCGCGCGGAGGTCCGCCAGGTCTTCCGGGTCGGGAAGTCCACCGTGATCGCCGGGTGCTACGTGACGGAGGGGCGGATCGTCCGCAACAGCGGCGCCCGTGTCTGGCGCTCGGGGAAGGTCATCACGACCGACCGCATCGAGTCGCTGCGGCGCTTCCGCGACGACGTCCGCGAGGTGGCGCAGAACTTCGAGTGCGGCATCGGCCTCGCGGACTTCCACGACATCGTCGAGGGCGACATCATCGAGTCGTTCACGCAGCAGCAGGTGAGCCGGGCCGTCGGGCGCTGATGCGTCCCGCCGGGCGGCGCCGACCATGAGCCAGCGCCTCGATCGCGTCGACGAGTTGCTGCGCCAGGAGATCGGGGCGCTTCTCGAGCGCGAGGTGGCCGACCCGCGGATCGGGTTCGTCACGGTCACGCGCGTCGAGACCTCCCCGGACCTGGCACATGCGCGCGTCTGGGTGAGCCTCATCGGCGATCCCGCCGACCGCACGGACACGATGCGCGCGCTCGAGCACGCGATGCCCTACGTGCGGCGCGAGCTGGGCCAGCGCATCCGGCTGCGTCGCATCCCGGCCCTCCACGTCCATCGCGACGAATCGATCGAGCGGGGTGCACGCGTCCTTCATCTCATCGACGAGATCCAGGCGGGGACCGCTGGGGATCCGCTGGCCCCCGACGCGCCGGCGGCTCCGAGCGAGTCCCTCCCCACGCCCCGCCGCCGCCGCGCGCAGGCAGAGGACGCGGCAGAGGCCGTTCCGGAGGAAGAGGCGCTCGGACCCGACGACGCGACCGGCCGGCAGGGGGCGCCGGCAGGGAAGGGGACCGGGCGCCGCGGTGCGTCGCGCCCCACCCGCGGCGGGCCGTCGGCGGGCCGTCCGACCGGTGGCGCAGGCGCCAGGGGCCGCCGCGGCGACGCCGCGCGTCGCCGCCCGTGAGCGAGCACGCCGTGGACGCGGTGGACGCCGTCCTTGCGCGCCACATGGCCGCCGTCCCCGATGCCCTCGTCGCCCGGCTGGCGGGAGCCGGCTCGATCCTGGCCGTGAGCCACGAGAATCCCGATGGCGACACGCTCGGCGCGGTGCTGGGGGTCGTGGCGATCGCCGAGTCACTGGGACGGCGCGCCACCCCGGTCTGCAGCGACCCCGTTCCGGCCGCCTACGGCTTCATCCGCGGCATCGAGCGGTTCCGGACGGACCCGGAGCCCGGCGTCGGCTACGACCTCACGGTCCTGTGCGACTGCGCGGACGCCGCGCGCGTCGGGCCGGTGCGGGAGCGGCACCCCGAACTGTTCGCGCCCGAGCGGCTCGTCTCCATCGACCACCACGCGTCCAACGACCCCGGTCCGGACGACTGGGTGGATCCCCGGAGCGCCGCGACGTGCGAGATGATCGCCCTCCTGGCCGGACGCATGGGCGTGCCCCTCACGACTGGTGACGGCGCGCTCGCGGACGCGCTCATGGCTGGAGTCGTGATGGACACGGCGACGTTCCAGCACCCCAACGCGACGCCGCGCACGCTGGAGGTCGCAGCGGCCCTGCTCGGCGCCGGCGCGCCCCTCTCCGACATCTCGCGGCTCCTCTACCGCACGAAGCCCGAGTCGCAGCTCCGCCTGTTCGGCCGCGTCCTCGCGCGGCTGCAGACCAGTCCCGACGGCCTCGTGGTGTGGAGCGACCTCCTCGACGCTGACCTCTCCGCCACGGGGGCCGACCCCTCGATGAGCGAGGGGATCATCGACCTCCTCTCGCAGGCGGCGGAAGCGGAGGTGGTCCTCCTGTTCAAGGAGCGCGGCGCCGAGACCCGGCTCTCGATCCGGACGAAGGACGGCGGCGTGGACGCGACGGCGGTCGCCGGGCGCTTCGGCGGGGGCGGGCACGCGCGCGCGTCCGGCGCCACGATCGACGCACCGGCCGTCGAGGCCGTGTCGGGCGTTGTGGCGATCGCACACGAGCTCGCGCGGGCGGTCGCCCGGTGACGGAGCCGCGGGCGCCCCACGCCGGTCGCCGGCCGCCCCGACCGCGAAGCGAGGCCGCCCATGGAGCCGCGTCGCGCACTGCCGGTCCCGACGGGATCCTCCTGGTGGACAAGCCGATCGGGCCGACCTCCCACGACGTCGTGGCCCTGGTCCGGCGGCTCGCGGGCACGCGCCGCGTGGGACACGGCGGGACGCTCGACCCGTTCGCGACTGGGATCCTCGCGGTCTTCCTCGGCCGCGGGACGCGGGTCGTCGAGTACCACATGGCCGATCGCAAGCGATACCGCGCCACCGTCTGCTTCGGCGCGTCGTCCACGACGGACGACCTGGAGGGCGAGCTGACGCCGGCCGAGGGGCCGGCGCCGGACCGCGCGGCCGTGGAGGCGGCGCTCGCGAGCTTCCGCGGGGCCATCGTCCAGGTGCCGCCGGCATACAGCGCCGTGAAGGTGGCCGGCCGGCGGGCGTACGCACTCGCGCGGGCCGGGAAGGCACCCGAGATCGCGCCGCGCACGGTGACGATCGACCACCTGGAGATCCTGGCGTGGGACGGGACGGACCCGGACCGCCCGGTCGCCGTCGTCGACGTCGGATGCTCGGCCGGGACCTACGTGCGGGCGCTCGCACGGGACCTCGGCGCGGCGGTCGGATCCGCGGCCTACCTGGGAGCGCTCCGGCGGACCGCGAGCGGCCCGTTCTCCGTGGCCGATGCGATCGGGCTCGACGAGCTGCGCGACGCGCCGCGCGAGACGATCGAGCGCCGTCTCCTGCCCCTGGACTCGGGCCTCGACGCCCTGCCCGAGGTCCTGCTCGACGCCGCCGGGGCGATCGCGCTCGCCCGGGGCCAGCGGGTCCGCGACCCACGGTCGCTGCCGGGGGCAGACGCCGACCGTCCGGCGGGCCAGCCCGTCCGGCTGCGCGCACCCGACGGCGCGCTCATCGCGATCGGCCAGGCCGCGGACGGGTGGCTGGCCCCGGTGAAGGTCCTGCGCCCCGCGGGCGGACCCGGCGCCACGGAGGACTGACGTGCCGGCCGCGCCGCTCCTCGTCCGCGGCATCGATGCGCTGGACCCCTCCGCAGGCCGCCTGCTGGTGGTGGTCGGCGCGTTCGACGGGCTGCATCGGGGCCACGCCTACCTGCTGCGGCGGCTTCGCGACGCGGCGACCCGGATCGACGCGCGCCCGGCGGTGCTGACGTTCGACCACCATCCCGATGAGATCGTCCGCGGCGCGGCGCCGCCGGTGCTGTGCGACCCGGACGAGCGGCTGGTGCGGCTCGCCGCGGCGGGCGTCGCCGTGACCATCGTGGAGCACTTCGACGCCGCCCTGCGGGCGACGCCGTACACCGCGTTCGTGGAGCACATCCGGACGCGCGCCGGCCTGGCCGGGTTCCTGATGACGCCCGATGCGGCGTTCGGTCGCGATCGGGAGGGGACCCCCGAGACGCTCGCGCACCTCGGGGCGCGCGACGGGTTCACCGTCGTCGTCGTCCCTCCCTTCGAGGTGGACGGCCGCCAGGTGCGGTCCGCTGCCATCCGGGCGCGCATCGGCGAGGGGG
>JAKOQS010000262.1 GCA_029778235.1 Chloroflexota bacterium | reverse complement strand
GCCGATGAGGTCGGAGACGGCGTCGCGGAACGACTTGTAGCCGAGGTTCGACAGCAGCAACTCGCCCATCGCGCGCATGACGAAGAAGAGCATGAAGCCGACCGTCGCGTAGACGAGCAGCACCGAGGGGCCTGCCAGCGAGATCGTCTTGCCGGACCCCATGAACAGGCCCGTGCCGATCGCGCCGCCGATCGCGATCAGTTGGAGATGCCGGTTGCCCAGGCCGCGCTCGAGTTGCGCCTGGCCCTCCCGCGGTGCGGTGGAACGTTGATGCATGGTGATCCTCCTCGCCCATGTTTCCCGCGCGAAACTGTATCCCTGCTCGGTGACGGCCTCGAACCCGGGTAGGCTCAGCTGCAAGCTGGGGACCGATGAATGGGGCACGCCGATGAGGGCTGTGGTGGGGATCGTCGACGATCATCCTGCGGTCGTTCTCGGCGTCGCCACGCTGCTGGGCGCGCAGCCCGGGCTGGTCGTCGTGGCATCCGGCGCCACCGTCGCGCAACTCCTCTCCCGGCAGACCTCCTTCGACGTCGTCCTGCTCGACCTCAGCCTGGGAGACGGCTCGACGCCCGCCGAGAACCTGCGAGCGCTCGCGGGCACCGGCGCCAGGGTTCTCGTGTACACCACCGGGGACCGGCCGCAGCTGGTGCGCGAGGCGAGCCGGGCCGGGGCCATCGGCATGATCCGCAAGTCCGCGCCCGCCGCCGTGATGGTCGACGCCGTGCGCGCCGCCGCCCGCGGCGAGGTCGTCGCCTCCGCGGAGTGGGCCGCGGCCCTCGACCTCGACACCGTCTTCGTGCGGACGGCCCTGTCCGACCGGGAGGCGGAGGTGCTCGCGCTGTACGCGTCGGGCGAGACCGCGGAGCGGGTCGGCGAGCAGCTCTACATCTCCCGCGAGACGGTGCTCGACCACGTGCGGCGGATCCGCGCGAAGTACGCGGCCATGGACCGGCCGGCGCGGACGAAGGTCGACCTGTACCGCCGGGCGGTGGAGGACGGCGTCCTCGCCGGCGGCGACTGACCCCCGGCGATTCCCGGTTCCGCTCTCGGCGGAGGCCGTCCTCCCTCAGCACAAATCCTATAAACCACATAGGAGATAGGGATAGTTTCATGCCTCGAGGCGGCCGGATGGTCCGGCGCCCGTCCCGGCCGATGCCGGGCAACGAACGAGGAGCATTCCCATGAGCTACCCCCGCAGAGCTGTACTCGCCGCCACCACGGCCGCCGTCGCCCTGGGCCTCATGGCCTGCTCCGGCGGCGGGGCCAGCGACGAGGTCGGCGCGGCCGAGCCCGCGCAGGCCGGCGCCGGCGAGTCCTCGGTGATCAACCTGTACGCCTACGCCGTGCCGAAGGTCGGCTTCGACAAGGTCATCCCGGCCTTCACGGCCACGCCGGAGGGCGCGGGTGTGGAGTTCCGACAGTCCTACGGCGCCTCGGGCGACCAGTCGCGCAAGGTCGCGGCCGGCGCGGAGGCGGACTTCGTCAACTTCTCAGTGGCGCCCGACATCACCCGCCTCGTGGATGCGGGCCTCGTCGCCGACGACTGGAGCTCCGTCGGCGACGGCGGCGTGGCGTTCGGGTCGGTGGTGACCATCGTCGTGCGGGAGGGCAACCCGAAGGGCATCCGGGACTGGGACGACCTGCTCGCGCCCGGCGTCGAGGTGGTGACGCCCAATCCGTTCTC
>JAKOQS010000261.1 GCA_029778235.1 Chloroflexota bacterium | reverse complement strand
GCCCCGTCAGCCCCCGGCCGGGTCCGCGGGGGGCGTGCCCGCGCCCGGCTCGGGCGCTTCGCTCGCGGCGGGCGCCGCGGGCCCGGGCCGGCGACCGAAGCGGCCGCGGCGCACCTGCGGAGCCGGCGGCGCATCGGGAGCAGCCGCGCCACTGCCGTCGGCCACGGACTCGGCGCCCGCGAGGGGGTCGCCGCCCTGCGGGCCGGCCACACCCTCCGGACCCCCGTCCGCCATGCCGCGGCCCGCCGGCTCCTGGGTCGAGACGGCCTCGGCTGTCTCCCTGGCCCCTTCGTCGACCGCGCGCGTGGCCTCGGCCTCGACGCCGGCGGGCCCCGCCGACGCGGGCGTCTCCTCCGGGAGGACGATCAGGGCCATCGCGTCATGGCGACGCCGGCGGCGACGCTCGATCGCGGGTCCCACGACCAGGCGATACCCGACCACGCCGACCGAGATCACCACGCCGGCGACGGCCACGATCTTCACCGAGCGGCGCAGGACCGGGTGGCGCGCGCCCGCGACGATCGCGTGGCCGGCCGCGAGCGCGCCCGTCGCGAGGGCGGACGCGGCGTCCGCCGCGAACAGGGCAGGGTCGTGCAGGATCTCGTCCTCGTCCGGCGGCGGGGCGCTCGGGACGGCGGGTCGCTCGCCCGCGGGACGGAGGGCTGCGTCGACGACCGTGGCGACGCCCGTCAGCGCCCCGGCCGCGACGCGGGCGGGGAGGGGGACGAACGGGACCGCCGTGACCATCGTGGAGACGTTCCGGGTGACGCCGACCGCCCGGCGGATGTGGCGCGACCGCGCCGCCTCCGGCACGAGCGGCGCGACCGCGGCGAGGAGCGACGCGGTCTCCTCCGGGCTCGGGCGACGGCGGGAGGGAAGACGTGCCATGGCGTCCCGATGGTAGCGCAGGGCGGCCACCCGGGCGCGTGCGCGGACGCGGGCCGTCCCGGCCCCTCCCTCAGGGTCGCTCGAGGCCGTGCGCGAGGAGGAGCGCGTCGTCGGTCAGGACCTCCCCCGTGGGGCCATCGGCGACGATCCTCCCGTCGTCCATCACCACGACGCGCGGGAAGACCTCCTCGACCAGCCGCATGTCGTGCGTCGAGACGAGCAGCGTCTGCTCCAGCCCCTGGAGCAGGGCGATGAGCTCGCGCCGCCCGCGCGGGTCCAGGCCGGCCGACGGCTCGTCGAACACGAGCACGCTCGGGTCCATCGCGAGGACCGTCGCGAGCGCGACCCGTTTGCGCTGGCCGAGCGAGAGGTGGTGGGGCAGCCGGCGCTCGAGACCCGCCATCCCAACGGCCGCAAGGGCTCGCTCCACGCGGGCGTGGATCTCCGATTCGGGGACGCCCATGTGCAGGGGTCCGAAGGCGACGTCATCGAAGACGGTCGGGCTGAACAGCTGGTCGTCCGGGTCCTGGAAGACGATCCCGACGGCCGCGCGGATCCGCTTCAGGGAGGCCCGCTCCACGAGCGTGCCGCCGATCCGCACCGACCCGTGCGCGGGGGTGTTGATGCCGTTGAGGTGGAGCATGAACGTGCTCTTGCCTGCCCCGTTCGGCCCGACGAGGGCGACCTTCTCGCCGCGCGCCATCGCCAGGTCCACGCCCTTGAGGGCCTCGTACCCGTCCGGGTACGCGAAGTGCAGGTGCTCGACCTCGACCCACCGGGCGTCCGCGAGGTCTTCCATGCCCTCGGACGGGAGCGGCGGTGCCCCCGGCTCGTGCCTGTGTGCGTGATCGTGGGCTACCCCCCCGTCGTGGGTGTGGGCATGCTCGTGGGTCGGGAGTGTCATCGCGGCCTCGTCAGGCATGGGGGAGCCAGGCCTGGCCGGCGATCTCGAACAGGACGATGCCGGCCAGGAACGCGACGAAGACCGACCAGTCCGACCGAGCGAGCGCCCGCCCGTGCATGTGCCGGAGGTCGCCCGCGAAGCCGCGTGACTGCATCGCCGCGTAGACGCGCTCGCTGCGCTCGTACGAGCGGAGGAACAGGGAGCCGACCATGCCTCCGACCACCTTCATCCGCCAGACGATCGTCCCGCCCCCCGCCCCATCCACGTCGGCGGACCGCGCCGCGCGGGCGCGCATCATCCTGCTCGCCTCGTCCGAGAGCACGGCGAGGTAGCGGTACATGAAGCTGATGGTGCTCACGATCACCCGCGGCATGCGCATCTTCCGCAGGCCATCCACCAGGTCGTGGAAGGGTGTGGTGAACGTCAGGAGCAGGGCGACCTGGACGCTCACCCAGCTCTTGAGGGCGATGGTGAGGAACTCGACGATCCCCTGGCCGCTGATCGAGATGGTCAGCGGGCCGACCTGGAACGTCGCCAGGATGTCGCCGGGGCGCGTGAACACGAGTGGCAGGGCCGCCAGCATGAACGGAAGAGCGAAGAAGGCGCCGCGCGACAGGCGGAACGGCCCCAGGCCCGCGCTCGCCGAGAGGAGCGCCAGCGTCCCCCATGCGATCGCGAGCGCCGCCCAGGAGCCGGTCGGCAGCAGCGAGATCGCGACGATGGCGGCGATCGCCAGGATGAACTTCAGCCGGGCGTCGAGCCGGTGGAGGGCGCTGTCGCGTTCGATGTAGCGGTCGAGGTCGATCAGTGGGGCGCCTCGCCGTCAGGCGCGCGAGGCGCTGCGCCGGCGGAGGAGCCAGCCCAGCCCGAGCATGAGGAGGAACACGATGCCGACCCCGATGAGCCCGGACACGATCGTGCTGGCGGATCCATCGAGGCCCGGGATCGTGTAATCGGGGAAGATCTGGTACAGGGCGTCCCGGGCCGTCCCGAGCCAACCCTGCTGTCCCGCGACCGACTCGAGCCCGTCAGGATCCGGGGATGCCAGTGGAGCAAGGACGACGACGATCGCCGTGACGATGACGAGCCCGACGATCAGCCAGCCCCAGCGCCGGAGGAAGGGCCGGGGTGCCGTCGAGGCGCGGCCCGCGGGGGCCGCCGGCGGAGCGTCCTGGTCGGGCGCGGCTGCGTCGTCGGGCGAGGCGGCGCCTGGATCCACGGCGGGGGAGGCGGTCGGCTGGTCGGTCATCGAGGGTTCTCCCGCGTCCCGCGCGCTCACGCGGCCACCGGCCGCATGTCCTTCAGGGTGAACAGGTCCTTCCGTGTCACCTGGATGAATCCGAGCGCCGCCATCGTGATCACCGCCTCTCCGATCCCGATCAGGGTGTGGACCCCGACCATCGCGGGCAGGGTGACGCTCAGGGGCGTCGTGCCCGAGACGGCAAGCTCGATGGAGACGGCCAGCGCTGCGAGGACGAAAGAGCACCACGCCGCGACGCCGGCGGCCGGGATCCGCGCCCGCTCCTCGCCTCCGAGGGCGGTGGCGACGGCCTTGTAGATCGCGTAGCCGCCGAGCGTGCCGATCACGCCCATGTTGAAGATGTTCGCGCCCATGACGACGAGCCCGCCATCCTGGAAGACGAGCCCCTGCACCGCGACCACGCACGCCATGACGAGCGTGGCCGGCCACGGCCCGAGCAGGACGGCCGCGAACACGCCGCCCAGGAGGTGGCCCGACGTCCCTCCGACCACCTGGAAGTTGAACATCTGGGCGGCGAAGATGAACGCGGCGGTCACGCCCATGAGCGGGATCATCCGCTCATCGAGGGTCCGGTTCGTGCGGACCACCGCGATCGCGAGGATCACGAGCGTCACCGCCCACATGAAGGCCGCGACCCCGACGGACAGGAAGCCGTCCGGGGCATGCATCCACGCCCCGTCCATGGTCGCCTGGCCAGGGCGCACGAGAGCGAAGAGCACCGTACCCGCCTCCCACGTGGATCGAGCCGGCCGCCCGGGGCGGCTCGGGCTCCATGATAGTCGCGATGTCTCTCTGATGCAACAAGTTGCATGAGTGCGGACGACACGCGAGGCGGTCATACTCCGCCCGTGGCCAGCGACCCGCCGTCTTCGTCCCGCCGTCCCGCCCCCGGGTCCGCCCGGCGCAGAGCCGGGACCGGCAGATCCGCCGACGCCTCGACGGCCGAGGGAAGGGCCGCGCCGGCCGACTGGTCGAGCATCCGCGACAGGCTCCATGACGTGGGGCTGCGGTGGACCCCCCAGCGCCGGACCCTGATCGACGTCCTCGCGGCGACCGACGGGCACGTCACCGGCGCGGAGCTGGTGGAGCGCTGCCGAGCGATCGACCCGACCACCACGCCGTCCACGGTGTACCGGACGCTCGACGTGCTGGAGGACCTGGGGGTCGTCCGGCACCACCACGGCCCCGACGGCCGCGAGGAGTTCCACGTGCTCCCGGAGCGCGAGCACGGCCACCTGCACTGCCGGTCATGCGGTCGCAGCTGGGAGGTCGGCGCGGCGGAGGTGGCGCCCATGCTCGAGGCGCTGCGCCGCCGCCGGGGCTTCGAGGCGGACATCAGCCACATGGCGCTCGTCGGCCGGTGCGCCGACTGCGTCGCGGCGGACGCGGAGGGCTGACGGGCCGCGCTCACCGCGGGCCGCGCTCACCGCGGGCCGCGCTGCGGCGCGCCTACATCTCGATCGTCGTGACCCCGAGGATGTGGAAGCCGCCGTCCACGTAGATGGTCTCGCCGGTGACCTGGCGCGAGAGGTCGCTCGCGAGCCAGACGGCCGTCCCGGCCACGTCCTCGCTGGCGATGCTCGTCCGGAGCGGTGCGACCTCGCGGAACGCCCGGTGCATGTGCTTGAAGCCGGAGATCCCCGCCGCCGCGAGCGTCCGCACCGGTCCTGCGCTGATGGCGTTCACCCGGACGCCGTCCGGACCCAGGTCGGCGGCCAGGTAGCGCGTGGACGCCTCGAGGGCGGCCTTCGCCACGCCCATCACGTTGTAGTGCTGGACGACCTTCTCCGCGCCGTAGTAGGTGAGGCACATGACGGACGACGGATTCGCGAGCACCCGGCGCGCCTCGCGGACGATCCCGACGAGCGAGTAGGCGCTCACCTCCATCGCCAGCGCGAAGCCGTCCCGGCTGGTGTCGACAAAACGGCCGTCGAGGTCCTCGCGGTTCGCGTAGGCGAGCGCGTGGACCACGATGTCCAGGGTCCCGGCGCCGCTCCCGTCCGCCCCCGGGTGGCGAGCCGCCCAGGCATCGATCACCCGTGCGATGTCCGCATCTTCGCGGACGTCGCACGGCTCGACGAAGTCGGCCCCGATCGACGCCGCGAGCGGCCGGACGCGTCGCTCCAGCAGCGACTCGATCGAGCTGAGGCCCACCTCCGCCCCGTGCTCGTGCAGGGCGCGCGCGATCGCCCAGGCGATCGAGTGGTCGTTCGCGACGCCGAAGACGAGCGCGCGCTTGCCGTCGAGCAGCCCCATCGGAACCTCCCCTTCCGGCCGGGTCGTGGACCCGGCGGCCGCGCCGCCGCGCCCCGGGTCCCGGCCGGCGGAGAGTAGCAGACGGGCCGAGCACCTCCATCGCCCGGCCGCGCCGGCCGCCCCGCATGGCGTGGCGGGCCCGCCCGCCCGTCCGCCGCGCCCGCGGCCGCGGGCGCGGGCGCTACGATGCCCCCGTGCCGCCCGATCCCACCGTCGTCACACGCTCGGACGTCGCCCAGGCGCTCCTTGCGGGCGTGCGCGGCGTGCTGCTGGACATGGACGGGGTGATGGTGCTCCGCGGCGAGGCCATCGCCGGAGCCCCTGCTGCGATGGCACGCCTGCGTGCCGCCGGCCTCCCGCACCGGATCCTCACGAACACCTCGCTGGTGAGCCGCCGCACGCTCTCGGCGAACCTCGCGCGGCTCGGGATCGACGTCCCGCCCGGGGACATCGTGACCGCCCTGTCCGCGACCGCCGGCTACACGCGGGACGTCTTCGCGGGCATGCCGCTGTACGTCCTCACGTCGCCGGACGGACGGAGCGAGTTCATCGGCCAGTGGCTGCTGTCGCACGCGGAGGCGGATGCGCCGGGCGCGACGGCCGCCGCCGTGGTGATCGGCGATGCGCCCGACGAGCTGACATACGGGAACATGAACCGTGCCTTCCGGCTGCTCCGGGCCGGCGCCCGTCTCGTGGCCATGCATCGCAACCCGTGGTGGCTCACGCCGGCGGGGCCCACGCTCGACGCAGGCGCGTACGTCGTGGCGCTGGAGTACGCGACCGGCGAGGCCGCGAGCGTGGTCGGGAAGCCCACGCGCGACTTCTTCGTCCGCGCGCTCGACGATCTCGGCATCGGGCCGGCGGGGGACCTGCTGATGGTCGGCGACGACCTGGTGAACGACGTCGAGGCGACGGCGTCGCTCGGGCTCCGGACGGCCCTGGTGCTCACCGGCAAGCACGGTCCGGATGACGCCGTCGCCGCCGCGCGCGGCGAGCCGCCGGCCACGGGTGCGTCGATCGTGCCCACCGTCATCGGCCCGTCGCTCTCGGAGGTCATCGATGCCCTCCTCGGCGCGTGACCCCTCGCCGGAACGCGGACCCGCCCGGCGGGAGGGGGCCGTTCCTCCCGCAAGAAGGGCCTCCATGTACCTCCGGACCGGGACGCTCCCCGTCGTACGTTCGACCCGCCACAGCACAGGCGAGGATGGGTGACAGATGGATGGCTGGACCGGGCAGTTCCTGCGCGTCGACCTGACGACCAGGACGCACCGCGTGGAGACGTTCTCCGAGGAGTTCGCCTACCGCTGGATCGGCGGGCGTGGCTTCGCCGTCAAGATCCTGTACGACGAGCTGGCGCCCGGGATCGACCCCCTGGGACCGGAGAACAAGCTCGTCGTGGCCGTCGGGCCCATCTCCGGGATCCCCGCACCCAACACCGGCAAGACCATCGTCGCCGCAAAATCGCCGGCGACCGGCGGGTACGGTGACGGGAACCTGGGCACCCGCGTCACGGACCAGCTGCGCAAGGCGGGCTACGACGCCCTGATCATCGAGGGTCGCGCCGACCGGCCGACCCTGCTGCTCATCGAGGACGACACGGTCGAGTTCCTGCCGGCTGACGAGGTCTGGGGCAAGGGCACGCTCGACACGAACGACTGGATCTACGCACGGTGGGGGACGGGCGTCGGCGTCCTCAACATCGGCCAGGGCGGCGAGAACCTTGTCCGCTTCGCCACCGTGCGCAGCCTCGAGGGGCGCTCGGGCGGCCGGCCCGGCATGGGCGCGGTGATGGGGTCCAAGCTCCTGAAGGCGATCGTCGTCAAGGGCTCCAAGCCCATCCCGCAGGCCTTCCCGGCGGAGATGAAGGAGCTCGGACGGGACGACCTCAAGGCCGTCCGGGCGATGGACAAGGAGCAGGCCTGGTCGGTCCAGGGGACGGACGGCGTGCTGCCCTGGTGCAACGAGGTCGCGGCCCTCCCGGTGCACAACTTCCGGGGGACGCACCATCCCGACGCGTGGATGGTGGATGGCGAGCGCGCCAACGCGGTGCGGATGGCCACCTACGGCTGCCCCAACTGCACGATGCGCTGCGGGATCGCGGTGCCGGACGAGGAAGGGCGCGAGTCCGAGATCGACTACGAGCCGGTCGGGCTCCTCGGCCCCAACCTGGACATCTACGACATGGCCAAGGTCGGCACCCTCAACCGCCTGTGCGACGACTACGGGCTCGACTCCATCTCCGCCGGCGGTGTCCTCGGCTTCTACGCCGACGCCATCGAGCGGGGGGCGGTGGAGGGCGAGCCGCTGTTCGGCGACGCCGCCGCGTTCGCCCGCCTCCTCGGCCAGATCGCGCTCCGCGAGGGCGAGGTCGGGAACCTGCTCGCGGAGGGCACGATGCGAGCGGCCCGCGCGATCGGCCATGGGTCCGAGGCCTACGCCATGCAGGTCAAGGGCATGGAGATCTCGGCGTACAACTGCAAGTACATCCCCGGGATGGCCCTCGCGTTCGGCGTGAGCCCCATGGGCGCGCACCACAAGGAGTCCTGGATCATCACCTACGAGGTGCGGCAGACCGACCGCGGGTCGTACGGGCGGGACAAGGCGCAGAAGATCATCGACCTGCAGCGGGTGCGGGGCGGCCTGTTCGAGTCGATCGTGACCTGCCGGTTCCCGTGGGTGGAGCTCGGCTGGGGAGCGGAGCACTATCCGGTGTACTTCAACAAGGTCACGGGCAAGGACTGGACGCTCGACGACTTCTGGCCGATGGCCGACCGCATCTACGCACTGATGAAGCTGTTCTGGCTGCGGGAGTACCCGGACACGGACCGCTACGCCGACTTCGTGCCCGACGCGTGGTTCGACCCGGACAACGTCGACACCGAGGGGCCCATCGCCGGCCTGCACCTCGACCGCGAGAAGTACGACGAGCTGCTCGGCCACTACTACGACATCCGCGGCTACGACGACCGCGGCATCCCCACCCGGGAGACCCTCGAGCGCCTCGACCTGCGCGAGGAGGCGGCCGCCGCGGAGAGGTACGCGACGCTGAGCTGAGATGAAGGTCACCCTCAGGCTGTCGGGAGGCTTCGTCCACACCGTCGGGTTCAGCAGGAAGGAGCTCGACGTCGAGCCGGGGACGACCATCGCGGACGTGCTCGACAGGATCGCGATCGACCGGACCCGGCCCATGATCATCGCGCGCAACGGCTGGGTGGTCCCGGTGGAGGAGCCGCTCGCCGACGGCGACCGGATCCTGGTCTCGCCGATCTTCTCGGGGGGCTGAGCCGGGCAGCGGGATCGAGCCGCGCGGCCCCGTGGCGGCCGCCCACGTCCGGGATGCCGGCCCCGGAGGCGGTCGTCCGCGCCCCGCGGCCGGCGCGCTGGACCGAACGCCGCGCGGCCGCTACGCTCCGGTGCATCCGTCCCCACCCCGCCGAGCGCTCGAGGACACCGATGGCCGACGCTGCCCCTCTTCCCAAGATCACCTACGCGACGCTGCGCGCCGACAACGAGGACCTGCACGCCGCGTACGCAGCCGGCATCGAGCGTGCCCGGGCGCGCCTCGGCGACGGGTACGAGAACCTCATCGGCGGCGCGCCGCGCGGCGGGCGCGAGCACTTCGAGATCCGCTCGCCGATCGACACGGACATCGTCGTCGCCGTCGTGGCCAGGGGCACGCGGCAGGATGCCCGCGACGCGATCGCGGCGGCCCGGGCGGCGCAGCCCGCCTGGCGCGCGACCCCGTGGCGGGAGCGCCTGGCGGTGCTCCGAGGCGTGGCCGACCGGATCAGCGATCGCCAGATGGAGTACGCGGCCCTCGTGGCGTTCGAGGTCGGCAAGAGCCGGCTGGAGGCGCTCGGCGAGGTCGAGGAGGCGGCCGACCTCATCCGCTACTACTGTGACGTCTTCGAGGAGAACGAAGGCTACCAGCGGCCCATGGACAACCTGGGCGACCCGCGGGTGCGCACCCGATCCGTCCTCCGGCCGTTCGGCGTCTTCGCGGTCATCAGCCCCTTCAACTTCCCGATGGCGCTCGCGATGGGTCCGGCGGCGGGCGCCATGATGTCGGGCAACACGGTCGTCCTCAAGCCGGCGACGGTCGCGTCGCTCTCGGGCCTGCTGCTCGCAGAGGCCATCCGCGACGCCGGCGTGCCCGACGGCGTCTTCAACATCGTGTGCGGACCGGGCGAGACGGTCGGCGCCGAGCTCCAGGAGAACGACGGGATCGACGGGATCGTCTTCACCGGCTCGTACGAGGTCGGGATGGGGATCTACCGGTCCTTCTCGCGCCGGTTCCCCAAGCCCACGATCATCGAGATGGGTGGGAAGAACCCCGCGATCGTCACGGCCTCCGCCGACCTCGATGCGGCGGCCGAGGGGATCATGCGGTCCGCGTTCGGCTTCGGCGGCCAGAAGTGCTCGGCGAACAGCCGCGTGTACGTGGAGCGCTCCGTCCACGACGAGCTCGTCCGTCTCCTCGTGGGGAAGGCTGAGAAGGTCGTCGTCGGCGATCCGCTCCAGCCCGAGACGTGGCTGGGTCCGATCATCGACGGCCGTGCCGTGAAGAAGTACCTCGATGCCGCGACCGAGGCCCGTCGGGACGGCACGGTCTTCACCGGCGGAGAGAGGATCGGTGGCGGCGACTTCGATCGCGGCTTCTACGTGGAGCCGACGGTCGTGGGCCACCTCCCGGCGAGCCACCGCCTCTTCCAGGACGAGCTGTTCGTCCCGTTCACCGCGGTCCACGCGGTCGACTCACTCGGCGAGGCCCTCGCGCTCGCGAACGACACCATCTTCGGCCTCACCGCCGGCGTCTACACCGGGGACCCGGCCGAGGTGGACCGGTTCCTCGACGAGATCGAGGCGGGCGTCCTGTACGTGAACCGGCGTGCCGGGGCGACGACGGGCGCCTGGCCGGGCGTCCAGCCGTTCGGTGGATGGAAGGGCTCCGGCTCGACCGGCAAGGCGGGCCTCTCGCTGTACTACCCGGCGCAGTTCATGCGCGAGCAGAGCCACACCATCGTCGAGTAGAGGTCGGACGAGGCGGGTAGAGGTCGGACGAGGCGGGCCCGACCGCCCCACGGAACCCGGGGCCGGCCGGCGACCGCCGCCGACCCTGCCCTCCGGCACCCCGCTGGGGGCCGTCCGGCGGGGGACTTCGGGCCGCTCCCGGGTGCTATCCTCCTCTATGCATCCTGCATAGAACGTATGCGTCGGCGGCCCCGTGGCGGACGGATGGCGACGGCCGCCGCGCGTCCGTCCCGCCGCCGTCCGAGAGAGAGGTGCCCCGTGACCCAGGCCCCCACCCGCCCCGACCTCGAGGACGCCGGCCCGGTCGAGGCGGCGCTCCCGTCGCTGGGCGAGACCGTCGAGCCGCTGCTCGTCACCGAGCTTCCCGGCCCGCGCGCCATGGAGCACATCGCGTTCGACGAGCAGTACACCTCGCCGAGCCTGCCGCGCGCCTACGGCATCGTCCCCGTCCGCGGCGAGGGCGCGGTCATCGAGGACATCGACGGCAACCGCTTCCTCGACTTCTGCGCCGGCATCGCCGTCAACGTCACCGGCCACTGTCACCCGGACGTCGTGGATGCCATCCAGAAGCAGGCGGCCCAGCTCCTCCACTACAGCGCCTCCGACTTCTACCTGCCGATCTACGCCCATCTGGCGGCCGAGCTCGAGCGCATCGCGCCGATGAGCGGCAAGACCCGGGTCTTCCTCGGCAACAGCGGCGCCGAGGTCGTGGAGGCGTCGATCAAGCTCGCGCGGTACGTGACCGGGCGGCAGAACGTCGTCGCGTTCTACGGTGCCTTCCACGGGCGGACGTTCGGCGCGGTCAGCCTGACCGGCAGCAAGGCCAAGTACCACGCCCACTTCGGGCCGCTCCTCCCGGGCGTCTACCACGTGCCGTTCGGCAGCGAGGGGCTCGACGAGCTCGAGCAGCGCATCTTCCACCGGCTGATGCCGGCCAGCGAGTTCGCGGCGATCATCGTGGAGCCGATCCAGGGCGAGGGCGGCATCGTCGTCCCGGACGACGGCTTCCTCCCGCGCCTCCGCCGGATCTGCGACCAGCACGGCATCCTGCTCATCGCCGACGAGGTCCAGTCCGGCATGGGCCGGACCGGAACGATGTGGGCGATCGAGCACTGGGGGGTGGAGCCCGACGTGGTCGTCGCGGCCAAGGGCCTCGCCTCGGGGATGCCCGTGGGCGCGATGATCGCCAAGGAGCCCCTGATGACCTGGGGGCCCGGCGCGCACGGCTCCACGTTCGGCGGCAACCCCGTCTCCTGCGCCGCGGCGCTCGCGACGATCAAGCTGCTCGAGGGCGGCCTGATGGCGAACGCGGTCGACCGGGGCCACCAGGTCCTCCGGGCGCTCGAGCCCCTCGTGGACCAGTACCCGGGGATCGTCCGCGACGTCCGCGGCAAGGGCCTGTTCGTCGGCGTGCAGTTCGACTCCGGCGCCATCGCGGCGGACGTCGAGCACGAGGCGTTCCGGCGCGGCCTCCTCGTCCTCACCGCCGGCGACGACGTGGTGCGCATGACGCCGCCGCTCGTCATCACGGAGGAGCAGACGGCCGCGGCCATCCGGGTCTTCGAGGCTGCGGTCGAGGAGGTCGCGAGGCGACAGTGACCTCCAAGGTCGCCTCGATGCGGGACGCCGTCGCGGAGCTCGTCCGCGACGGCGACACGGTCGCGATCGAGGGCTTCACGCACCTCATCAGCTTCGCCGCCGGCCACGAGATCGTCCGGCAGCGCAAGCGGGACCTGACGCTCGCGCGGATGACGCCGGATCTCATCTACGACCAGATGGTCGCCGGCGGCGTGGCGCGCAAGCTGATCTTCAGCTGGCTCGGGAACCCCGGCGTCGGCGGGCTCAACGCGATCCGTCGGGTCACCGAGGGGCCGGACGCCTCCCTCGAGCTGGAGGAATACAGCCACTTCGGCATGGTCGCGCGGTACACCGCGGGCGCGATGAACCTCCCGTTCTTCCCGCTCCGCAGCTACTTCGAGACCGACCTGCCGAAGGCGAACCCGCTCATCCGGCCGATCGAGAGTCCCTATGGCGATGGGACCGTCTACGCCGTCCCGCCGCTGCGACCCGACGTCACGGTGATCCATGCCCAGCGGGCCGATGCCGCGGGCAACACGCAGGTCTGGGGCCTGCTCGGATGCCAGAAGGAGGCGGCGTTCGCGGCCGACCGGGTGATCGTGGTCGTGGAGGAGCTGGTGGACGAGTCGGTGATCCGGGCGGACCCCAACCGCACGATCGTCCCCGGCGTCGTCGTGGACGCCGTGGTCGTGGAGCCATTCGGGGCGCATCCCAGCTACGTCCAGGGCCACTACGACCGCGACAACCGCTTCTACCGGGACTGGGATCCCATCAGCCGCGACCCGGCGCTGACGGCGGCGTGGCTCGACGAGTGGGTCCACGGGCTCTCCGGCCGCGCCGAGTATGCAGCGAAGCTGGGCGAGGAGCGGCTGACCTCGCTCCGCCCGTCCGCACCGGCGCCGTCGGGCGTCGTGGACTACGGGGCATACCGATGAGCGAGCCGAAGCCCGCCGGGGCGGGCGGCGCCGGCCCCGGCACGGCGGCGGGTGCAGCCCCGGAAGCCCCGGCGTTCAGCCGAAACGAGATGATGATCGTCGCGGCCGCGCGGGAGCTCGCCGGTCAGCGGGTCTGCTTCGTCGGCGTCGGGCTGCCCAACATCGCGGTCAACCTGGCCAAGCGGACGGTCTCGCCCGACCTCGAGCTCGTCTACGAGGCCGGCGTCTTCGGGGCGGAGCCGGCACGCCTGCCCCTCTCGATCGGCGACCCGACGATCGTCACCGGCGCGACCGCGGTGACGAGCATGCTCGAGTTGTTCGGCTACTACCTCCAGCGGGGGCTCATCGACGTCGGCTTCCTCGGGGCGGCGCAGATCGACCGGTACGGCAACATCAACACGACGGTCATCGGCGACTACGCGCACCCGAAGACGCGCCTCCCGGGCTCGGGCGGAGCGTGCGAGATCGCGATCAACGCCCGCCAGGTCTTCGTGATCATGCGGCAGTCCGCGCGCTCGTTCGTGGAGCGGATCGACTTCCGCACGTCGCCCGGCAACCTCGGGGGCGCCGAGAACGCGGCCCGCATCCGGAGGGAACAGGGCTGGCTGGGGAGCGGCCCGTCGGTCGTCGTCACGGATCTTGGCATCTACCACTTCGACGAGACCGGCGAGATGCGGCTCGACTCGCTTCACCCCGGGGCCACGCTCGACGAGGTCCGCGCGACGATGGGCTGGGAGCCCAGGGTGGCGCCGGATCTCGCCACGACCCCGGCGCCGACCGCGGAGGAGCTCCGGCTCATCCGCGAGGAGCTCGACCCGGAGGGGATGTACACGAAGTAGGGGCCGCGATCGCCCCTCGCGCCCGGCCGCCCGCTCGGCCGTCCGGCTCGTGCCGAGGGCGCGTGCCCGCGGACCCCGGTGCCGGCGGACGCGCGCGGGTGGGGCATCGGGCGCTCACCCATGGGGGCTGGCCGCGCGGGCGCGTCCGACCCGCGGCTGGGACGCCTCAGGGCCGGCCGGGCGTCCCCCGGTCGCCCGGAGCTGTCGGAGCCGCCAGCGCGAAGGCGCTCGGTCGCACCACCATGACCGGCGCCTTCGCGTGGCGGACGACGTAGTCGGAGACGCTGCCGAGGAAGAACCTGCCCACCGTGGACCGCTCGTGCGAGCCGACCACGATCAGGTCGGCGTGCTCGGCGTCGGCGGCCTCGACGATCGCCTCGCCGGGCTCCCCGTCCCAGACGAGGCTCGTGGCGCGTGCCCCCTCGGCGCGGGCGCGTTCCACGACCTGCTGGACCGCGAGGGTCCGGGCCTCGCGCCGACTGGCGGCGCTGGACCCGGTCTCTCGCGCCGGACGATCGCGGTCCGCGGTCGACAGCACGGTGAGCACCACCAGCTGCGCACCGAGCCGCGCCGCGAGGTCGATGGCGTGGAGCGTGGCGGCGCCCGAGGCGGACGACGCGTCCGTCGCGAGCAGGATCGTCTCGATCCGCGCCACCGTTCCCTCCATCGCGGCCGTCCGGGCCGCTGCGGCGCCGGCGGCCCGCTGGCCGGCCGGCGCCGCGCCAGGCGTCACTTCAGCAGCGGCGCCAGGTCCACCTTCTCCGGGGTGACCACGAGGGTGTTGACCATGCCGAACATGCCGTCCGGCCCCTCGACGTGCGGGAGGATGTGGCAGTGGAAGGCCCAGATCCCGGGTCGCACGGCCTCGATGATCACGTCCCACCGCTCGCCCGGGTTCACCCCGAGCGTGTCGCAGTAGAAGGACGCCGAGCCGAGCGGAGCTCCGTCGCGGGCCACCACGTACTGCCGGTACCCGTGGCTGTGCCACGGGTGCATCATGATCCCCTCGTTCATGTACCGGACAAGGATGCGCTCGCCCACCGCCGCGACGATCGGCACGGTGGCGGGGAAGCCGTGGCCGTTGATCGTGAACCCGCCGACGGAGTCGTTGGAGATCCAGACGTACTCCTGGGTGACCCCGTACTTCTCCTTGTACGACTCCTTGGGGTCCTTGGGATCGATGATCAGGGCGCCCAGCAGCCCGTGGCCCACCTGGTACGTCGCGTTGTGGTGCGAGTGGTACATCATCGAGCCGTACGGCTTGGCGACGAACTCGTACGTCTCGACCGAGTCGGGGACCTGCGGCAGCTGCGTCACGAACGGCACGCCGTCCATGAAGAAGTCCTCTGGCTCCACCCCGTGCCAGTGCGTGCCCGTGGTCTCGCCGATGTTGTTCTTCAGGTTGATCCGGACCTTGTCGCCCTCGGTGACGCGCAGCGCGGGTCCCGGCCAGGTGCCGTTGTACCCGAGCGCCTCGATCGGCGGCGTCTTGGCGTCGATCTGCCAGGCCGGGAGCTTGTCGATCGTCAGGTCGAAGACCTTCCAGTCGCCGTCCACCGTGGGTTCGAGCGGCGCGTTGCCCTGCGTGACCTGCGCGAACTCAGGCAGCTCCTTGAGCTCGGGGTAGTCCTCGGCGACGCCGAGGATCTCGGCGAGCTTCGCGGTGACCGCCGGGGGATACAGGCTGGCGAGCGGGACGGCGAGCTTGCCCAGGTAGCGGCGGACCTTCCACCGCGCGAGCAGATCGTGCTCCGTCCAGCCCGGCTGGAGCGTGCCGAGGTCGGGTGAGGCCGACGGAGCGGGCGACGCGGACGCCGACGGAGCGGGCGACGCGGACGCAGACGGAGCGGCGGTGGGCGCCTCGGTGGGTGCCGCGGTGGGCGCCTGGGTCGGCAGCGGCTCGATCGACGGGGCCGGCGGGAACGTCCACACGGGTGCGGCGCCGGTCGTGCACGCCGCCACGGTGGCCGCCGTTGCGCCGAGCCCGGCCAGCGCCGAGACGCGCAGGAAGCCGCGGCGCGAAAGCGCGGACCCGGCCTCCGGCGAGGGGACCTCCGGCGCCTCCGCCGCCGGGATGTCGGGCTCGGGGTCGACGACGGGGGACGCAGGGGCGACGCCCTGCTGGTCGGTGGTGCTCATGGCGGCGCATGATGCGGCATCCCGGCCGTCGCCGCGCGTTATCTATGTCCCGTTTCGCGCGGGACCTATGGCCCCGCACGTGCGCAGGCGCTCGTATGCGCACGCGCGCACGCGCTCGGACGCGCGGCCGTCGTGCGGTAGAGTGGGCGTCGTGACACAGGCGGCGTCCCGGCCCGACGAGCTCGTCCTCCTCGAGGAGGCCCTCGCGAGCCTCGGTGAGCATCTCGAGCGGCCCTCCGCGGCATCGCGGTCGCACGTGCGCGATGCGCTCGCCGCGTACGCGAACGCGATCGGCCTCGACGGGCTCGCCGTCCGGATCGACGGCCAGGGCCTGGAGGGCCTCTCGGCCGGTGTCGGCACTCTTCGCCGGGCCGCGGGAACGGCCGCGAGCGTGCGATCCGGGGCGGCCGACCCCCGCGGGGCCGCGATGGAGGACGAGAGGGTCGGGGACCGGGGCGAGGGCGGTGCGAGCGGGGATCCGCAAGGCGGCGGTCCGGAGCCGGACATCCACGCGCTCCGCGCCGGGGGCGGCCCGGCGCCGCTCGGGGAGGTCGCGTCCGATCCGCCTCACCCCGGGGCCGCTGCGCTCGCCAGGAACCTCGACCTCATGCTCGAGGCGCGGCTCGCCCGCGCCTCGGCGCGCGCGGCAGTGGACCGGCTCCGTGCGGTGGACGAGGCCGCGCGCGCCGTCGCGGGCGTGCTCTCCGTGGACCGCGTCCTGCAGGTGATCGTGGACCGCGTCCGGGAGCTCGTCGATGCGAAGTACGCGGCGCTCGGGATCGTGGATGCCACGGGCCGCATCGACCGCTTCATCACGTCGGGCATCGCCCGGTCCACGCGCGACGCGATCGGCGAGCCGCCGCACGGCCGCGGGATCCTCGGCCACATCATCCGCGGCGGGCGCACGCTGCGGATCGCGGACATCGGGGCCGACCCGCGTCGGTCGGGCTTCCCGGCGAACCACCCGGAGATGCGCAGCTTCCTGGGCGTGCCGGTGACGGTGAAGGGCCGCCTGATCGGCGACCTCTACCTGACCGACAAGCGGGGACAGGAGGAGTTCACCGACGAGGACCAGCGGATCGTCGAGACGTTCGCCCTCCACGCCGGCATCGCCATCGACAACGCGAGGCTCCACGAGCAGGTCCAGCGCCTCGCGATCGTCGAGGAGCGGGAGCGCATCGGGCGCGACCTCCACGACGGGATCATCCAGTCGATCTACGCCGTGGGACTCTCGCTGGAGGACGTGCCGGACCTCATGGACGAGGACCCGGACGACGCCAGGGCGCGGGTCGACCGGGCGATCGAAGCCCTGGACAAGACGATCCGCGACATCCGCAACTTCATCTTCGGGCTGCGCCCGGAGCTGCTGCAGGGGATGGCCCTCGCCGCCGGGCTGGCTGCGCTCGTCGAGGAGTTCCGCGTCAACACCATGGTGGATGCCGAGGTGCGGATCGACGAGGTGGAGCTGGGCGACATCACGGCCGAGGAGACCGGCGAGCTGCTGATCATCGCCCGCGAGGCGCTCTCCAACGTCGCGCGCCACGCCCACGCGACGCGGGCCGTGGTGGACCTGCGGAGCACGCCGGAGCGTGTCGTCCTGACCGTCGAGGACAACGGGACGGGCTTCGCGGTCGAGGCCGCGCGCGCGCCGTCCCACCAGGGCCTCGGGAACATGCGCAACCGGGCGCACGCGATCGGGGCGACCCTCGTCATCGACAGCGCACCGGGCGCCGGGACGCGTATCATCGTCACGCTTCCGCGACACGACGGGGCCATCTCCGGAGGGGAGTCGTGACCGATACGCCCGAGGGCCGCGAGGTCCGTCCGCTTCGCCTCCTCGTCGTCGACGACCACGAGGTCGTCCGACAGGGTCTCGTCGCGCTCCTCGACCGGCGCGACCGCTTCCAGGTGGTCGCGGAGGCCGGGACCGTCGAGGAGGCCCTCGAGGCGTCGCGCCGCTTCCAGCCCGATCTCGTCGTCATGGACGTCCGGCTCCCGGACGGGTCGGGCATCGAGGCGTGTCGCGAGATCCGGGCGGAGTCGCCGGCGACGCGGGTCGTGATGCTGACCAGCTACCCCGACGAGGAGGCGGTCCTGTCGGCGATCATCGCCGGCGCCAGCGGCTACCTCCTCAAGCAGATCCGCGCCCGCGATCTTGTCGCGGCGCTGGAGTCGGTCGGCCGCGGCGAGTCGCTGCTGGACCCGGCGGTGACCGAGAAAGTGCTCGAGCGCGTCCGCCGGATCGCGAGCGGTACGTACCAGGACGAGCTCGCCCAGCTCACCGCGCAGGAGCAGCGGATCCTCATGCTGGTCGCGGAGGGGAAGACGAACAAGGAGATCGCGCAGGAGGTCTTCCTGTCGGACAAGACGGTGAAGAACTACGTGAGCTCCATCCTCTCCAAGCTCAACCTCGAGCGCCGAGCCCAGGCGGCGGCGTTCGTCGCACGGCATCGGCCGCCGATCCCCGAGTACTAGGGGAGCGGGCCGCCGGCCCGTCACCGTCCCCGGTCGCGCGGGCGTACGGCGTGGCACGCAGCGACCGTCCGGCACCTTCCGCCGCGCCCGGGCCCGCGCGGCGCGCCTGGACCCGTGCGCTCCGGGCCGGATGGCGCATGAGCGAGGGCGCTTCGGACGACGCCACGATTGGTCCGTACCGATAGCATCGCGCCCATGAAGATCGTCAGCGCTGCAGAGGCGGTCGCCGGCATCCGGTCGGGCGACCAGATCTACGTCCAGTGCGCGGCCGCCACGCCGAGCGTCCTCCTCGACGCGCTGGTCGAGCGCGCCCCGGAGCTCCGCGATGTCAGCGTCGTGCACCTCCATACGGAGGGGCCGGGACCGCATCTCGCGCCCGAGCTCGCACAGAGCTTCCGCCACAAGGCGCTGTTCATCGGCCCCAATGCCCGTCGCGCGGTCAACGAGGGCCGGGCGGAGTACATCCCCACGTTCCTCTCGGACGTACCCGATCTGTTCCGGTCGGGCATCCTCCCGCTCGACGCCGTCTTCATCAACGTCACCCCGCCCGACGAGCACGGCTTCTGCTCGCTCGGCACGAGCGTGGTCGCCATGCTCGCCGCGATCCCGGCCGCCACGACCGTGATCGCGCAGCTCAACCGGTCGGTCCCGCGGACCCTCGGCGAGAGCTTCGTCCACGTCGACGACATCGACCTCGCCGTCGAGGTGGATCAGCCCCCGTTCTCCCACCACGATCCGGAGATCAGCGACGTCGAGCGCCGGATCGGCGAGTACGTGGCGGCGCTCGTCCCGGACGGCGCGACGCTCCAGATGGGGATCGGCGCGATCCCGTCGGCGGTGGCCCAGTTCCTCCATGACAAGAAGGACCTGGGGATCCACACCGAGATGATGACCGACTGCGTCGTGGACCTCGTGGAGGCGGGCGTGGTCACGGGCCGCGCGAAGGAGCGCAACCGGGGCAAGATCGTCTGCACGTTCATGATGGGGACCGAGAAGCTCTACCGGTTCGTGGACAACAACCCGATGGTCGAGATGCGCCCGACCGACTTCACGAACGACACCCACGTGATCCGCAGCTTCCGGAAGATGATCGCCGTCAACAGCGCCATCTCCATCGACCTCACTGGACAGGTGAACGCCGACTCGATCGGCTGGAGCCTCTACTCGGGCGTCGGCGGCCAGATGGACTTCATCCGCGGCGCCGCTCTCGCTCCGGAGGGCCAGGCCATCATCGCGCTCCCCTCGACGGCGGGCGACGGGAAGTTCAGCCGGATCGTCCCGTTCCTCCGCGAGGGCGCCGGCGTCGTCACCACGCGGGCCCACGTCCGGACGGTGGTGACGGAGTTCGGCGTGGCGGAGCTCTACGGCCAGGGGATCAGCGAGCGGGCGCGGCGCCTGATCGCGATCGCCCACCCGGACTTCCGCGACGAGCTCACGGCGCAGGCGAGGAAGACCCACTACCTCTGAGATCGGTCACCGCGAGGCGGCTCCGCGGGGTGGAGGATCAGCCCGCGCGGCGGGGGCGATGATTCCCCCGCATGCATGGCCCGGACGCGCGGCGGCGAGCGCCGCGCGTCCCCTGCGGCGCTCGCCACGACCGCGACGATACCCGCGAGGTCGCGACGGGTGGCAGGGCCGAATGGCACGGCGAAAGGGTGCCGCTGTCCCTCCAGCCCCCCGGTGACCCCCCGCATCGTTAGGGCATGCTCGAACCCGATGGAGCCCAGCAGCGACTCCTCCTCGTCGGCGACGACCCGGCCGCCGCGGAGGCCCTGAGCGCCCATCTCACCCGCCACGGGTTCCTCGTCGTGGGCCGCGTGCGCACGGCGGAGGCGGCCCGGACGGCGGCACGCTACACGGCGCCGGACGTCGTCCTCGTGGACGCCGCGATCCACGACGGCTGGCGCAACGTGGTGGACGCCCTCGATGGCGTCCTCGAGCACGGCAGGATCGCCGTCCTTGCCTCCTACTGGGACGCGGACACGCGACGCGACGCCGCCGCGACCGGGGTGGGGGCGGTCATCCTGAAGGCGATGCAGGGAGCCTCGCTCGCCGGGAGGCTCCGGGAGATCGCCGCCCACGCCTGACGGCGGCCTGCCTCCTCCGGCCGCCAGAGCGATCGAGGGCCGGTCCCCGTGGGGACCGGCCCTCGATCCGTGTGCGGATCCCGAGGCCGCGCGTCAGACGCGGCGGACGACGACGGTGTTGGCGACGATGTCGTGCCAGCCGCGCTTCCGCGGCTCGAACGCGACCCAGATGACGCCGAGGTAGAAGATCCAGAAGCTGATGAGCATCATCACGTAGCGGACGATCGCCGTGCCCCAGCCGATCGGGGCGCCGTCCGCCTCGCGCGCGATGCGCATCCCGAGCAGGGTCTGGCCGATCGTCCCGCCTCGCTTCACCCAGAAGAGGACGAAGTACAGCACGGTCACCAGCAGGGTCATGATCCCGAGGAACGTGAATGCCGCGACGAGCCCGACCCCGATGACGGCGACCTCGGACTCGGTCAGCGTCCCGTCGGCACCCACGCCAGACGACGCGGCCGCACCGATCCCGATGGCAGCGGCGACGGCGAGGACGACGAGCCACAGGACGGTGGTGACGATCCCGAGGATGATGCCGTCGAGGACGTAGGCGACCACGCGGATCCAGAAGCCCGCGTACTCCCAGCCCGGGGCGGGCCCGCTGGGCCCGGCCTGTGCGTACGCGGACCACCCGGCCCCGGCGACCGGGACGGCCGGCGGGGGCGTCCAGCCCGCGCCTGCCGGCGCCGGGGGCGCCTGGGGCGCCTGGGGCGTCGGCGGCGGGGTCCATCCGGCCGGCGCCGGGGGCGCCTGGGGCGTCGGCGGTGGGGTCCATCCGGTCGGGGCGGGCGCGGGCGCATCCGCTGCGGCGGCGGCCTGCGGCGGGGTCGGGGGCATGTCGCCGGCCGCGGCGGCCGGCACCTCCGGCACGGGCGCGGCGCCAGACTCGGGCGGCGGCTGGTCGGTCATCGCAAGGCCCTCCAGGGGCCCGGCGCATGGGCCGCGCCGGGCAGACTGACATCACGAACCGCGGACATCATGACACGGCCGAACGCCCCTCCGGCACCCCGGGCCCACGCGGCTCGCACGATGCCCAGCGGACGAGCGGGCCGTGCGCGGACCCGGGCAGCCGGCCGCGGCGCCCGCGGCCCTCAGCGCGTCCGCGTGGCGACCACCGTCACGTCGCGGTAGCCGCTCCGGTCCAGGGTGTACGCGGACGAGGTCCAGATCTGCACGACCATCCCCGCGACCGCGAGGACGAGCCACGCGAGGCCCCAGAGCACCGAATCGCCGATCGCCGCGCTGACGATGCCTCCCTCGCCCAGGCCCGAGACCGGGAAGCGCCCGATCGCGAGCGCCGCCCCGACGACGATGGCACCCGCCCCGCCGATCGAGGTCAGCACGACGATCGCCCACTTGGGCACGGCGAGGACGATCGCGGCCACGAAGAAGACGATCCCCACCGCCAGGCCCGCGAGGAAGACGAGGAAGCCCGAGTCGACACCGATCGCAGTGAGGAGCGATGCCCCGATCGCGTAGCCGACGGTCCCGGCGAGCACGATGACCGCGATGTACCAGAAGAAGTAGGAGAGGACGGCGAACAGGAGCCCCACGAAGAAGCCCGCGATCCAGCCGAGGACGGTCACCAGGAACCCCTCGTTGAGCAGGCCGGCGATGGCGTTCGCCGTCAGGGCGAAGCCCACGATGAACCCCCAGATCGGGAGCAGGACCAGGAAGAACCGGTAGCCGACGAACGCGAACGCGAGCCCGACGAGGACCGCGAGCGCGCCGATCAGGAGACCCTCGAGAGACATCCACCCACCCTCCGACGCGGCCGGCGTGCAGGAACCATCACGGACCTGCCGGCCGCGCGTGGTCCGTCGGCCGCCACGGTACCGCCCCGGCCGGGGCGGTGTGAAGCCGTCGCGTCCCGCCGGGCCTCGCCCGGACGGGCGCGGTCAGGGCTCCCGGCCCGCGGGCGCTGCGACGCGCGCCGCCGCCTCCTCGGCGCGGAGCTCGTCGCGGAGCACCTCCTCGATCGACCGCCCGCCCGCGGCCCGCATGCCGGCGTCGAAGGCCGCCACGTCCATCTCGAGGATCGCCGGCCTCTTCCGACCCACGACGTCCACGAGCGCGCGGTGGACGGACTTCGCGAGGACGATCCCGGTCCGGGCCGCGACGACCCCGAGCGCGACCACGCTGACGAGGCGCGGATCCCCGGCCGCGGACGCAAGCTCGGAGAGCGGCAGGGCGATCTCCGCCACGTCGTCGCGCTCGACCCGGGCGTCCACGAGGCTCGCGTTCGTGACCACCACGCCGTTGGGCGCCACCGTGTGCGCGAACTTCGCGTGCGACGGCGGGTTGAGGACCACCGCCACGTCCGGCCGCTCCACGATGGGCGACCCGACCGGCTCCTCGCTCACGATGACCGTGCAGTACGCGGTCCCACCGCGCATCTCCGGCCCGTACGAGGGGATCCAGAGGACCTCGCGGTCCTCCTCCATCGCCGCCTGGGCGAGGACCTGACCGGCGAACAGGAGCCCCTGCCCGCCGAAGCCGGAGAAGATGACCGATCGCTCCACCGTCAGGCTCCCCGCGCCGGCGCGGTGCGATCCACGATCACGCCCGGCGGGTAGACCGGCGCCACGTCGGTCCGCAGGTGTTCGATCGACTCGACCGGCGTCATCCCCCAACCGACGGGGCAGTTGGAGAGGACCTCCACGATGGCGAACCCCGCGCGGTCGAGCTGCACCTGGCACGCCTTCTTCAGGTACTGCCGAGTGCGGCCGATGGACGACGCGTCGGCGACAGACCCGCGTGCCGCGTACGCGACCCCCGGCAGCACGGCGAGCATCTCGGTCATGGGGATCGGGGCGCCGGCGAACGCCGGGTCGCGCCCGTTGGGGCACGACGTGGTCTTCTGGCCCACCAGGGTGGTGGGGGCCATCTGGCCGCCCGTCATCCCGTAGATGCCGTTGTTCACGAAGACCGCCGTGATCGCCTCCCCGCGGGCGGCCGCGTGGACGATCTCCCCGGTGCCGATCGCCGCGAGGTCCCCATCGCCCTGGTACGTGAGCACGAAGGCGTCGGGCATCACCCGGCGGATCCCGGTGGCGACCGCGGGGGCCCGGCCGTGGGGGGCCTCGACGAAGTCGAGCTCGAGGAAGTCGTAGGCGAAGACCGAGCAGCCGACCGGCGCGACCGCGATCGTCCGCGGGCCCAGGCCCAGCTCGCCGAGGACCTCGGCCACGAGCCGGTGCACCACGCCGTGGCCACAGCCGGGGCAGTAGGTGGTGGAGCGGTCCGCGAGCAGCTCCGGCGGCGCGTAGAGGATCCGGGGCGCCTCTTCCTCGGGCGCCTGTGGCCGCGTCTCGACGGTCATCGCGCGTGCCCTCCCGTGCGCGTCTCGAGGCCGTGGAGCGCCGCGACCACCTCGCCCGGCGTGGGGACCATCCCGCCGGTGCGCCCGTGGAAGGCGACCGGGCGGGCGCCCTCGAGCGCGAGGCGGACGTCATCGAGCATCTGGCCCGCGGACATCTCCAGCACCAGGAAGCCCCGGACCCGCGTCGCGAGGTGCCGCAGGGCGGCGTCCGGGAACGGCCAGAGCGAGATCGGGCGGAACAGCCCTGCGCGCATCCCGGACTCGCGGGCCCGGGCGATCGCCGTCCGCGCCACGCGCGCGGCCGTCCCGTACGCGACGATCACGAGGTCCGCGTCCTCCAGCCGCTCGCCGGCCCAGCGGACCTCCGCGTCGCGGATCGCCGCCTCCTTCGCCCGGAGATGGCGGTTGTGCTGCTCCAGGGCCTCCGGCTTGAGATGGAGCGACTTGACCACCCGCGGGGGCCGCCCGTCGGCACCCGAGAGCGCCCAGTCGGCCTCGCGGCGCGGCGGCGTCCGGTAGACCTCCTCGACCGGCTCCATCGCCTGGCCCAGGATCCCGTCCGCGAGCATGATCACGGGGGTCCGGTAGCGTTCCGCGACCTCGAACGAGGTCGCCATGAGGTCCATCGCCTCGCCGATGGACGACGGCGCGAAGACCGGGACGCGGTAGTCGCCGTGACCGTGGCCCCGTGTGGCCTGCCAGTAGTCGCCCTGGCCTGGTCCGATCGAGCCGAGCCCGGGGCCGCCGCGCATGACGTTGACGACGACGATCGGGACCTCGGAGCCGGCCATGTAGCTCATCGCCTCGGCCAGGAGGCTCATGCCGGGGCTCGAGCTGCTGACCAGCACGCGCTTGCCGCATGCCGCGGCCCCGAGCCCCATGTTGATGGCGCCGAGCTCGCTCTCGGCCTGGACGAACGCCCGGCCCTCCTGCGGCATCCTCTTCGCCATCCACTCGAGCAGCTCCGCCTGGGGCGTGATCGGGTAGCCGAAGTACGCGTCGCATCCAGCACGGATCGCGGCCTCGGCGATCGCCTCGTTCCCCTTCCGCAGGATCCGCGTCCTGCGTGCGAGTGGAGCGTCGGCGGGCCTCTCCGCCACGGCGGTCATCGCTCGCCTCCCTTCGGCGGCGCGTAGACCGTGAACACGGCGTCCGGGCAGACCCGCGCGCAGATGGCGCAACTGGAGCAGGCGGACGCGTCGAGGAGTCGGACTGGGTGGTAGCCGAGGGCGTTCACCCGCCCCTCGTCGAGCTCGAGGGCGCCCTTGGTGCAGGCGGCGACGCACAGGCCGCAGCCCTTGCACCGCGCCGCGGCGATGGCGAGGGGGATGAACGACCGGACCGCCCGGGGGTGGGACGCCGCGGCCGGTGCGGCCACGAGCGGGGCGACGGACATCGCGAGAAGCCTCCCGCCGGGGTCGCGCCCTGGCCCCTGTCATGAGCAGGCGACCCCGGAACAGGGTCACCATCGCGCGCGCCCCGGGGGCCAGAAAGGGCCGTGCGGCCCGTCACCACGGGCGGTCCGGACCCCGACCGGTCGGCGTCCGGATCGGGCCTTCGGGCGCACGGAGCGACCCGTGACGGCCGGCCCTTCACGCCCGCGGCCGGCCGCAGTACCGTCACCGCGGGACGGGATCCCGCGGGGCCCGTCGAGGACCGCGCGCCATCCGCACGGGAGGTCGCGACTGCGGCGCGCGTGAGCACGCGGGGTGGCTCAGATGCGCATCCGACGGCGATCCTTCTCTGGCCCGATGCGCGACCCGGGAGGCGGCCTGCCGGCACTCGCCGCGGCCGCGACCGTCGTCCTGGCGCTCGTCCTGGCTGCCGGTTGCAGCGAGACGGGCGGGCCGGCGGCGGAGGCGTCGTTCCCGGACGCGGCGGAGCCGTCGTGGACGGAGTTGTCCGTGGCCCCGCAGGAGCTCACTGAGCCGCCGACGCCCGCGCCCACCCCGGCTCGGGCGGTCGAGCTGCGCAAGGCCGTCGCGGCGGGCCAGGTCGCGGTGGCGGGGAAGGGAGACGGGCTCGAGCGCCTGGAGATCACGGTGACCTCCAGGGCGGACGAGCCCCTGCGCGTCGTGGTCAACCCGGGGACCATCTTCGACGCCCGGGCGTCGGGGACGCAGGCGATGGTCGTCATCAGCAAAGAGGTGATCGCCGTCGAGCCCGGAGCGTCCGAGAAGGCGACGCTCGAGGTCGCCTGCAGCGAGATGCACAAGGACCAGCCGGGGTCCGACGACACGTTCCGCCTCGTGCGCCGTGCTCTGCCTGACGACCTGGTGAAGCTCCTCGCGCTGGAGGGTTTCCCGGACGAGGACTTCAGGATCCAGCAGTTCGCGGTCTGGACGATCCTCGACGACCCGGCCCGCAACGGGTTCGTCCGCCTGGGGACATCCGGGGTCGGGACCGGTCCCTCGTCGAAGGAGATCGCGGCCATCAGGGCTCTGTTCGCGGAGGCGGGGATCGACGCGAAGGACTACCGGGCGACACGATGACCCCGTCGATCGGCCGGTTCCGGCTGCCGCTCGGGGGAGGGGACCAGGATCCGGGCGATCCTGCCGGTCCGCCCGACCGGTCCGGCGGTGCCCGCGGGGCCGGGAGCCCCGGCGCCGACGGACGCGTCGAGGCGCGACTCCCGTTCCGGGACCGGGACCAGGCCGGCGCCCTGCTCGGCACGGCCGTCGCCGCGCGGCTCGCCGCGGAGGGGACGCCGGCCGGCGCGCCCGTGGTGCTGGGCGTCCCGCGGGGCGGCGTGGTCGTGGCGGCCGGTGTCGCGCGCGCCGTCGGCGCCCCGCTGGACGTGATCGTCGCGCACAAGGTCGCCGCGCCCTGGGACCCGGAGTTCGCGCTCGGCGCGGTCACGGCCGACGGCACCGTGGTGATCGAGGCGTGGGCGAGCCGCGAGGCCGGGGCCGGCGACGACATGCTCCAGCGCCTTGCCGAGGCGGAGATCGCATCCGCGCGTGCACGCGAGCAGCGCCTGCGCGCCGGCCGCTCGCCGATCCAGGTGGCCGGGTGCGTGGCGGTGATCGTGGACGACGGCCTCGCCACGGGCGCGACGGTGCACGCCGCCTGCCTCGCGGCCCGGGCGCTCGGTGCAGCGCGCGTCCTCGTGGCCGCGCCTGTCGCGTCGCGCGAGGCGGTGGACCTGCTGCGCCCGGCCTCGGACGCCATCGTGGTCCTCGCCGTCCCCGCGGGCTTCGGGGCCGTGGGCCGCTTCTACGAGCACTTCGGCCAGGTGGAGGACCAGGCCGTGGTGGACCTGCTCGCGACAGGGTAGGGGACCGCGGGCGGCGACCCGCGTGAGGGTCCCGGGCGACCTCCGTCGCGCAGCCCGGGCCGTTCGGACCGCGCGTGCGGGACGTATGGACATATGCGCACATTCGCAGATGAACCATGATGCGCGCATGGATCCCATCTACGCCCTCCAGGCCGACGTGCTCAAGACGCTCGCGAGCCCTCGGCGCCTGGAGATCATCCACCGGCTCGCCGAGGGCCCCCGGGACGTCTCCCGGCTCGCGGACGAGCTGGGCATCAGCCAGCCCAACGCGTCTCAGCACCTCGCGGTCATGCGCCAGGCCGGGATCGTCGAGGCAGAGCGCAACGGCCGCGAGGTCATCTACCGCCTGGCCGACCCGGACGTCGTCACGGCGTGCGGGATCATGCGCGGCGTCCTCACTCGGCGCCTGACGCGCCTCTCCGAGATCGCCGAGCCGGCCGAGCAGCCGGACGTGGCAGCACCGTCACGGGCCGTCGAGCCCATCAGAGCCTGAGGGACACATGAGCGACACGATCAGCTTCGTCCTCTTCTCCGGCACGGACGACAAGCTCCAGGCTGCCGCCGTCATGACGGCGGGCGCAGCCGCGCTGGGGAAGCGGGTGAACATCTTCCTCCAGTACTGGGCGCTGGACGCCTTCCGCAAGGACCGCATCGACCGCGACCACGGGCTCAGCCCGGAGGCCGGCGAGGCCGGTCGCGCCGCCGTCGACGCGCTCCGGGCGGCCGGCCAAGCCAGCTGGAAGGAGACGCTCTCGCAGGCGAAGGAGCTCGGCGAGGTCGACATCCAGGCCTGCTCGCTGTCGATGGACCTCCTCGGGATCGAGGAGGCCGATCTCGACCCGATCGTGGACGGTGTGGAGGGCGTGACCGCCTTCTACCTCTCGGCCGAGGACGGCGAGATCGTCTTCATCTGACCCACGTCACGAGGGCGGCCCCAGGGGGCCGCGGAAGGAAGGACCACACCATGGCACTCGAGATCGCGAAGACGGTCGACGCGAAGGGGCTCTCCTGCCCGATGCCGATCGTGAAGACGGCGCAGGCGATCAAGGACGTCCCGTCGGGGGCGCTCCTCGAGGTCCTCTCGACCGACGCCGGCTCCACGCGCGACTTCGCCGCGTGGGCCAAGTCGACCGGGAATGAGCTGGTCGAGCAGACGGTCGACGGCGGCGTCTACCGCTTCGTCCTCCGCAAGAAGTAGCGGAAGGGATCCTCCGATGACCCAGACGATCGACCATCCCGTCGAGATCGCCGGCCGCAGCGTGGACCAGGTCCCCGAGGCGGTCCCGGAGCACACACACGAGCCGCCCGCCCCGAAGGACGTCCTGATCATCTGCTACTCCGGCGAGCTCGAGAAGACATGGGCGACCATGATCCTCGCCTCGACGAGCGCGGCGATGGGCGTGAAGACGCGCGTCTTCGTCACCTTCTGGGGCCTCCAGCTGTTCGTGAAGGACTCGAAGCGCATCACGGGCCAGAACTGGATGCAGAAGATGATGTCCTTCATGCAGCGGCCGGGCATCTCGCACCGGAAGCTGAGCAAGATGAACTTCATGGGCATGGGACCCTGGATGATGTTCAAGCTCGCGAAGCAGCACAACGTCGCGAGCCCGAAGGAGCTCCTCGAGGCCGCCCAGCTCATGGGCGTCGAGTTCATCCCCTGCCAGATGACGATGGACATGTTCGGCCTGACCCGCGACGACCTCATCGAGGGGATGGGGGAGCCGGTCGGTGCCGCGACCGTCATCGGCCTGATGTCCGAGGGCAGCGCCCCGCTCTTCATCTGACCCGTCCGTCATCGCGTCGTCCGGGCGCGCCCCGCGCCCCGACGCACCGCCCGACGCATCGATCGAAGGAAGGTTCACCGTGACCGACACCGCCATGCCCGCCGTCACCCGCACCATCGACGCGCGCGGCTCGTTCTGCCCCGGTCCCCTCATGGAGCTCATCCGTGCGATCAAGGAGGGCCAGGTCGGCGACGTGATCGCCGTCCTCTCCGCCGACAAGGGCAGCAAGACCGATATCCCCAAGTGGGTCGAGAAGGCCGGCCACCGGCTCATCGGCGTCTTCGACCGCGGCGGCTACGACGAGATCGTCGTCGAGAAGATGAAGTAGAGCCGCACATGAAGCGCGTTCTCGTCCTCGGGGGCGGGGTCGGCGGGACCCTCTCCGCCAACCTCATCTCCCGGAAGCTCAAGAAGGAGATCGCCGCCGGGCAGGCGGAGGTCACGGTCGTCGACTCGACCGGGCAGCACGTCTATCAGCCCGGGTTCATGTACATCGCGATGGGTGGTGAGAGCGCGCAGAAGCTCATCCGTCCGGAGCGCGGGCTGCTCGACGGGCGCGTCAACCTCGTCGTCGCGAACGCGACGCGGATCGACGTTGAAGGCCAGGCCGTGGACCTCGACAACGGCGACCGGCTCGGCTACGACCAGCTCGTGCTCGCGACGGGCTCGCGCATCGTCCCGGAGCGCATCGAGCACTTCGCCGAGGAGGCGCACCACTTCTACAGCGCCGCGGCCGCGAAGAAGCTCCGGAAGGCGCTCGACGCGTTCACCGGCGGCCAGATCGTCATCGGGATCGCGGGCATGCCGTACAAATGCCCGCCCGCGCCGCTCGAGGTGGCCTTCCTCATCGAGTCCGAGCTCCGCGAGCGCGGGCTCCGCGAGAAGACCACTCTCCACTACTGCTCGCCGATCGGGCGCGCGTTCACTATCGAGAGCGTCTCGGAGATGGCGACCCCGATCCTCGAGGAGAAGGGGATCGAGCTCCACACGTTCTTCAACGTCGAGGAGATCGACCCTGCCGCGAAGGTCGTGAAGAGCCTCGAGGGCGAGGACCTCCCGTACGACCTCCTGATCCTGGTCCCGCCGCACGCGGGCGCGGACCTCGTCATCGAGGCGGGTCTCGCCCCGGCGCCGGGTGGCTGGCTCCCGACGGACCGGCATACCCTCAAGGTCGGCGGCCGCGACAACGTGTTCGCGCTCGGCGACGCGACGGACCTGCCGCTCTCCAAGGCCGGCAGCACGGCGCACTTCGAGGCGCCCGTCGTGGCCGAGCAGGTCGCGGCGAACGTCCAGGGGCGGAAGCCCTCCGGGAAGCACGCGAGCTACGAAGGCAAGGTCATGTGCTTCTTCGAGGTGGGCGACGGGAAGGGGACGCTCCTCCAGTTCGACTACGACCATCCGCCCAAGCCGCCGAAGCCGGGCAGGGTCTGGCACGTGGGCAAGATCGTCTTCAACAAGACCTACTGGCAGACCGTCCCCAAGGGCCGCGTCTGACCGTCCCGGCCGCGGGCACGGGCACGCCCGCGGCGCGATCGCGATCCTCCTCCTCGAGCGGCGCCCGCCGGACGACGGTCCAGCGGGCGCCGCTCGCTGTCCCGGAGCACGGGAGCGGCGCCGCGACACGCCCGTGACCGTCAGCCGCCCCGCGCACTCAGCGTGTGTCGCCGGGCCACGACGGGCCGACCGGCGGGTCCGACATATCCGCGGTCGTGACGGGCCATCGAGCCGCGACATACGCGGCGCTGACCACCACGGCGACGGACAGGACGTTGAGGAGCACGAGCATCGCCGTCTCGGACGCGTTCCGCGACGCGTGCTCCCCGAGCGTCAGGCCGGGGTCCATCGTGGCCACGAAGACCCATACCGCGTCGAAGAAGAGCAGAAGCGCCATCGCCGCAAGCCCCAGGGCGGCGGCGAGGACCGATCCGAACCGCCGGCCCGCCGCGAACAGCCCCGCGGGTCCCAGCACGAAGGGTGCGAGGATGAGGGCAGTCATCAGGGTCGTCTCCGGCGGGACCCCTCGGTAGGGGGCGGTCATAGCCCTGGCGCAGACGCTTGTGGCTGCCCGCCACGTGGCCACGAGGAGCGCCACGAGAACCCAGCGACGCATGGCGGGAGGCTCGCCTTGGTGCCCGGGGGCCGCAAGGGCCGGTCGGCCTTCGCACGACGTCGCCTCGCCGGCCCTGACCTCACGGGTCGAGGGCGCGCGGGCGCACGCCGATCCCGCGGGCGGCGCCGGT
>JAKOQS010000260.1 GCA_029778235.1 Chloroflexota bacterium | reverse complement strand
TCCGCGCGTGACCGGTTCCGGTGACGTCGCGCGGATCGACCTGAACGCCGACCTCGGGGAGCTCGCCGACGGCGGCGAACTCGATCGCGCCATGCTCGCAGTGGTCACCTCGACCAGCATCGCCGCCGGCGGTCATGCCGGCGGTGGCGAGATCCTCCGACGGACGGTGGGGGCGGCGGTCGCGGCAGGCGTCAGCATCGGTGCGCACCCGTCCTACCCGGACCGCGCGGGCTTCGGCCGCACGTCGATGGCCGACCGGGTCGACGGCACCGTCGTGGCGCGGTTCGTGGCCGACCAGGTACGTGCGGTGGCCGAGGCGTGCGACGAGGCGGGTGTGTCCATGCGGCACGTCAAGGCGCACGGCGCCCTCTACGGCGACCTCGCCGCCATCGACTGGCTGGCGGAGGCGTTCCTCGACGGCATGGTCGCCGGTGCCCGCCGCGGCCCGCTCGCCGTCCTCGGCCCGGGCGACAGCGTGCTCGAACGCACCTGTGCCGCCCGCGGGATCCCTTTCGTGACGGAGGGATTCGCGGACCGGGCCTACCGCGCCGACGGCTCGCTCGTCCCACGATCGCGCCCCGGCGCACTCCTCGAGGACCCGGGGGAGGTGGCCCGCCAGGCAGTGCGGATCGCGATGGGCCGGCCGGTCAGGACGGCGGACGGCGAGCCGCTCGTCGTCCGTGCCCAATCGGTGTGCCTGCACGGCGACACCCCCGGCTCCGTCGGTCTGGCTCGAGCCGTGCGGGACGCGCTGACGGCCGCCGGCGTACAGCTCGCGCCGCCCGGGGCGTCATGACCGCGGACCTCCCGGGGTCGTGGTTCGGGGACCGTGCGGTTCTGGTTCCCGCCCCCGCGCACGAGGCGCGCGCCGACCTCGTCGCGCGTCTTGAGCGGTCGCTTCCGGGTCGTGAGGTCCGCGCGGGAATCGACGCGGTACTCGTGGAGTCGCCGCGGCCGGACCTCGATCTCCTCGACGACGTGCGCTCGGCGCTCGCTGACTACCGCGGCCCCGTGTCCGCAACACGCGCACGCCCGGGACGGGAGGTCGTCCTACCCGTGACCTACGACGGCGTCGATCTGGCGGACGTCGCGTCCTTGCTGGACTGCACGGATGCCGACCTGGTCGCGGCGCACACGACCCAGCAGTGGGAGGTCGCCTTCGTCGGGTTCGCGCCCGGGTTCGGCTACCTCGAGCCGGCAGGTCCCTCGGTGCTCGACTGGTCGCGCCTTCCGCGCCTGGATGCCCCACGCGCCCGTGTTCCCCGAGGTTCCGTGGCGCTCGCTGCCGGGTGCAGTGCGGTGTACCCCGCGGCGATGCCCGGTGGCTGGCGACTGATCGGGGCGACCTCCGCGGTGCTGTTCGACCCGACGGCGAGCGACCCGGCCCTCCTGCACCCCGGCGACATCGTGCGCTTCGTCGATGTCGTGGGAGCCCACGCGTGACCGGGCAGGT
>JAKOQS010000259.1 GCA_029778235.1 Chloroflexota bacterium | reverse complement strand
GCCGGCGCCCCACCCGGGGCGGCGAGCTCGCCGACAGAGGAGGTTCGTGCATGAAGCACATCGGGAAGGCCCGGGCGCTGATCGCCATCACGGCGGTCGCGCTCGTCGTCGCCGCCTGCAGCAGCAGCGGCGCGACGACCGCCCCGGCGTCGGAGGCCCCGGCGACCCAGGCTCCGGCGACGGAGGCCCCGGCGACCCAGGCCCCGGCCACGGAGGCCCCCTCGGCGAGCGCCGAGGCGAAGCAGTACGTCATCGGCTACTCCAACGGCGGATCCGTCGGCAACGGCTTCCGCGAGGAGCAGGTCTGCACCGCGAAGGCCGAGGCGCTCGCCTCCGGCCAGGTCTCCAAGCTGATCACGATCCACCGGAACACCGATGCGGCCGGCCAGCTCCAGGACATCCGCGACCTCATCGCCGCGGGCGTGGATGCGATCGTCTTCAACCCGAACGATCCCAACGCGCTCAACCCCGCTCTTCAGGAGGCCAACGCGGCGGGCATCAAGACGGTCTCCGTCGACGCGTACGTCACCGACCCGACCACGTACAACCTCTACAACAACCAGGTTGACTACGCCTACGTCGGCGCCAAGTGGCTGTTCGAGAAGCTCGGCGGCCAGGGCACTGTCTACTACAGCCGCGGCCTCGCCGGCCACCCGGCCGACTCCGACCGCGACATCGGATTCAAGAAGGCCCTCGCAGAGTACCCGGGCATCACCGTCGTCCCGACGGCCGACGGCGTCTTCACCGGCTGGGATCCGGCGACGGCGACGCAGAACATGAACGACTTCATCGCGAGCGGCCAGTACGACAAGATCAATGGGATCTGGTCGTCGGGCATGGGCAAGCAGACGATCGACGCGATCAAGGCCGCCAACAAGAAGTTCGTGCCGATCGTCGATGCGGACATCGGCGGCTTCGTCACGCAGCTGCTCGACACGGCCGGCTTCCCCGGCCTTGAGGGCGCCGCGGTCACGAACACGGCCGCCGTCGGCGGCGCGGGCGTGAATCTGGCGCTCAAGCTCCTTGGCGGCCAGGCGGTCCAGACGGACCCGAACGCCAGCCAGCCGAACACCGTCCTCCTCACGCCGGTCCTCGTCGACAACACGACCGACCAGGGCAGGGCGGACCTCAAGGCCTGGCAGGTGCCGGGACTCGATCCGCTCTGGCCGCTCGGACTCGAGATCCCCGGGTGGACCACCTACACCCCGGAGCAGGCCGTCGCCTGCAAGGGCCCGGGCGAGTAGCCGTCCGGCAGCCTACGGATCGGCCGGGGGGCGCCGTCGGCGCCCCCCGGCCGTACCCCTTCCACCAGCTGGGAAGCATGACCGCCACCACCGCCACGGACCTTCTCCTCGAGGCGACCGGGATCTCGAAGACCTACGGCGCCGTCGTGGCGCTCAAGTCCGCCTCACTCGCCGTGCGGCCGGGCGAGGTCCACGCGCTCATGGGCGCCAACGGCGCCGGCAAGAGCACGCTCGTGAAGATCCTCACCGGAGCGGTCCGTCCGGACGCCGGCACGATCGCCGTGCGCGGCCGAGATCGGACGGTGCACTCGCCGGCCGAGGCCAGGCGCGGCGGCCTCGTCCCGGTGTACCAGGAGCCGGCGCTCATCCCGGACCTGGACATCCGCGCGAATCTGCGCCTCACTGAGACCCCCGTCGAGCCCTTCCGGCACTGGCTGGACGAGCTCGGGCTGCCCGACCTCGGCCTGGGGACGCTGGTGCGTCGCATCCCGCTCGCCTCACTTCGGATCATCGACCTGGCGCGTGCCCTCGCCAGCGAGCCCGATCTCCTCATGCTCGACGAGATGACCGCCGCGCTCCCCGCCAACCTCACCGAGCGCGTCCTCGAGGTCGTGGGCCGCCGCCGGGGCGGTGACACCTCCGTCATCTTCATCTCGCACCGGATGATCGAGATCGCCGCGGTCTGCGACCGCGCGACGGTCCTTCGCGAGGGCGAGACAGTCGGCGTCGTGGACGTCAGTGCGGGGTCGGAGGACCGGATCGTCGAGTTGATGCTCGGCGAGATCGCGAAGGAGATGCCGGCGGCCGCAGCCGGCCGTGCAGGGCGCGGCCCACGTCTCGCGGGGGCAGTGCCCCGCCTCGCCACTCGCGCGGTCAGCGTTGGTGCGAAGGTCCACGATGTCTCGTTCGAGCTCTACCCTGGCGAGGTCCTCGGCGTCGTTGCGCTCGAGGGCCAGGGCCAGGACGAGCTCTTCGACGTGCTCGCCGGCTCCGAGCGCCCGAGCCGGGGCGAGATCCTCGTGGACGGGAAGTCCATCTCCTTCCATCATCCAGCCGACGCCATCCGGGCCGGCCTCGTGTACGTGGCGGCCGATCGAGCGGAGGCGCTGCTCATGCAGCGCTCGGTGCGCGAGAACATCGCCCTCCCGTTCACGGCACGGATCCGTCGTTGGGGCCTCATCGATCTCGGCAAGGAGAAGACGACGGTCGACGCGGCCGTCGAGAGGCTGCAGATCGACGCCCGGGCGGGAGGCGAGGTGCGCCGGCTGTCCGGCGGGAACCAGCAGAAGGTGACGATCGCCCGCTGGGTCGCTGGGGGCGTCCGCACGATGCTGTGCTTCGACCCGACCCGCGGCATCGACATCCGCACGAAGGCTCAGATCTACGTACTCCTCCGCGACCTCGCCGAGGCCGGCGCGTCCGTGCTGCTCTACACGTCGGAGCTGAAGGAGGTCCAGCTCGTCTGCGATCGCGCCATCGTCATCTTCGGCGGCCGGATCGTCGCCGAGATCGATGCTGCCGACGCGGACGAGTCGTCGCTCCTGCGCGCCGCGTACAACCTCCGCTCCGACGCGGTCCTGCCTGAGGACGTCGTGGCGGACGCGGTGGCAGCCGAGCCGGCTTCGTCCGACCTGCCCGCGATCACCGCGGGGCGCGACCGATGAGCGCCGCGAGCACGCCCGTGCAGGCCGTGCGCGTGCGCCCGGGCGGCGCCATCGTCGCGTGGGCGCGGCGGAACGCCTGGACCCTGGGCCTCCTCGGCTTCCTTCTCGTCCTGCTCCTCTTCACGAAGCTCATCCAGCCGAAGTACGGGCCGGTTCCGATCCAGGGACTCGCGACAGCGGTGCTCCCGCTGGCTCTCGCCGCGGTCGCGCAGGCGGTGGTCGTCATCGGCGGCGGGATCGACCTCTCGATCGGGTCGATGATGGCCCTCGCGAGCGTGGTCGCCGCGACCGCGATGGACGGCCGGAGCCCTGAGTTCGGCATCGCGGTGGTGATCGGGGTGCTCCTCCTCGGCCTCGTGCTGGGCGCGGTCAACGGCGCCCTCGTCGTCGTCACACGCGTCCCCGACATCGTCGTCACACTCGCGATGGCCTTCGTGTGGGCCGGCTGTGCCCTGCTTGTGCGGCCTGCGCCCGGCGGCGCCGCTGCCCCTTGGCTCAAGGATCTCGTGATCGGCCCGCTCGGCAACGAGTGGATCCCCAAAGCCGCCGTCGCGCTCGTCCTCATCGTCGCCGTCATCTGGATCCCGGTCGTGCGCTCCCGGCTCGGCCTGTCGATCTACGCGGTCGGCAGCAACCGGCTCGCGGCTTTCCGGAGCGGCGTCCCGGTCGGCCGGACGCGGTTCTTCTCCTACGTGCTCACGGGGCTCTTCGCGGCGCTCGCAGGCCTGTCCCTGACCGCGAGCACGGGGATCGGGACGCCGGTCCCCGGGCCGTACACGCTTCTCAGCGTCGCCGCGGTCGTGCTCGGCGGCGTCAGCCTTGCAGGAGGCAGGGGCGGAGTGTTCGGGCCGATCGTCGCGGTCGTCGTCCTCCAGCTCGTGCGGACCGACATGACATTCCTCAACGTCAACACGAACCTCGCCGTCGTCGCGCAGGGCGTCATCCTGATCGGCGTCGTGATGGTCGGCAGCCTGGTCCAGATGCGGAGGGCACGCGCATGAGCGTCGCGATGCAGACGGAGCAGGTTCGGAGCCGGTGGCTCACGGCGGCCGCCTGGCGCAACCTGTTCCGGGACCGCCCGATCATCCCGCTGACGGGCCTGCTGATCGCCCTGGTCCTCATCATCCAGCTCGTGAGTCCGGGGATCGTCGGGCTGCCATGGGCGGGCGTGATCCTCCGGGCGTCCGTGCCGCTCGCGATCCTGGCAGGGTGTCAGGTCCTGACGATGCTGACCGGTGGCATCGACCTCTCGGTCGGTGCTGTCGCGTCGATGGCCGGGTTCGTCACCGCCACGTTCGTGAATGCTCCCGGCGGTTGGATCGCCGGCGTCGCCGTCGCCCTCGTCGCTGCCGCCATCGCCGGTTCCATCACCGGCGTGGGCGTCGGCGTCTTCCGCGTCCATCCGCTCATCATGACGTTGGGGATGAGCTTCGTCGTGTTGGGCCTTGCGAACGTCTGGCAGCTCCAGACGGTGCAGACGGGAGCAGGGGTGCCCGAGCCGCTGCGGTGGCTCGGTTCGGGGCAGACGCTCGAGATCGTGCCGAACAGCCTGCTCGTGTTCGTGCCGGTCGCACTCATCATCCTCCTGGGGTTGAGACGGACCGGGTACGGGCGCCTGCTCTTCGCGATCGGCGACAACCCGATCGCCGCTCGACTCTCCGGCGCACGGGCCTGGCAAGTGATCATCGTCCTGTACGTGATCTCCGCAGTCCTCGCGGCCATCGCGGGGCTCATCGTCTCCGGCCTCACGAACACCGCGAGCGTCACGCTCGTCGACAGCTCGGTCCTGCCGTCGGTCGCCGCCGCCGTCATCGGCGGCACGTCGATCATGGGCGGCCGCGGAGGGTTCGGTGGCGCGATCGTCGGCGCCCTCATCCTGACGGTCCTCGCGGCCCTCCTGACGATCCTCGGGCTGCCCGAGCCGTCGCGGCAGATCCTGTTCGGCTCGATCATCGTCCTCGTGGCGGCCGCGTACACGCGCGTCACCGCGGAGTCCTGAGCGGCCGCGCACGGCATGGACGGAGCGGCTCGCGCCGCCGACGCGGCGACCCGCCACCTGGGTCTCGACCTCGGCGGCACGAACCTCAAGTGGGCGGTGCTCTCCGCGGCGGCGGACGGGACGTGGGAGGCGGTCGCCCGCGACCAGCAGCCGACGCGCGTGGTCGAGGACTCCGACGCCGTCCCGGACTCGATCGTCGACCAGTTCTGCGAGCTGGCGCTCGCGGCGATGCGCGCGTGGGGGCCGATCGTCAGCGTCGGGGTCGGCGTCCCCGGCCTCTACGACCCGGAGACGGGGCGCACCCGCTTCCTGCCGAACGTCCCGGGGCCGTGGGCCGGCCACCCTGTCGGCGAGCCGATCGCGGCAGCCACCGGGCTGCCGACCGCCCTCATCAACGATGCCCGGGCCTTCGGGCTCGCCGAGCTCCGGCTCGGGGCGGCGCGCGGCGCGTCGTCGATGGTTGGGCTGACGCTCGGCACGGGCATCGGCGGGGCGCTCGTCATCGGCGGCCGGCTCGTCATGGGCCACGACGGGACGGCGGGCGAGATGGGCCACCAGACGATCGACCCGGACGGGCCGTGGTGTGGCTGCGGCAACCGCGGCTGCGTGGAGGCGTTCGCGCGCGCCGACCAGGTCGCCGCGGCCTGCGGGACGGCCACGGCCGAGGAGGCGGTCCGGGCCGCACGCAAGGGTGACGCACGGGCGCTGCGCGGGCTCGCGGACGTGGGCCGGTACCTGGGCATCGGGCTGGCGAACATGATCAACGTGGCGTCGCCGGACGTGATCGTCCTCGGCGGCGGGATGGCCGCGGCCGGCGAGCTGCTCTTCGGCCCGATCCGGGCGGAGATCGAGCGGCGCGCGACGATGACGGACATCGACCAGGTGCGGCTCGTGCCGGCGGAGCTCGGTGTCTGGGCCGGCGCCTACGGTGCCGCGGTCCACGGAGCGGAGCGCGCCGGGCTCGCCTGACGGCGGACGGGGCCGGAGGCCGAGCCGCCGGCGTGATCACTGCGGCAGGCACTTCCCTCCGAGCTCGACGAACGCAGCGCCGCACGTCGGCAGAGTGTGGTCCTTCGCCCGGGCTGCGGCGACGACCTGGCGGACCGCCTCGGCCACCAGGCCGGGCTGGACGGAGGCGATGGGGTGCGACGACCGCGTCGCATCCACGTGGAGGGTGTTCGACGAGGCCGTGGCGAGCGCCCGCTGCGTCGTCTGCCACTCCGGATCCAGATCCGAACCCCACGGGGGGAGCGCCGGGTCATGGGTGACCACGGCCATCGGGAGCGCCGCGAGAGACCCAGGGATCGTGTCGTGGATCGCATCCCGGAGCGCGACGGCCGTCGAATAGAACGGGCACGTCGGATCCGTGCAGCCCACGACGGGGAGGAAGTCCTCCGAGAGGCCGTCCACCTGCACCATGCCCGCGACCTCCTTCGGGTAGGTGGCGGCGAAGAGGCGCGCGAGGAGCCCGCCGAGCGAGTAGCCCACCAGGACGTACGGCCCTGGGACGCCTGCCTGCTGAAGCACGGCGTGGACGTCGGCGGTCATCTGCGGCCCTCCGGCGTTCGCGGCGTACGGGGCGGCGTCGCTGAGGCCGAGCCCGGCGCGGTCGTACAGGCAGACCCGCGTGATCGAGGCGAGCCGGCCGAGCAGGTACGGCGGCAGATCGGTCGAGCCACCCGCCGCGCTCCCCGACTCCCAGATGACGGTCGGGCTGCCGGTCCCGGCGCACTGGAGGTAGAGGCCGTATCCGTTGCCGGTCGCGACCTTCGAGCCAGGGTGGTCGGGCGGCCTTGTGGAGTCCCACGTCCGAAGGGCATCTCCGTCCGGGCCGATCTCGACGATCCTGCAGTGCGTCCCGACACAGCCGGAGGAGAACACCTGCCCGGACGGGGCGACACGGACGGCCCCGGACGGACCGAGCGGCACGGCGTCCGGAGATGGCGCCGGCCACACCATTCGCCGGGTCAGGATCGTGCCGGTCGACGAGAACGTGAAGAGCTGGCCGGACCCGTCCTGGACGAGGATGTCGCCCGTCGTGTCGACCGCGGCGTCCGGGAAGACGAGCGGCTGGCCCCCACCCTTCGCCACGGTGAGGAGCGGCTCTCGGTCGGGGGAGAACACCGCGACCTGTCCGAAGGTGCTGGTCGTCTGGTCGTACGGCTGGCCGCCGGAGACGACGAGGTCGCCCTTGGCGTCCACGGCCAGGCCGAACGGCCACATCGCCCCACCGGGCGCGTCCCATGTCGAGACGAGCGTCCCGTCCCGCGTGAACGTCGCGATCCGGTCGTTCCCGGAGTCGACGACGAGCAGATGCCCCGACGGGTCGAGCGCGATCGCGGTCGGAGCGGAGAGCTGCCCCGGCCCGGCCCCGGTCACGCCGAACGAGCCGAGTTCCTGGAGATCGGCGCTCAGATGGACGACCCGGTCCGCCGTCAGGTCCGTGGCGAAGAGGTCGCCGCTCGCCGGGTCGAGCACGATCCCGCCGATCGAATCCGGTTCGCCGGCCACCACGTCCGTGCCCGCCCAGCGGGCGAGGATCGTCCCGTCGGGGGCGAGCCTCACGATCGTGGAGCCGTCAGTGCCGGTAGGGACGTAGATGTCGCCTGCGGCATCGACCGCGAACGCCCCGCCGAGGAGGCTGACGGCCGACACGTCCACGACCGAACCGGCGCCGGCGGCCGCGCTCGCCGAGGTGTTCGCGGCCGGATCCGCGGTCGCCGACGCGGTCGCCGACGCGGTCGGGATGGCCGTGACGGCGACGGACGGTGCCATGGACACGCTCGCCCCCGGCGGCGAGGGCGTGGCGCTCGACGAGCAGGCACCGAGCAGGAAGACGACCGCCATACCGACGCCCAGCCGCGTGACCCGCATGGCCGAACCTCCGGGGACGCCCCCGTCGCACGGGTCGGTCTCGCCAGTGGCTCGACGCGGTCCGGGCGACCAGAGAGACTGGGCCGCGTGTCATCGCTCCCCGTCCGAACGGCCCGAAACTACGCGCCGTCAGCCTCCCCGCAAGTGCCGTTCGTCGCGCACCTTGTCCCGCCGTGGCCTACCGGCTCGCGGCCGCCATGAGCTCCTCCATCCGCTTGGCCGTGTAGGCCGGGCCCTCGTCGCGCGTCAGCTGCGCGAGCGCGTCGAGCGGGAGGTCGTCGAGGATCGCGCCGTTCGGGTTGAAGAGCAGGTTCTCGTCCACGGCGAGGCCGAAGGCGGAGCCTTCCTTCACCGCCTGGTACAGGTTCCGCGGGCGCACCGAGTCGCCCACGTTGATCACGTTGACGCCCGCGGCCCGGAGCTCCCGGAAGAGGCCGTCCTCCGGCCGGGTGTGGCAGGTGACGACGTCGTCCACCTCGATGGTCGACCGGTCGAAGTCCTTGCTGCGCAAGGTGACCGTCGTCCCGTCGATCGATTCGACGGTCGTGCTCGTGATGACCGTCACCGGGTGCTTGTACGGGCGCGAGTGGAGGACCTCCGCATCGCCCTGCGCGAACCGCTTGCGCAGGACGTACAGGTGGATGACCTCGCAGTCGGCGGCGAACTCGCGGTTCTCGGTGACGATCGTCAGCTCCTTGCCGATGTCGGCGAGGAAGGCCGCGGTGTCGGTGGCGGCGTAGCTGTCGCCCCAGAGGAGGACGCGCGAGCCGATCTTCCGCATCCGACGGCCCCCGGGGTGGCACTCGCACGCGATCTTGGGGCAGGCCATCGCCTCCTCGAAGGGGACCACGCGCGTGGCGTCGCCG
>JAKOQS010000258.1 GCA_029778235.1 Chloroflexota bacterium | reverse complement strand
GGGGAGTCCACGGTCGAGGCCGGGAGGCCGGGCGGAGGCGCGCCGGACGATGCGTCGGCCGCGGCCCGCGGCGCCGGCGGCGCGGACCCGGCGCCGCCGGAGACGCATCCCGCGGCGACCACGATGGCGACCAGCGCGAGGGCCAGCGCACGAAGCCGTCCGTGGCCGGGCACGGTCGTCATCCCCCGATCGCGTCGAGCGCCGCCAGGATCTCGGCCGCATCCGTGCCGAACGGGAAGCGGGCGCGCACCCGGCCCGCGGCGTCCACGAGCGTCACGTCGGCCGTGTGGGCCATCGTGTAGCCGCTCGCCGACCCCGTGTCCACGCGTGCGTAGTCCACCCCGTACGCATCGGCCGCTGAGCGGATCGCGGCCGCGGAGCCGGTGAGCCCGGTGAACCCCGGCGGCAGGTACGAGAGGTAGTCGTGGAGGACGGCGACCGTGTCGCGCTCGGGATCCACGGAGACGAAGACGACCGCCGGGGGCCGCGCGGACCCGCGGACGACCTGGGCCAGCACCCCGGTGGTGGCGGGGCAGACGTCCGGGCAGGACGTGTAGCCGAAGTAGACGAGGACGGGCCGGCCCGCCAGACGGCCGAGGTCGAACGCGCTGCCGTCGTCCGCCGTCAGGGCGAGCGGTCCGGCTGTCGGGGTGCCCGGGACCGCGTACGCGGCGAGCACCGTCGCCGGATCGAGCGACGGCCGGGGGTCGGGGGACGTGCCCGCACCCGTGGAGCCCGATGGCGCCGCGGATGCGGGCACGCTCGCGGCCGGTGCGGCCCCGTGGGATGCCGGGGCCGTGGCCGTTCCCGTCGTCCCGGTGGTCGCGGCCGGGAGGGGGGCTCCGGCCGCGACACACCCCGCGAGCGCGCACGCAGCGAGCGCGAGGACCGGGACGAGATGGATCTTCATCTCACTGCTGCGGGTTCTTCGGCTCGCCGTCGCCGGCCTTGAAGAGGCCGAGCGCGCCGCGGCCCACGAAGTTGAACGCGTGGGTGACGATCGGGTAGAGCCCGTCGTCGGCCATCTCGAACTCGACGATGGCGCCCTGGGCGGGCGATAGGTCGACCGCCTGGCTCCCCCACCCGCCGGCGTTGTCGGGCGAGAGCTCGATGCCCTCCTTGATGACCCGGCTGAAGATCGTGCCGACGATGTGGAACGAGCTGTCGATGTTGGGGCCGGCATCCAGGAGGAAGACGCGGATCCTCTTCCCGACCGGGATCTCGATCGGGCCGTCCTTGTACTGGTTGGCGACCCCATTGAAGACGACGAAGTCGGGGGAGGGGGCGCCCGCTGCGGCCTTCGTCAGGCTGACCGGCTGGCCCTGCTCGCCGAGGTACCACTCGCTCTGCACGAGGAAGTACTCGTTCGCCACCGGGTCGAGGCCGCCCTTGGGCTCCACGATCATCATCCCGTACATGCCGTTCGCGATGTGGTGGAGCGTCGGCGCGGTCCCGCAGTGGTACATCCAGACGCCGGCGTACTTGGCGCGGAACTCGTACAGCTTCTCCTCGCCCGGGTTGATCGAGGTCATCGGCCCGTTCCAGGCCACGAGCGACGAGTGGAAGTCCACCGAGTGCGGCAGCTTGTTCGTGATCGGGTTCTTCAGGTGGATCCGGACCAGGTCGCCCAGTTTCACGCGGATGACGGGACCGGGGACGGTCCCGCCGAACGTCCAGACGGCCACCACGAAGCCGGGCGCGACCGTCATCGTCTTCTCCTCGATGACGAGATCCACGTCGTGCACAGCGCCCTCGAGTGGCGCAGGCGCGGCCGGGTCGCGGCGCACCGGCGCGGGGGCGTTCGGATCGGGCTGGATGTCGAGTGCGGGGGCGGGCCCGCCGTGGCTGTCCGCGCTGCCGGTGGCCGCCGAGCCCTTGACGGTGATCGAGCCCTTCATGCCCGCGTCCGCGTGGCCCGGGATCGAGCACAGGAACGTGATGCCCGCCGCGGGCACGGTCACCGTCCCGGTCGCGGTCTCGCCCGCCTGCGCGGTGATCTTGGTGCCGTCCGCGAACGTGACGTCGTGGACGATCGTGCCCGTGTTCTTCAGGGCGAACGCATAGGTGCCGGGCGCGTCCACCGACAGGTTGTTCGGCTGGAAGCCGAGGTCCACGGCGGTGATCTCGAGCGAGCCGAGGACCGCGCCGCTGGCGGCGGGGGCGGCGGGGGCCGACGGCGCCGCGGATGCAGGGGCAACGGACGCATTGTCGGC
>JAKOQS010000257.1 GCA_029778235.1 Chloroflexota bacterium | reverse complement strand
CTGGCGTCGCGACGAGCTGGACGTGGCGCTCGTCGGCGCGGGTCGGGCCATCCAGGCCGTGGCCTCCGTCCTGCTGATGGTGGACCCGCGCGACCTCGGGCTCGTCACGCAGGTCCGTGCCCCGCACGCGGACGCGCCGGCGATCCACCTCTACGAGCCCGTTCCCGGCGGCGTCGGGCTCGCCGAGCGACTCTACGGGCTTCACGCGGCCCTCCTCGACGGCGCCGCCGATCTCATCGCCGGGTGCGGCTGCGACACGGGCTGCCCGGCTTGCACCGGACCTCGCCTCGAGTACGGGGCGTCGGACCTCGAGCCCCGCGCGCTCGCCATCCGCCTGCTGCGCCACCTCGGTGCCCGCGTGGCCGCGCGTGGACGCGCCGCCGCATGAGTCAGACCCCATGAGCGCCGCCGCATGAGCGAGGCGCGGCCGATCGCTCCGGTGGCCCCGGCCGTGCCCCCGCCTCCCGGGACGACCGCAGAGCGCGCCGATGCGATCGCGGCCGCCGTCCCGGGCGTCACCCTCGGGCGGCGGCTGACGTCGTTCCGCAGGGCGCTGGCGGCGAACGACAGGGGCGGCGTGGGCGCCTCTGCGAGGGAGGACCTCGCCGGCCGCCTCGCCGCCGCCGTCGGAGGGGTCGTCCTGGACGGACCCGCCGGAAACGTGGTGCGGGTCGATGCGGGGATGACCCGGATGCCGGTGGACCGGGCCCGTCTCCAGGGCCTCCCGGGCCAGCCGCCGGCGGATCGCCGCCTGGTCTGCCTGGACACGGAGACGACCGGCCTCGGGACCGGGGCAGGAACGGTCGCCTGGATCGTCGGGATCGGCTCCTGGGACGGCGACGCGCTCCGTGTCGTCCAGTTCCTGCTGCCCGATCACCCTGATGAGCCCGGCCTGCTGGACGCGGTCGCAGCCGAGATCGGCGACGCGCCGGTCCTCGTGACGTACAACGGCCGGTCATTCGACTGGCCCCTCCTCGTCGCTCGGTACCGGCTCCACGGTCGGGCCGCGCCACCGCTCGGTGGCCATCTCGACCTGCTCCCCATCGTGCGACGCCTCTTCCGCCATCGCCTCGGCGCAGCACGGCTCCGCACCGTCGAGGAGGGCGTCCTCGGCGTCGCTCGCCACGACGACGTCGAGGGCTGGGAGATCCCTGCGCTCTACCTCGACTTCCTTCGCGGCGGCGCGGCCTCCCCGCTCTCCCGTGTCGCCCGGCACAACGCGGAGGACATCCGGTCGCTCGGCAGGCTCCTCGCGCACCTCGACGCCTCCCTCGCGGATCCGTCGGCACGGCCGGCCGCGCATCCGGGCGACCTCGCGTCGCTCGCCGAGATGCTCCGGGTCCACGGGCGCCACCACGAATCGCTGGCGTGCCTCGAGCAGGCGCTCTCGGCGCTCCGCGACCCCGGGAACGCGCGCCCCCCGGGCCCCGTCCGGGAGGGCGACGCAGGGCGGCAGCGGCAGGCCGCGCTCCTGCGCCCGCCCGCGCTGGGCGCAGAGGCGGCGGCCGCGGGCGCCGATGACCCGCCCTGGTGGTCGCCTCGGATCCGCCCCCACGTGGGCGGCCGCCCCACGGGCCCTGCAGCCGAGCGGACGTCGGGAGGGATCGGGCGCGACGGACCCGTGGACCTCGCGGCCGTCCTCGCCGCCCGCGCGCGCGCGCTTCGGCGCCTGGGGCGCGACGCCGAGGCCGCAGCCGCGTGGGAGGAGCTCGCGGGCGTGGCGGGGGCCGCCGCGACGGCGGCCTGGATCGAGGTCGCGAAGATCCGCGAGCATGCGCAGCGCGACCCCGCCGGCGCACTCGAGGCCACGGACCGGGCACTTGCGCTGCTCGCACGCCGCCGGGCGGCCGGCCGGCCCGACCATGCGGCGGAGGGAGCCGCCGCGCGTCGCCACGCACGTCTCACGCGACGGGTCGCACGCGCGCGCGGCACCGTCCGGACCGCGGGTGGGTGACCAACGGCCGCCGACGCGCACCCGACGGCTGGCTAGGATGGCGAGCGGGGGTGAGGCCGCCACGTCCGTGTGCGGCCGGCGGACGTCCCGCCCGGGCACGGCGCGGGACCGGACGGATCGAGCACAGGAGGTTCACGTGAAGATCGCGCTCCTCGGTGCGGGTCGCATCGGCAAGATGCACGCCGAGATCCTGGCGGGCGTCGTGGGCGGTGACCAGCTGCTGGTCGCGGACGTGGACGCGGAGGCCGCAGCGGCGGTCGCCGCGGCGAACGGCGCGACGGCCGTGTCGGTCGAGGAGGCCGTCGAGAGGGCGGACGCGGTCGCGATCGCGGCGGCGTCGAACGTCCACGGGGACCTGATCCGCCGGGCGATCGGCATGGGCAAGCCCACGTTCTGTGAGAAGCCGCTCGCGCCCGGCCTCGAGGAGAGCCGGGAGCTCGTCGCCCTGGTGGAGGCGTCAGGCGTCCCGTTCATGCTCGGCTTCCAGCGCCGCTTCGACCCCGCGTACGTCGAGGCGCGACGCCTCATCGAGACCGGCGAGATGGGGACGGTGTACGCCATCCGCCTGGCCGGCCACGACCCGGCGCCGCCGCACGAGGCGTACATCCCGGCCTCGGGCGGCCTCTTCCGGGACTTCTCCATCCACGACTGGGACGTGATCCGCTGGCTGACCGGCAGCGAGGTGGCCGAGGTCTACGCCGTGGGCGGCGTCCGGGGCTTCGAGGTCTTCCGGAAGTACGACGACGTCGACACCGCGATCGCGGCGATCACCATGGCCAACGGCGTCCTCGCCGTCCTCACCACCGCCCGCCACGATCCGCTCGGCTACGACATCCGGACCGAGATCTTCGGCTCGAAGGACAGCGTGGTCGTGGGCCTCGGGCCGCGCACGCCGATCCGTTCGCTGGAGCCCGACTGGGTCGGCTCCGACGCCGAGAAGTGGAACTTCTTCATCGACCGGTTCACGTCCGCCTACGAGGCGGAGATCGCGGCGTTCGTGCGGGTCGCGCGGGGTGAGATCCCCACGCCGTGCACCGCCCGGGACGGACTGCAGGCGCTGATCGTCGCCGAGGCGGCCACGCGGTCGCTCAAGGAGCACAGGCCGGTCACGACGGCGGAGTTCGACGCCTGACGAGCCATCGTCGCCGAGCCCCACCGGGGCCGCGGGCGGTGGCGCAGGGCATGTCGCCCGGGTTGCGGCCATGCATACTCTGTGCAGGGACGGGCGCTCGTTCGGAAGGACGGTGCCGTCCGGGTGAAAGGAGGCACTCGGAGAGATCACGCGATCCGAGAGCTGTGACGGCCCGGGGCGTCTGAGGAGCCCGTGATGGGACCCCGGGCCGGGGGAAAGCATCGAGGAGGAGAGTGCTCGTGAAGTTCACCAAGGTCCTGATCGGCGTCGCGTCGGCGGCGCTCCTGGTCGCAGCGTGCTCGTCGAGCAGCACCCCCGCTCCGTCGGCGGACGCCGGTGGCGGTGGCGGCGGTGGCGACCGCGCGAACATCAGCATCGAGGTCGTCAGCCACGGGCAGGCCTCGGACCCGTTCTGGAGCGTCGTGAAGAACGGCGTCGACCAGGCGGCGAAGGACATGGGCGTCAAGGTCAACTACTCGGCGCCTGACACCTTCGACATGGTCAAGATGGCCCAGCTCATCGACGCGGCATGCGCGAAGAAGCCCAGCGGCCTCGTCATCTCCCTGCCTGACGCCGCGGCCCTCGGCCCCAGCGTCACCAAGTGCATCGACGCCGGGATCCCGGTCTGGTCGATGAACTCCGGGTCCGACACCTACAAGGACCTCGGCATCAAGGCCCACGTGGGCCAGACCGAGTACGAGGCCGGGTTCGGCGGCGGCGAGCGGCTCGCCAAGGCCGGCGGCAAGAAGGGCATCTGCATCAACCAGGAGGTCGGCAACGCGGCCCTCGACCTCCGCTGCCAGGGCTTCACCGACGGCTTCACCAAGAACGGCGGCACGTCGGTCGAGGTCGTGGGCGTCAACCTGTCCGATGCGACCGGCACGCAGCAGACCGTCCAGGCGAAGCTCCAGGGCGACCCGACGATCGACACGGTCCTCGCGCTCGGCCCGACGGGCTCCACGCCGACGATGAAGGCGATCGACGCGCTGGGCCTGACCGGCAAGACCAAGCTCGCGACGTTCGACCTGAGCCCCGAGGTCCTCGACGCGATCCTCAAGGGCAACATGGAGTTCGCGATCGACCAGCAGCAGTACATCCAGGGCTACCTGCCGATCGTGTTCGGGACCCTCAATGCCCTCTACGGCACGAGCCCGACGGGCGTCGTCATGACGGGCCCCGGCTTCGTCACCAAGGACAACGCCCAGCAGGTCATCGACCTGAGCAAGCAGGGCATCCGGTAGCGGGAGCGCGGCTCACGCGATCCTGAAGTCGAAGGGGTCGGCGATCCGTCGCCGGCCCCTTCGTCATCGGCGCTCGAGGGAGAGAGGATGACGGCATCGCCGGCGAGCCAGGCCCAGGGCCGACTCCGCGAGATCGGCATCTGGCGCAAGTTCCTCAACCGCCCCGAGTTCGGATCGATCATCGGGGCCATCGTCGTCTACACGTTCTTCGTGATCGTCGCGGGGGGCAAGGGGTTCACGAGCCTCAAGGGGATCGCCGGGACGCTGGAGATCGCGTCGCAGATCGGCATCCTCGGCGTCACCGTCTCGCTCCTCATGATCGCCGGGGAGTTCGATCTCTCGATCGGCTCGATGGTGGGAGCGTCCGGCCTCGTCTTCGGCTTCCTCGTCGTCGAGGCGGGCTGGCCCGTCTGGGGTGCGATCATCGCCGCGTTCGCCTTCGCGCTCGCGGTCGGCGCCTTCAACGGCTACATGGTGTACCGCACGGGGCTGCCGTCCTTCCTGGTCACCCTCGCCACGCTGTTCATCCTGCGTGGCGCATCGATCGGCCTCACGCGCCTGCTGACCAACCTCACGGTCATCAGCGGCATCCGCGACCACACCGCGGGAGACCCGATCGCCTGGCTCTTCAGCGGGATCCTCTTCTCCCCTGAGCCAGGCGCGGACTTCAAGATCTCGATCCTCTGGTGGCTGGGGCTCGCGCTCGTCGCCACGTGGGTGCTCCTGCGGACCAAGTTCGGCAACTGGATCTTCGGTACCGGCGGCTCGGCCGTCGCCGCGCGCAACGTCGGTGTCCCGGTCGCCCGCGTGAAGATCTCGCTCTTCATGGCGACGGCCGCATCCGCGTGCCTCCTCGCGATGATCCAGGTCATGTCGGCGGGCAGCGCCGACGTCCTGCGCGGGCAGAACAAGGAGTTCGAGGCGATCATCACCGCGACGATCGGCGGCACCCTCATGACCGGCGGCTACGGCTCGGCGCTCGGCTCCATGTTCGGGGCATTCACGCTCGGGGCGACGCAGCTGGGCATCGTGTTCGCCGGCATCAACACGGACTGGTACCAGGTCGTCCTCGGCGTGATGCTGCTCGTCGCCGTCCTCGTGAACAACTGGACCCGCCGCCGCGCCTCGGAGGCCCGACGATGACGCAGAACACCGCTGGCACGGCACGCGCGTCCGCCGCGCGCTCCGACACGCCGGTCCTCGAGGCCCGGAACGTCTCCAAGTACTTCGGCCGCGTCATCGCGCTGAAGGACGTCTCGCTCGCGGTGCGCCCGGGCGAGGTGAACTGCCTGCTGGGCGACAACGGGGCCGGGAAGTCCACCCTCATCAAGATCCTCTCCGGCGTCCACGGCCCGGACGAGGGGACGCTCCTCATGGACGGCCAGGAGATCCGCATCAGCTCGCCCCGCGACGCCCTCAACCGGGGCATCGCCACGGTCTACCAGGACCTCTCCGTCCTCCCGCTCATGAGCATCACCCGCAACTTCTTCCTGGGCTCCGAGCCCACGCGGGGCTGGGGCCCGTTCAAGCGATTCGACCTCAACGCCTCCTCGAAGATCGCGGTCGAGCAGATGCGCGAGATCGGGATCGAGGTCCGCGACAGCGGCCAGCTCGTGGGGACGCTCTCGGGCGGCGAGCGCCAGACCCTGGCGATCGCACGCGCCGAGTACTTCGGCGCGAAGGTCCTCATCCTCGACGAGCCCACGTCGGCGCTCGGCGTGAAGGAGGCCGCGATCGTCCTCCGCCACGTCATCCGGGCCCGGAGCAAGGGCCTGGGCGTGATCTTCATCACGCACAACGTCCAGCATGCCCTCCCGGTCGGCGACGTCTTCACGATCCTCGCCCAGGGGAAGCTGGAGGGGACCTTCCGCAAGGGTGAGGTCGACATGCAGAGCCTCCTCAAGCTCATGGGCGGCGGCAGCGAGCTCGACGACCTCGAGGCGGAGCTCGATGAGCTCGCGCGTGAGGCCGCGGCGGGCGAGGACATCTCCGCGCTTCCGCCGGTGCTCGACGAGACGCCCACGGGCACGCACGGTTTCCCCACCATCTGACGGCAAGACCCGGCGGCCCGCGAGGCCGCCGGTCGACGAGACGCATGGACCCCGCCCGATGCCGGGCGGGGTCCGTCGTTCACGCTCGCTCAGGACTCCGGGGCGTACGACCCAACCGTCTCCGCGCGCGCCGGGCCGAAGATCCGGCGGACCCGCTCGCGGACGAGGCGCGTGATGACCTGCGCCCGGTCTGGGACGCCTGCGAGGCCCCAGCCCTCGACGACCAGGGAGCCGGCGGCGGCCGCGACGCGGAGGTCCAGCACGGTCCGCTGGCGGCCGCCGATGTTGGGATGCGCCGCGGTCGCCACGAGCGCCGAGAGGAAGGTGTCGCCCGCGCCGGTCGGGTCCACCTCCCGGTCGGAGAGCGTCGCGCGCCACCGCAGCGTCTGGATCGGGCCGTCGGCGCCCAGGGTGAGCAGAAGGCCGCCCTGGTGGCCCTGGGTGACCGCGAGCACGGCGCCCGGCCGCAGCAGCCGCCACAGGTCCCGCAGGGGGGTCTCCGGGGCCACGTCGTGGTGGCTGACCCCCACGACGTCGGCGCGCCGGAGCAGCGCGGAGGGCTCGGGGGCCTTGCGGGTCACGCGCTGCCCGTCCACGAGGTTGCGCAGGAGGCCCTGCCACGCGACGCCGACGAACGTCCCTGCCGGGATCGGCGCCACCCACTCGTCGTGGACCTCGTCCGCCACGGGCGCGACCATCCAGGCCCGGGCCGCGATCCACGACTCGGGCAGCGGCGGGACCGGCAGCGGGACGCCCTTCTGGGCGATGGTCTGGACGCGCCCCGCGGGGGTCTCGACGTTGTGGTAGATCGGGCCGGACGACAGCGGCACCAGGAGCAGGTCCGCCCCAGCCTCGCGCAGCAGGTCGAGCTCGGAGGCATGGCGGGCCTCGTCGTCCACGCCCACGACGGCGGCCGTGCGGAGGCCGAGACGCGCCGTGGTGAGCGCGCTGTACGTGACCCCGCCGCCCAGCCGCCAGCCGCGCGGATCGTCCGCGGCGATGTCGCGGCAGGCTGAGCCGACGTGGATGACCTCCGGCGGCAGCGCCCTCACCATCGCGCTCCCGGGCCTCGGTCCTGGCCGGACCTATACTGCCGATCGGGCATCGGGCGCCTCCACCGCTCCCCCACCCCGGAGGGTTCGTGTACTTCTACGAGCTGCACGAGGGCGACGACGACCTCATGTCGGACGTCATCCTCGCATGCGAGGTCGAGGTGCCGCGCGACGAGTTCTTCGACATGGTCGAAGCCGCTCGCGCCGCCGTCGAGGAGACCTTCGAGGAGGACTCGCTGATCGAGGCGATCGCCGCCGAGCTCGAGCGCGCCCACGGGTTCGTCTACGTCAGCGACGCCCGCCTGGTCGGCTCGGTCCGGATCGCGGGCGACCCGGCCGACGACCGCCTCGTCGGCCCCGGGACGGTGCACGACGAGGACGCCGAGCTGGCCGAGCAGACCGACTACCTGACGATCCTCGCGGACCTCGACCCCGAGGCGCTGCCCGACTGACCGCCGGCGCCCGGCTCAGCGGCTGAAGAGGATCTCGATCACATCCCCATCGCGGACGTGATAGCTCCGCCCCTCCGACCGCAGCTTGCCGTGCTTCCGCGCTTCGGCCGTGGACCCCAGCGCGACGAGGTCTTCGTACGCGACCGTCTCGGCCCGGATGAACCCCCTGGCGAGGTCCGTGTGGATCGCCGCCGCGGCGTCGACCGCGGTCGCGCCGTCGGGGATCGGCCACGCCCGTACCTCGTCCGGCCCCGCCGTGAGGAAGCTGATCAGACCCAGGAGCCGGTACGAGAGCGCGATGACCCGGTCAAGGCTCGAGCCCGGGATCCCCAGGTCCTCCATGAAGACAGCCGCCTCCTCGGGCGGCAGGTCGCCGAGCTCCATCTCGATCCGTGCCGACAGTGCGTCCACGACCGTGCGGCGGTGGGTGACGCGTTCGCGGATCCCCGTCGCGATGGCGTCGGCCAGCGGGATGTCCGACTCCCCGACGTTGAGGAGCAGGAGCACCGGCTTCTGGGTGAGGAACCGGAACCCGCGGATGGCCTTCTCCTCGTCGGTGGCGAGGTCCTCGTCGCGGATGGGCCGCCCGGCCACGAGCGCGGCGTGAAGCCGCGTGAGGATCGCCAGCTCGCGGTCGTTCGCCTCCCGCTCGGCCGGCGTCCCGTGATGGCCGGTCGCGTGCAGGCGCTCAAGGCGCTTCTCGGTCATCGTCAGGTCGGAGAGCGCGAACTCGAGCTCGAGCCGCTCGACGTCGCGCCACGGGTCCACGCTGCCGTCCGGGTGCGGGAACGCGGCATCGTCGAAGGCCCGGACCACGTGCAGGAGCGCGTCCGCCTCGCGCAGGCGCGCGAGGTGCTCGGCGGGGAGCTCGTCGGTCCCCGCCCGGCCCTCGCTCGCCGCGGGCGGCGCAGGCAGGTCCACGTAGGTGACGTCGGCGTGGACGATCTTCTTCGGGTGGAAGATCGCGGCCAGCCGGTCCAGCCGCGCATCGGGGACCTTGACCACGCCGACGTGCAGCTCCATCCCCCCGTAGCCGCCGGTCTGGACGTGGCCGCGCGTGAGCGTGTTGAAGACGGTCGTCTTGCCTGCGCCGGCGAGTCCGACGATCGCGATCTGCATGGCGCCCTCGGGAGCGGATCTCGCGTCGCGGCGGTGCCGTGACGGGTGGCGTGGTCAGTAGCCGGCGGCCGGGTCCACCACGTTCACGAGCGGCTCGCCCCTCCGGTACCGCTCCAGATTCTCGCAGAACAGGCCGATGGTCCGGTCGACGACCCGGTCCGTGGACCACGACGTGTTCGGCGTGATGATGACGTTCTCCAGGTCGTAGAACGGCGAGCCGGCCGGGAGCGGCCCGTCGCGGAACGCGTCGAGCACCGCGCCCCCGATCCGGCCCTCGCGCAGCGCACGCAGGAGCGCCGGCTCGTCGATCACCCGCGGCCGGGACACGTTGACCAGCCAGGCGTCCGGCCGCATGGCCGCGAGCTCGTCCGTGCCAACGAGGCCGTCGGTCGTGGGGGTGAGCGGGACGGCCAGGACGACGATGTCCGACGCCGCCAGCAGGGCTGGGAGCGCCTCGGCACCGCCGAGGACCTCGACGCCCGCCGGGACGTCGCCCGCGGCGGGATCACGGCGCACGGCCACCACGCGCGCGCCAAGGGCCGCGAGGCTGCGCGCGACGTCGCCCCCGAGGCTTCCGAGGCCGACCACGCCGACCGTCATGGAGCCGAGCTCACGGCCCTCGAGTGGCTGCCACGTCCGTTCGCGCTGGAGCTCGAGCAGCTGCGGGAGCCGCCGGCTCACCGCGAGCGCCATCATCACGACGTACTCCGCGACGGGCCGGCTGAAGACGCCGCGGGCGTTCGTGATCTGCAGTCGCGGACGTGACCGGGCGGCGGCGACGACGCGGTCCACGCTCGCCGCAGCCGAGTGGATCCAT
>JAKOQS010000040.1 GCA_029778235.1 Chloroflexota bacterium | reverse complement strand
CGGACGCGCCGCTCCGGCATCGGCCGGCCGCGCCGGTCCACCGCGGTCGGTGCGGGGACGGACGCCGTGGGCCCGGCTGCGTGGAGCAACTGGAGGATCGGCAGCACGAACGCGGCAGTCTTGCCGGTGCCCGTCTGGGCGTTGGCGAGGAGGTCGCGACGGGCGAGGACCAGGGGGATCGACCCGGCCTGGACGGGCGTCGGGTCGGTGTAGCCCTCGTCGGCGACGGCGCGAAGGAGGTCGGGCGCGAGCCCGAGGTGGTCGAAAGGCACGGAGAGATGCTCCTGACGGGCCCTACCCGCTGGTCGCGGGGCCCGGTCAGGGCAGAGATGGATCGGGATCGGACGGCAGGGGAACCGGGGCGCGGACCGGAGCGCCCATCGAGCACGAAGAGGCGTGAAGCATACCCGAGAACCCGTGGCGCGGCCCGCAGGCGCTCAGTCGGGCCCGCTCCGGGCCGCGGACGCCGGCGGGGGCGGCTCCGCGAGTTGGGCCGGACCGTCGGCTGCGGGAGGCGGCGCGGCGATCGGCGCCTCCGCCGGCATCTCGGGCGGCGTGCCGTCGTCGGGCGGGACCCACCCGGTCCGCTGGGCCACCCATGCGGCCGGCCCGTCGAGCCGCCGTCGGAAGAGGGCCGCCGCCCCGAGCACCAGGATCCCGATCGCGATGAGCGGGGACTTCGTCGGCGTCGCCCGGTAGACGGCGTCCACGCGGTGGCGGCCGGCGGGGAGATCCACGGCGATGTAGCTGGGCGAGACCATGTAGGTCGGCGCCTGCACGCCATCGACGAAGACGAGCCAGTTCGGGTGGTACGTGGTGCGGATCGCGAGCGTCGCCGCGTTCCCGCACTCCACGTCCACGCTGATCGCGTCCTGCACCGCCCGCTCCGCGCGCACCGTGCCCCCGTCGGCGCAGCCCGGCGTCATGGCCGGCGGACCCAGGGGCTGCATGTAGTCCCAGCGGATGACGCGGCCGGCCGCCGGATCGGGACCGCGGAGCCAGGCGAGGTTGGCGTCGAACAGCGCGCGCTGCGTCGGCGCCTGTCGGCGGTCGGCCACCGCGACGTAGCCTGCGACGCTTGTCGGGACGCTCCAGAGCGACCAGTCGCCGGCGGTGAGCACCGACGTGTAGAAGTCGGGGACGGTGAACGTCGCAGGCGTGAGGACGTACCGGACGTCGAAGAGGTCGTACTGCGATCGGTCGCCGTCGTCGAAGTCCCAGATGAAGTCCGCGTTGAGCGAGAGGCTCTGGTACGGGGGCGAGACGGCCGGGATCGCCCGGAACGTGAGCATGTCGTAGAGGTGGACGTACGGCCCCACGAGTGCCGTCCCGCCCCAGTTCGAGCGGAGCCCCGCGTATGCCCTGCCGCCCGTCCTCTGCTGCTCGGAGGCGAGGAGGTCGAGGATCGACCGCAGGTCGGGGTCGCCGTCGAGCGCCGCACGGGTCTCCGCCATCCATCGGCCGTTGTCCGCGTAGTACGTCGCCCGTTCGGCGACCGCCGGCACGAGCAGGAGGCCGATGACGGCCGCCCAGGCGACCGGGTACCAGGGCCGCCGGATCCGGCTGGCCAGGCTCCAGGCCCATGCGCCGCCGATCCCCATGAGGACGATCGCGAACAGGTCGAGGCCGCCGACGAACCGGTGGAAGAGCAGCCCGTCACTGAACGGGAAGAGGTCGGCGAACGAGCCGAGCGTGGGCCGCCCGAAGTAGAGGACGAGCCAGACGGCGAAGCCCGCGAGCGCCGTCCATGCGAGGCGGGTCCGTGCCACCAGCGCGGCCACGATGCCCACGGCGAGCAGCGCGGTGAGGACGGGCAGCCGGCCGTGGTCGAGCAGGTCGCCCGACAGGAGCCAGCGGAGGACCTGCTCGGCGCCGAACGAGTCGTACTTCCATCCCTGGAGATAGGCGCTCGCCGACAGGTAGCGCGACGTCTGCACGAACGGGAGCCACATGTACGCCGTCGCGGCGAGGACGATCGTCCCGACGACCGCGAGCCGCGCGGATCGGGGCAGGAACGACCGAGCGCGGGAGCCCACCAGGAGCACGACGAGGAGGGTGATCGCGAGCATGTACGCGTACACGAGATGCGAGAGCACCAGCGCGGACACGGCGAGGATCGCGGGCAGGTAGCCCGTCCCGCGCTGCAGGACGCGGTAGACGCAGGCGACCGCGATGAACGAGAGGTTCATCGCCCAGAGCTGGGTGAACATGCCCAGGCCCCGCCAGACGTAGCTGTCGTACTCGAAGCCGTACCGGGCGTCGCCGGACAGCAGGGATGCGGCGGCCGCCGCGACCGCCGCGGCGACGAGCGAGAAGCCCATCCGCCGCATCGACCAGAAGACGACGAGGGGGAAGCACACCAGCAGCAGGTAGCGCGTGAGGTCGAAGAGCGTGAGGAGGTCCACCGCGCCGAGGAGGGCGCGGCCGGCGGCGACCACCAGGAGGTGCGGCAGGTTCTGGTAGTAGAGGAACTGCGGGAACCCCAGCTCCAGATGCGGCATCCAGAAGTCGACCACGTTCGCGCCGGCGGAGATGGCACGGTCGGCGGCCTGCACCATGAGGTACTGGAAGGCGTCGTCGTTGATGCTCGGCGCGCCGGAGGTCAGCTCCGGCAGGAGGGCGATCGCGTTCGCGAGGACGGGGACGGCGACGAGCAGGAGCAGAACCGCGCGACCGATCCTGCCGGGCTCGGCAAGCGTCGGGAGGCGGACGCCAGGGCACGCGGGCGCCTCGGCGTGCGCGACGCCGTCGGTCATCGGTCGTCACCACCGTCGCATCGATCCGCGTCACCCGTCCCGGGCTCGGGATGACGACCGCGATCCGGACCTCGCAGCATCGACGGCTCCCTCGTCGCGCACGCGGGCGCGGGCACCGAGGCGGCCGCCCCGCCGCCGGCCACCCACAGTAGCAGAGCGCGGTCGGGGGGCCCCCCGCCCCGGGCGGCACGGGGGCGCCCGGTCCAGGTGGGGCCGGGCGG
>JAKOQS010000256.1 GCA_029778235.1 Chloroflexota bacterium | reverse complement strand
TCTGGTCGGGGCGAGAGGATTTGAACCTCCGACCTCATCGTCCCGAACGATGCGCGCTACCAAGCTGCGCCACGCCCCGACCGAGGTGCCCTGAGGCGACGCGGATGATACCACTTGGCGGCGGGGCGGCCACGGGCCGGCGGTCGGGCCGCCCGGACGTACTGCGGGCACCCGCCTGGTCCGCTGCGAGTGCGGGCGCCAGGGGCAGGCGTGCGGCATGATCCGGGGTATCGGCCGGGCTGGTACCGCGAACGCCGCCGAGGGTGGCGGGTGCAGGCCGAAGCATCACGGAGCGCGGATCCGAGCGTGGCCGAAGGGCGGACCGCGGGAGGCGAGGCCGGCGGAGGGCCATCGACAGGTGCGAGGGCGTCCGCCGTAGTGGCCCCAATGGCATCGCGGATGGCCGGGCGGCCGCCACGGGGAGACGGGTCCGGGCGCGGGGCCCGGGCACCGGTACCCTCCCTGGCCCGGCCGGCCTGCTCCGTGTGCCCCGAGGTCACATGGCTCTGCCCGTTCGGCCCGTTCCGGGCGCCTCCCGGCTCGACTACGATGCCCGCATGACCGATGAGATCGCGATCGCTGCCACCACCACGGATCCCGCGGCGGCACGACGCGCCGACCTCGCCGCTCTCGCCGGTGAGGAATGGGATGTCGTCGTCGTCGGCGGCGGCATCACCGGGGCCGGGATCCTCCTCGACGCCGTCTCGCGGGGCCTCCGCGCGGCGCTCGTCGAGCAGTCGGACATCGCCGCGGGGACCTCCAGCCGGTCGTCGCGCCTCATCCACGGCGGCCTCCGCTACCTGGAGCAGTTCCACATCGGGCTCGTGCGCGAGGCGCTCTCGGAGCGCGCCCGCCTGCTCGACCTCGCGCCGCACCTCGTGTCGCTCCGCCCCCTCGTCTTCCCGCTCTACGGGATGCCGTTCGTCACGCGCGGCTTCTACGGGGCCGGCATCGGCTTCTACGACGCGCTCGGCTCGGCGCGCCGCGGCGGGATCTCCCGCCACCTCGGCGTGAAGGCGACGCGCGAGCTCGTGCCGCCGATCCGGACCGAGGGGCTGCGCGGCGCGATCGTCTACCACGACGGCGCCGAGGACGACGCGCGCTACACGCTCGCGGTCGCACGCACCGCCGCGGGCCTCGGCGGCCTGCCGGTGACGCGCGTCCGGGCGGACGGGCTGGTACTGGAGGGCGGCACGGCGAAGGGGATCGTCGCCCGCGACCTGCTCGCCGGCGAGGACCTCCGCATCCGTGCGAAGCGCGTGATCGACGCCACCGGCGTCTGGGCGGCCCGCGCCGACAGCCCGTTCGGTGGCGCGAAGATGATCCCGAGCATCGGGTCTCACATCATGATCGCCCGCGAGCGGATCCCGATGAAGCACGGGATGGCGATCCGCGTCCCCGGAAAGGTCGCGTTCATCGTTCCGTGGCCGGACTTCTGGGTCATCGGGACCACCGACCAGCCGTACGACGGCCCGCCGGACCACCCGGTCGCGAGCCGCGCCGAGGTGGACCGACTCCTCGAGATCGTGAACACGGTCCTCGCCGTGGACCTCACGACGGACGACATCGCCGGCACGTATGCGGGCCTGCGCCCGCTCGTCGGCGAGGCGCTCGACGGCGGTACCGTGAAGGTGTCGCGCGAGCACAAAGTGAACGTGGACCGCAACGGCCTCGTCCGGATCGGCGGCGGCAAGTACACGACGTACCGGCTCATGGCCCGCGACGCGGTCGATGCAGCGCTCGGCCCGGCCGAGGCGAAGGCGCGGCCGTCCGCGACCGCGGAGTTGCCGCTCGTCGGTGCCGCCTCGCGTGCCGTCCTCTCGAACCTCGCGGACCGGATCTCGAGGGACACCGGGCTGACGAACGAGCAGGCGATGCGCCTCACGCAGCGGCACGGCACCGAGGCGATGGCAGTGGTGGAGCTCGGACGCCGGCGCGACCTCCTCCGGCCGCTCGTCCCGGACCGGCCGTTCCTCGAGGCCGAGGTCGTCTGGGCGGCGCACCGGGAGATGGCGCTGACGCTCGACGACGTCCTCGCGCGGCGGTTCCGCCTCGCGATGGAGCTGCGCGACAGGGGCGCGTCCATCGCGCCGCGCGTCGTGGAGCTCCTCGGGGGCGAGCTCGGGTGGGACGAGGCGCGCAGGCGGGCGGAGGTCGAGACGTACCTCGCCGGCGCCCGCCGCGAGTACGGGGTCCCGGGTCGCGACATGCCGGCGGAGGTCGAGGCGGGTGCCCCGGCCGCAGCAGCGGCCGCGGGCGTCGCCGGCGCCGCAGCCGCGGGCCTCGGGGGCGCCGCCGACCCGGCCGCCGCCCCGGGCACGCCCGCGGAGGCCTGAGCGTGGTGCGCACGCACGTCCTGGCGCTCGACCAGGGCACCACGTCCTCGCGCGCGATCGTCTTCGATCGCGACGGCCTCCCCTTCTCCTCCGCGCAGCACGAGTTCCCCCAGGTCTTCCCGTCGCCCGGGCACGTGACGCACGATCCGGAGGCGATCTGGGCGTCCCAGCTGCGCTCGGCGCGCGAGGCGCTCGCGGCGGCGGACCTGCGGGCGGGCGACCTCGCCGCCATCGGGATCACGAACCAGCGCGAGACGGTCGTCGTCTGGGAGCGGACGACGGGGCGGCCCGTCGCCGACGCGATCGTGTGGCAGAGCCGGATCACGGCGCCCGCCGTGGACCGCCTGCGCGCCGACGGCCACGAGCCGCTGTTCCGCGAGCGCACCGGCCTCCCTCTCGACGCCTATTTCTCCGGGCCCAAGATCGCCCACATCCTCGACGCGCAGCCCGGCCTCCGGGCGCGCGCCGAGCGCGGCGAGCTGGCGGCGGGGACGATCGACTCGTTCCTCATCTGGCGGCTCACCGGGGGCCGCGTCCACGTGACGGACGTGAGCAACGCGAGCCGGACCCTCCTCTTCGACATCCACCGCCTCGCGTGGGACGAGGAGCTGTGCCGGATCGCCGGCGTGCCGATGGCCGTCCTCCCCGAGGTCCGCGCCTCGTCGGAGGTGTACGGTGAGACGGACGCGTCGGTCCTCGGGGCCACAGTGCCCATCGCATCGGCGATCGGCGACCAGCAGGGGGCGCTCTTCGGCCAGGGCTGCCTGACGGACGGCCGGGCGAAGAACACGTACGGGACCGGCGCCTTCCTGTTGCTCGACACCGGCGATCGGCCGGTCGCCTCCAAGAACGGCCTGCTCACCACCGTCGCGTGGCGCCTCGGGCCCGGCGGTCCCGTCTCGTATGCCCTGGAGGGCGCCGTCTTCATCGCGGGGGCGGCCGTCCAGTGGTTCCGCGACGGCCTCCGCGCGATCGAGAGCGCGGGCGACATCGAGGCGCTGGCGGAGGAGGTGGACGACACGCAGGGCGTCTACCTCGTGCCGGCGTTCGTGGGCCTCGGCGCCCCGTACTGGGACGCCTCGGCCCGCGGGACGATCGTGGGCCTCACCCGCGGGACCACGCTGGCGCACCTCGCGCGGGCGACGATCGATTCGATCGCCTACCAGGTGTACGACGTCCTGGAGGCGATGGAGGCCGACACGGGCGAGCGCCTGGACGTCGTGCGCGTGGACGGCGGCGCCGCCGTGAACGACCGGCTCCTCCAGCTCCAGGCGGACCTGCTCGGCGTGCCCGTCGAGCGGCCGGTCGTCACCGAGACGACGGCTCTCGGCGCGGCACTTCTCGCCGGGATCGCCACCGGCGTCTGGCGGGACGCGGCCGAGGCGACGGCCACGTGGCGGCTGGACCGCCGGTTCGAGCCGCGGATGGCGGCCGACGAGCGCGAACGTCGGATGCGCGGCTGGCGCCGCGCGGTGGAACGATCGAGGGGCTGGGCCGCCGAGGACTGAGACTCCACGTCACGGACCCGCCAGGGGTGCGGTCTGCGCGTCGGCGGGCGCGGCGAGCCGCAGGGGGTGGGAGCCGCGCGACGCCCGACGCGCTGCGCCCGCCCGACGCGGCGCGGGCCTACCCCTTGGTGGAGCCGAGCGTCAGGCCGCTGATGAACTGCTTCTGGAGCGCGAAGAAGACCACCAGCGTCGGGATCGCGACCAGGATCGAGCCGGCTGCGATCAGGTTGTAGTTCACGAAGAACTCGCCCTTGAGGTTGTTCAGGGCCGAGGTGATCGGCAGCTTGGCGCCCGTCTTCATGAGCACGAGGGCCCAGAAGAAGTCGTTGTAGATCCACGTGACCTGGAGCGTCGCCAGCGCAGCGAGCGCCGGCCGCGTGAGCGGGAGGATCACGCTCCAGTACGTGCGCCACACGCTCGCACCATCCACGACGGCGGCCTCGTTGAGCTCCTTCGGCAGGGTCTTCATGTAGTTGGACAGCACGAAGGTACAGAAGCCCAGCTGGAAGGCGACGTGGATCGTCGTGATCCCGAAGTACTGGTCGTAGAAGAGGCCGTTGTCGCTGAGGATCGGCGGCAGCGGCAGGATGAGGAACATCCGGAAGAGCGGCGTGATGATGACCTGCGGCGGGAGCAGGTTGGCCGCCGTGAACAGCATGAGCAGCGTGAGGTTGAGCCGCCAGCTGTACCGCGACACCGTGAAGGCCATCATCGAGGCGAAGAAGAGCACGAGGACGACCGCCGGGACCAGGATGATGACGGTGTTGAGGAAGTAGAGCGGGATGTTGCCCTTCGTCCAGGAGTCGATGTAGTTCTGGAAGTTGTACGCGCCGCCGATCGAGACGTAGCCGCGCGGGTCGCCCGCGGTGTCCGCGTAGGGTCGGAGGGACGTGTAGAACGCCCAGAGGATCGGCAGGAGCCAGATGACGCTCATCGTGATGAGGAACGCCTGGAGGACGGCGCGGCGCATCTGCTTCCTGCGCCGGGCGCTCGCCGCCGCCGATGACTGCTGGTAGGAGCCCGCCATCTCGGTCACTCGTTCTCCTCCCGGAGGGCGCGGACCAGGTAGAAGATGATCGGCCCGACCGCGACCACCAGCAGGACGACCGCGATGGCCGACCCGAACCCGATGCGGCTGGTCTCGCCGATGATGTTGTTCGTCACGAGAGTGGAGAGCAGCTCAAGGCCGTTGAGGCCCTTGTTCGTGATGAACGCGAGGTCGAACGCGCGGAGCGACTCGATCACCGTGATGACGAGCACGACGATGTTGATCGGCCGCATCACGGGGAAGACGACGCGGAAGAACGTCTGTCTCTCGCTCGCGCCGTCGATCGCCGCAGCCTCCCGCAGAGACGGATCCACGGCCTTGAGCCCCGCCAGGTAGAGGACCATCACGTAGCCCACCTGGCGCCAGCTCGCGGCCACCAGGATCGCGAAGAGGTTGATCCGCGGGTCGCCGAGCCAGGAGATCTGGTTCCCCTGCTCCGTCCGCCCGAGGATCGTGTTGAGGAGGCCGTAGTCCGGCGCGTAGATCAGCTCCCAGATGAAGCCGATGATCGCGAGCGACAGGACGACCGGCATGTACAGCGCGCCTTGGTAGAAGCGCGTCCCGCGGATGTTCTTGTCGAGAAGGACCGCCAGGAACATCCCGAGCGGCGTCGCGAGGACGAGGAAGAAGACGAGCCAGATGACGTTGTGCTGGACGGCGGGCCAGAACGGCTTGTAGATCGTGAAGAGGTCGGTGTAGTTCTTCAGCCCGATGAACTTGATCTTGTCGAGTCCGCCGATGCCGCTCCAGCTCGTGAACGAGAGGATGATCGAGGCGACCGTCGGCGTGATGATGAAGAACAGGACGAGGAAGGTCGGGATCCCCGCCATGAGCCACAGGGTCAGGCGGTCGCGGCGCGTCAGCAGGCTGTAGTGCTTGACCTTCTTCGCCTTCGCCGGGCGAGACGGCGCCACCCCGCCGGCGGACGCCGGCGGGGTGGCGCTCGAGGGTCGCGTCGTGCTCACGCGGCCATCCTAGGTCACGCGGGGTCGGATTTCAGCCCCGCGCCGACATCACTGCGGCGGCAGCGAGTCGTAGTAGGTCTGGATGTCGTTGAGGAACGTGTCCAGGTTCTGGCCCGGGTCGTTGAGGAAGCTCAGGAGGAAGCCCTGCATGCCGGACGGGCCCGCGAAGTCCGCGCGCGCGTCGCGGTCGAGGAACTGGGCGATGTTGCCGGCGCTCTTGAGGACCTCGGCGTTGAGCTTCTGGGCGTCCGTGTAGCCGCTGGTGTCGGCCATCGGCGAGACGGCGACGCTGCCGATGCCGGGGCTGGTCACGTAGACCACCTGGGCCTCGGGCGATCCGACGCACTCGAGGAAGGCCTTGGCCGCCTCGGGGTTCTTCGGGTTGGCGCTGAGCATAAAGCCGTCGATCGGGGCGTCGATCGCCTTCTCGGCGTCCCACTCGTTGCCGAAGAGCGGGAAGGTGAAGAAGCCGACGTCGGAGGCGGCATCGCCGGCCTGCTCGAGGGCGAAGGTGCCGAGGAAGTACATGGCGGCCTTCTTGTCGACGAGCGCGGCCTTCGCGGCGTCCTGCCACGTGCGGCCGGGGGCGCCCTCCTGGAAGTACGGGAGGAGCTCCGCCCACTTCTCGAAGACGGCCTTGACGCGCGGGTCGGTCCACTTCTCGCGGCCTTCCATGAGGCCGATGTGGAAGTCGTAGCCGTTCATCCGCATGTTGAGGATGTCGAAGGTGCCCATCGCCGGCCAGCCGTCCTTGTCGCCGAACGCGAGCGGGACGATGCCGTCGGCCTTCATCTTGTCGCCGAGGGCGATGAACTCGTCGATCGTCTTGGGGACCGTGTAGCCCTTCTCGTCGAACAGGCTCTTCCGGTACATGACGACCCACGGGTAGTTGTAGACCGGGACGAAGTACGCCTTTCCGTCCGTGCCGAGCGACGCGGCCTTGAGGCCCGGCGTCTGGTACTGCTCGATCTTGGCCCAGACGTCATCGATCGGGGACAGGAGGCCCTGCGACGCGAAGAAGCGGACGCGGTTGCCGGCGAACCACTTCACGACGTCGTCCGGCGTCCCCTGCAGGTACGAGCTGATCTGGTTCTGGAAGGTGTTGTGGTCGGTCGTGTTGACCTTGACCGTGATGCCGGCCTTCTGCTGGCAGTAGTCGACGATCGCCTGGACCGCGGCCTTCGGCTTCTCGTCGCTCTCGTTGGAGCCGAGGCTCGTCTCGCCGAGGCCGGCGGCCGCTGACTCCGCGGGGGCCTGGGTGGCGGGCGCCTGCGTCGCCGGCGCCTGCGTGGCGGGCGCCTCCGATGCCGGGGCCTGCGTGGCGGGCGCCTGCGTCGCTGAGCTGGAGCACGCCGCGACCACGAGGGCGATCGCGACGAGCGCGCCCAGGCGTCCGCCGCGCCCGCGCATGGACATGGACATGTGAACCCTCCTCTTGTCAGTCGGGCTTCAACAGAAACCGACATGGACGACCCGATTGTCACGGCCCGGATCGGGCCGTGTCAAGCCCCGGACGGGCCTTTTCGTGACTTCGACGTTGACCTCTGTGGAAATCTGGCGCAATCTGTTGGACGTCACGGTCGCCCGGTTCACGCCCATGAAGGACCAGGGGCCGGCGGCGAGGGGAGCGACGGTGCTCGCGAAGCAGCGACAGGCGTACATCCTGGACCGGATCCGGGAGGACGGCGCGGTCCGCGTCTCGGACCTCGTCCGGGAGCTCGGCGTCTCAGACATGACGATCCGGCGCGACCTGGAGACGCTCCACGACCTGGGACTCCTCGAGAAGGTCCACGGCGGCGCGACGACCGCGTCGGAGGGGACCCTCTTCGAACCGGGCTTCGCCGTGAAGTCCACGATGCAGGAGCGCGAGAAGACGGCGATCGCGGCGGCCGCGGCACGGCTGGTGGAGCCCGGCAGCGCGATCGCGCTGTCGGCAGGGACCACCACCCATGCTCTCGCGCGCCGGCTGACGGACGTCCCGGGGCTGACGATCGTGACGAATTCCGTCCCCGTCGCCGACGTGATGTACCGCGCCGGCCGGCCGGACCAGACGATCATCCTGACCGGGGGCGTGCGGACGCCGTCGGACGCGCTCGTGGGGCCGTTCGCGGTCGCCGCGCTCCGCACGGTCCACCTGGACCTCGTGTTCATGGGGGTCCACGGGATGGAGTCGAAGACCGGCTTCACGACCCCGAACATCCTCGAGGCCGAGACCGATCGCGCCCTGGTGGAGGCCGGTCGCCGGCTGATCATCGTCGCCGACCACACGAAGTGGGGCGTCATCGGGATCAGCTCGTTCGCGCGGCTCGATCAGGCGGACATCCTCGTGTCGGACGTGGGCCTCGAGACGGACGCGCGCGCGGAGCTGACGACGCAGGTGCGCGAGCTGGTCCTCGTCGATCCGACCGGCGCGCCGGTCGCGGAGGTGGCGTGACGGTGGGGCTGACCGATCCGATGCTCGCGGAGCCGCACCGGCGGTACAACCCGCTGACGCGGGAGTGGGTGCTCGTCTCGACGGGCCGCACGAAGCGGCCATGGCTGGGCCGCGCGGAGGCGACGGCCCGGCCCACGCGCCCGACGTTCGATCCGGGGTGCTACCTGTGCCCGGGCAACGTCCGCGCGAACGGGGCGAGGAACCCTGCGTACGAGGCGACCTTCGTCTTCGACAACGACTTTGCGGCGCTCCGGGCGTCCACCCCCGAGTGGGCCTTCGAGGACGGGCTCCTCCGGGCCGAGGCGGAGCCGGGCACATGCCGCGTCATCTGCTTCACGCCGCGCCACGACCTCGACCTCGGCCACATGACAGAGGTGGAGGCCCGCCGGGTGGTGGACGTCTGGGCGGAGCAGTCCGAGGAGCTCGGCCGTCGCTACCGGTGGGTGCAGGTCTTCGAGAACCGGGGCGAGCTCATGGGCGCGAGCAACCCGCACCCGCACGGGCAGATCTGGGCCGAGTCGTCGATCCCGCGGGAGCCAGCCCGGGAGGACGCGGCGCAGCGCGACCACCACGCGCGCCATGGCCGGAACCTCCTGCTCGACTACGCGGAGCAGGACGGCGACGGGCCTCGGGTCGTCTCCGCCACGGACGACTGGCTGGTGATCGTCCCGTTCTGGGCGACCTGGCCGTTCGAGACGCTCGTCGTCCCGCGGCGGCCGACCGCCCGCCTGGCGGACCTCGACGACGTCCGGCGCGACGGGCTCGCGGCCGTCCTCACGGCGCTCGTGGCGCGCTACGACGACCTCTTCGACATCGCGTTCCCCTACTCGATGGGCTGGCACCAGGCGCCGTACGTGCCCGGATCGACGGCGCACTGGCAGCTCCACGCGCACTTCTACCCGCCGATGCTCGGCGCGACCGTGCGGAAGTTCATGGTCGGCTACGAGCTGATGTCAGAACCCCAGCGCGACATCTCCGCGGAGGAGGCCGCAGAGCGGCTCCGCGGGGCATCGGTCGCCGCGGCCGCCGGATCGACCGGCGCCTGACGCGAGCGAGAGGGCGCCCCATCGCGTGGGGAGGGGCGCCCGGTGCGTCAGGTCCGCGCCCGCATCCGGTTGTTCTTCGGCTCGTGGGTGAGCTCGGCGAGCCCGAGCGCCTCGAGCAGGGGCGGGACGTACATGCCGAACCGGCCGCGGTACCCCTTCCGCAGGCCGTACCAGCCGCCGACCGGGTTGTCGGGCGAGCGCCCCCAAGCCTCGACGGTCCCATCCGCCGCCGACTTCTGCTCGTCGGCGGCCCCGAGCGCCATCCAGCCTCCGTGGGCCACGAGCATCGCGTGCAGGTCCTCGATGCACCGCAGGTGGTACCGGAGCTGCGTCGATCCGACCTGGCAGACGAGGGCGGGCGGGTCGGCCGCCTCGTCCCGCCACATCGTGTAGGCGGACGTCCCGGGCGGCGTGGTGAGCTGCCAGGGATCGTCCTTCGTGCCGCTGCCGACGGGTTTCATGCTCATGGGACGCTCCTTCTGCGTGGGTCGTGGCCGGTAGCATCCGGTCCGGCCGACGGCGCGTCAATCTCGCAGCGGCCGACCGACCGCACCGGGGCGGCGCCCGGACGCGCGGGCCGTCGCGGGCCCCGAGATCCGAGTTTGACATCGGACCCGTGGCCCGCCACAGTCAGGCGGACCTCGCGCAGCGGGGATGGAGGGTGGAGATGACCATGGAGATCGGAACAGGGCTTCTCGCGCCGCTGGGCGCCGCGGCGCGCCGGGCGAGGATCGTGCTGCCCCTCGGGGCGCTCGCGCTCGTCCTCGCCGCCTGCAACCGCGTCGACACGGGCACCGTGGGCTTCTGGGACATCATCTGGTCGATGGTGATCCTGTTCTTCTGGATCATGTACATCTGGATCTGGATCTCGATCTTCATGGACATCTTCCGGAGGAACGACATCTCCGGCGGCATGAAGGCGATCTGGATCGTCGCGCTCTTCTTCTTCCAGTTCATCACCATCCTGGTGTACATCGTCACCCGGCCCAAGGTGACCGCCCAGGACGTCCAGATGATCGCGCAGGCCGAGGCCGCGAACAAGGCCGCGAGCCAGGTCTCGACCGCCGACGAGCTGGCGAAGCTGCAGCAGCTCAAGGACGCCGGGACGATCAACGACGCGCAGTTCGAGGAGCTCAAGAAGAAGCTCATGAGCTGATCCGAGGGCCGATCCGCGGGCCGGCCCACCGGCCGCACGCCCCGACCGACGCCGCCGCGACCATCGCGGCGGCGTCGGCGCGTCCGGGGGCGCACACAGGAGCGGCGGGCGGGCGAAAGACCGGCGGCGAGACGCGCCGCGCCCGGCGCGGCATCCGCGGCATCGGGGCACGGGCGCGTGCGGAGGCGTACGCTCGACGGCGCCGGAGGCCCCGGCGCCACCAGGGAGCCAGCAATGCGGATCGCCGACTTCGCGCTCGAGCGCTTCTTCGCGCGGTGGGAGTTCGCCGTCGAACACCTCCTCTGCGCGTCGGACGTGGAGGGCTGGCCGATGGCCGAGCTGCTCGCGCGAGCGGATCCCGAGGCCCGGGCGCTCTGGGACGGCCTCCGGCTCGGCTACACCGAATCGCTCGGTCATCCGCTCCTCCGCGCGGAGATCGCCGGCCTGTACGAGACGGCTGCGCCCGACGACGTGCTCGTCTTCGCCGGTGCCGAGGAGGCGATCTACGTGCTCGCCCACGCGCTCCTCGGTCCGGGCGACCACGCGATCGTCGCGTGGCCCGCGTACCAGTCGCTGTTCGAAGTCGCGCGGTCGGCCGGCGCCGACGTGACGCTCTTGGAGCTCCACGAGTCCGACGGCTGGCGGCTGGACCCGGAGGCGGTCAGGCGCGAGCTGCGGCCCGAGACGCGGGTCGTGGTCGTCAACGCCCCGCACAACCCGACGGGCATGCTGCCCTCGCGGGAGGACTGGCGCGACCTGGCGCGGGTCTGCGCGGACGCCGGCGTCCACCTGGTCTCCGACGAGGTCTACCGGTACCTCGAAGCAGACCCGTCCGACCGGCTGACCGCGGGGTGCGACGCGCTCGATCGCGGCATCTCCATCGGCGTGATGTCCAAGTCGTTCGCGATGGCGGGCCTGCGCATCGGCTGGATCGCGACGCGCGACCGGACGGTGATCGACCGCTGCGCGCGCCTGAAGGACTACACGTCGATCTGCGCGTCCGCCCCGTCGGAGATCCTGGCGCTGGTCGGGCTGCGCGCACGCGCGACGGTGCTCGAGCGGTCGCGCGCGATCGTCGCCGGCAACCGGGCGCTGTTCGCGGAGCTCATCGCCGGGTCCGGTGGCCGGTTCGCCTGGGCGCCCCCGCGGGGCGGGTCCATCGCGTTCCCGCGCCTGGACGCCGAGGAGCCGATCGACGCCTTCGCGGCCGCGCTCGTCGAGGAGGAGGGCGTGCTCATCGCCCCCGGCTCCGTCTTCGGCCACCCGGGGAACCACTTCCGGGTGGGCTTCGGCCGGGACGGGTTCGCGGCTGGGCTCGCGCGGCTCGAGGCGTTCGCAAGGAAGCGGTACGGCTGAGGCGCCGCGGGCCGGGCCGGCGCGAGCGCGCGGGGCCTCGAGGGCGCGCGAGGCGGTGCGCGTCGGGCGGGGCGCGACGGGCGGCGGTGCGCGACGGGCGGGCGCGTCCGGGATACCAGCCGGGCTGGTCGGACGGGTGACGATGCGCGGCCGCAGCCGCAGATCCGCTCGTCGGACCGCGGCGTCGGTGCCAGCGCATGCTCGGACCAGCCGGCTCGCGCCCGTGGCGTGACTGCACGCCGGGTCGCCCATCTCCTCCCTACCAGCCCAGGTGGTATCCCGGACGATCAAGGCCTGAGGGCGGCGCGAGGGGTGGGCGCGGGCGGGGCGGCCCGGGCGGGCGTCAGCGGGCCCCCGGTTCCTCCCCGAACTCGGTCGTCGCGAAGACCTGCAGGCGCGTCCCCGGCCGGCGCCATGCATCCGCGGGGAGGCCCGCCTTCTGGCAGACCGCATCGAGCGTGCGCCGCGCGTCCCAGCCGAGCGGCGGCCCCACGTTCGGGAGGAGCAGGGCGCGCCGGCCGTCGCGCGAGACGATCACGCCGAGGCGGACCGGATCGAAGTCGGCGGGGTCCGGGAGGTCCACCGGGTCGCCCAGGACGTTGACGTCCAGGACGAGCATGGGCACCTCGGCGGGGGCGACCGGGTAGAAGCGGGGGTCGCGGATCGCCGCGCCGCGCGCCGCGGTCCGGACGTTCTCCCACGTGGGTCGGGTGTCGTCGAGATCGCCGATGCAGCCCCGCAGCTCGCCGTCGGCGTCACGGAGCGTGACGAAGGCGGCGCGCGGCGCGAGCAGGCCGGCGGTGAGCGCCCCGTCGTCGGGGACCGGTGCGCCACGGCCTGCGGCGGCCGCCTCGACGCACGCGCGCGCGAGTCGGAGCAGCGTCGCACGCTCCGCGGAGGTGAGGGGCGGCGGTGTGCCGACGGCAGGGCCGGAGTGGCCGCCGGGGGGCGCGGCGGCGACGGCCGGCTGCGGGGCCGCGTCGGACCCTGGGGCGGTGCCGGCCGACGCCTGGTCGGGATCCACGGATGGCGTGGCGCTCTCGTCCATCGGCGCCAGCGTGATGGGCCGGCGGCCCCGCGACCAGTGCGGTTCGGACCGTCGTGCGCGCGGCCCGCACCTGCCGCCGGCCGGCTCGCGGCGTCGGCCGGCGGCGCCGCGAGGCCGTCAAGGCCGCCAACCGCCGGGCGTCAGCCTGCCGCGATGGGCGTGCCCGGCCGGCCGCCGGCGCGGATCGGGAGGACGGCGCCCGCGGCGACCACGAAGCTCGCCGCCATCGCGAGGAAGGCCGTCGGGAACCCCGCGTCGTTCCCCAGCGCGCCGACCAGCACGCCCATGGCGGCGGCCCAGGCCGCGCCCACCACGAACATGAGCGTGAAGTAGGTGGAGAACGCGGCGTCGCGGATCGGGACCGGCGCGACGTCCGCCAGCAACGCCTGGAGCAGCGAGCTCTCCTCGAACACGAAGGCGCTCATGAGCCCCAGCGCGAGCCAGACGAGCGGGATGGCCGATCCCGCGAGGACGAGCAGGGCCATCGAGGCGGCGCCGAGCAGGTACGACGCGATGAGCACCGCCTTGTGGCCCAGCCGGGCGCTCACCCATCCCGCCACGAGCGGCCCCGGCACGCTGCCGACGAGCAGGAGCGTGTACATCAGCGTCACCGTCGCGGTGTCCACGCCGAGCGCGAGGTGGAGGTACAGCGGCACGAACGTGGTGACGATCCCCAGCCCGCGCCCGGCCGCGGCCACCGAGCTCGCCACGAAGAGCCACCGCAGGTCGCGCTCGCGCAGGACCGAGCGGTACGCGTCGAGCGTGCTGCCGTGGGCGCGGGCGACCGCCCGGTCCTCGCCCGACTCCCGCACGGCGGCGAGGATCAGCGTCGCGATGCCGAGCGCGGGGATGCCGATGGCGAGCACCGCCACCTGCCAGCCGGAGGTCGCGATGAGCCACCCGCCGACCAGCGGGACCGCCACGGTCCCCAGGTTGCCCAGCGCGATGTGCGTGCTGATCGCGGATCCGCGACGGGCCGGCGGGTACTGCTCGGCGAGCAGGGCGTTGCCGACCGGGTGCTGGGGCGACCCGCCGACGCGGCCGACGACGGTCGCCGCGCAGAACGACAGCCAGGTGGTCGTGAACGCCATCGCGCTCATGCCGGCGCCGAAGACGAGCCCGCCGACGCCGAGGATCGCGTGGCGGGAGGTGATGCGCGACAGCGGGCCGTAGACCAGCTGGACCCCGCCGGCGAGGACGTTCCCGGCCGCGACCAGCAGGGCCACGGACTCGACACCGACGCCGTACGTGGCGATCACCGGGATGAACACGAGCGGCAGCAGCGCCGTCTGCGCGTGGATCAGCGCGTGCTGCGCGGAGACCAGCCCCAGGGTGAGGCGCGGCCGGATGCGGACCGCCGGCGCGGTCGACGGCCCGGGGATGGAGGTGACGTCGGACACGACGCGTATCCTGCCCCTCCCCGCGACCCCGCGTCCGATGAGAACCGGCGACGGCTCGCCGGCGTATGGGACCTCCACAGGCGCCGCGCGGGAGACGGCGCCGGGACGCCGAGGCCCACGATGGATACGACACGCACCTCCACCCGCCTGCGCGGCCGTGCCGCGGACCCTGGCCGTGCCGCGGACCGCGGGCGCCTGGGCCGTGCCCCGGCCGCCGCGACGGCGCTGCTCGCCGCGGCCGGCATCCTCCTCATGGCGGCCGCCCCCGCCTCTTCCGCGGCCGTGGACCGGTCGTGGCGAGGGTCGGTCGGGACGGCCGGCGCCAACGGCTCGCTCACGGTCGTCGCGCTCGTGACCGGGACCGGGTCCGTGGGACTCCGGCTCCGGGCGCTGCCGCGCAGCGCGCCGGTGACGATCACGATCCGGGCCGGGACCTGCGCGAGGCCGGGCTCGGTCGCCGTGGCCCTGCCCGCGTCCCGCTCCACGGCCGCGGGCGCGCTGTCGCGCACCGCCGCGGTGAACCGGACCGCCGTGAAGCGGATGAAGGCGGCCGCGGCCATCGTGGCGCAGATCCGCTCGACCGGGTTCTCGCGGTGCGCTCCCCTGCGTCGCGTCACGTCGCCCGGCGCATCGCCGTCGCCGAGCGCCTCGCCGTCGCCGTCCGCGTCCGGCGAGGTGGAGCTCCGCGTCCGCGACTTCGCGTTCACCCCGGCCACGATCACGGTCACGGCGGGTGCCCCGATCGTCGTGTCGTTCCGCAACCAGGACAGCGGGATCCCGCACGGGGTCAGGGTCGGCCCAAGCACCTCCGCGGCGCCGCTCGCCGCCTCGACGGTCATCACCGGCGTGGCCCGGACGACGTTCACGATCCCGGCCCTCGCGGCCGGCACCTACGCCTTCGGGTGCCCGGTGCACCCGTCCATGACCGGCCGCCTGAACGTGGGCGGCGTGGCCGGCGCGTCGGCGAGCCCGACGGCGTCCGCGGGCGCGGGCGCCTCCCCGGGCGGCACGGCCTCGCCCACCGTCGCGCCGACGACGTCCCCGACGTTCCCGCCGACCCCCGAGCCCACCGAGTCGTCCGGCCCGTCCCCGAGCTACTCCCCCTACTGAGCCCGGGCGCACCTCGTCCGGTCCCGGAGACGGCGGAGCGGCCGCCCGGACGGGCGGCCGCTCCGGCCATCGATGGTGCCGGCCCCGACGGGGGCCGCCGTGCTCAGTAGGCCTCGAGGTAGCGGTCGATCTCCCACTGGGTGACCTGAGTCCGATAGCCGTCCCACTCGGCGCGCTTCGCCTCGACGAAGTGGCTGAGGACGTGCTCGCCGAGCGCCTCGCAGATCACCTTGTCGCGCTCCAGCTCGTCGATCGCCTCACCGAGCGTGCCGGGAAGCTCCCTGATGCCCTTCTCGGCGACGCGCGTCGCGTCCATCTCGAAGAGGCTCTCCTCGACCGGGTCGGCGAGCTTGAGGCCCTTCTCGACGCCGTCGAGTCCGGCCGCGATCATGACCGCGAAGGCGAGGTACGTGTTCGAGGACGGGTCCGGGCACCGGACCTCGGCCCGCGTCCCTTCGATGCTCTTGCCGGGCGAGATCATCGGGACCCGGATGAGCGCGGAGCGGTTCGTGCGGCCCCACGTGATGTACGTCGGCGCCTCGTAGCCGGGGACCAGGCGCTTGTACGAGTTCACCGTGGGGGCGAGGACCGCGATCATCCCCTTGGCGTGGGCGAGGATCCCGGCCATGTAGCTGCGCGCGACGTCCGAGAGCCCGTACTTGGCCTTGGGGTCGGCGAATGCGTTCCGCTTCGCCTTGATCGAGTAGAGGCTCTGGTGCGTGTGCATCCCGGAGCCGTTGATCCCGAAGATCGGCTTGGGCATGAACGTCGCGTACAGGCCGTGCTGCTGGGCGATCGCCTTGAGGGCGAACTTGAACGTGATCGCGTTGTCGGCCGTGCGCAGGGCGTCGGAGTACTCGAAGTCGATCTCGTGCTGGCCGGCCGCCACCTCGTGGTGGGCCGCCTCGACACTGATCCCGAAGGCCTCGAGCGCATCCACCATGTCCTGGCGGACCTCCTGCGCGAGGTCGGTCGAGAAGTCGAAGTAGCCGGCCAGGTCGTGCGGCAGCGGCGCGACCCGCCCCTCGTCGTCCCGGCGGAAGAGGAAGAACTCGAGCTCGGGGCCCATGTTCACGATGTAGCCGAGCTTGCTGGCGCGCTCCACCTGACGGCGCAGCACGTGGCGGGGGTCGCCGACGAACGGCTGGCCGTTCGGCGTGAAGACGTCGCAGATGACGCGGGCCGTGCCACGCCCGTTCGCGCCCCGCTGCCACGGGATCTCGGCGAAGGTGCTCATATCGGGCATGAGGTACTGGTCGGATTCCGCGATCCGGGTGAAGCCCTCGATCGATGAGCCATCGAACCAGGTCCCGTGCTGCACCGAGTCCTGCAGGCGGTGGATCGGGATCGTGACCGCCTTGACGATGCCCAGGACGTCCGTGAACTGCAGCTGGATGAACCGGATCCCGTCGGCCTTCGCCTTCTCGATCTTCTCGAGCGCTGCCTTGTCCACCATCGATCGAGCCTCCTCGCACCTCACGCCGCGCCGTCCGGTGCTGGCGGGAGGGCCGTATCTTGTGCCGGACGCACCGAGATGCCGTCCGCGGTCGCCGGGATGCGGGGAGGATAGCAGCCGGCGAACGAGGCCGGTGGCAACAGAGCGGCGTCAGTCTTGTGCGTTTTGCACGATTCGGAGGGCGACGGAGAGTGCCAGCCGCAGATCGGGGTCCGACAGGTCCCAGCCGCCGGTCTCCTCGAGGCGCCTGATCCGGTAGGCGATCGTGTTGCGGTGGACGCCGAGCGCCTGCGCGGCCTCGATCGGGCCGGCGGCGTCGAGCACGGCCCGCAGTGTCGCAAGACGACCGGCGACGGTGGCCGGGCTTCCCGCCAGGATCGGCGCGAGCAGGGCGCGAGCGAGCCGGGTGCCGTCGGGCACGTCGTGCAGGCCGCCGAGGATCCGGAAGGCGGGCAGCCGGTCGGCGCGGACGACCCGCGATCCGCCCACGGCCGCCTCCGCAGCCTCAAGGGTGGCGCGCGCCTCGGCCTCGGCCTGCGGCCGGTCGGCCTGATCATGGAAGGGACGGGAGACGGCGACCAACCGCCGGATCAGGCGTGCCACCCGTCCTGCGATCACGAGCCCACCGGGATCGGCTTCGTCGGCGACCGCGACGAGGCGGTACTCGAGGCTCTCCGCGCTGCCGCGGAGGGCGAGCCGGCGCGCCGGCGCGAGGAGACGCAGCTCGGCACGCAGCGTCTCGCGCCGCTCGGCCGGTGTCGCCGCCGACGCGGGCGGCCGCCGAACTGCGCGAGCAGGCACCGGCGGTCGCTGATCCGCCCGGGCTGCCGCGGGCGTCGCGGCGCGGACCGTCGGGCCGTCGCCCGACGCATCGGGCGGCGCCTGGGACGATCCATCCGGGGGCGCGTCCGGGGGCGCGTCCGGGGGCGCGTCCGCCTGCCGTGCCACGAGCACGACCCATGGCGGGCCGTCGCCCGGGAGCGAGCCACCCCGACGTGCGTCATCGCGGGCGCGCGCGACCGCGATCTCGCGTCCGAGCTCGAGGGCGACGAGCGCCGCGACGCGCTCGCACGCGATGCGCTCGCCCTCCGTCGGCGGATCGTCGCCGAGGAGGAGCAGGCTTCCTCGCGGCGGCGCGAGACCCGGCTGCCCGGCAGTGGCGTCGCTCGCGGGCACGGGCAGCGGGATCCGGAGGGCCACGCCGGCCCGGGAGGCGAGATACCGACGCGCAGCGTCGGCCGCGGCCGCCGGTCGCGCAGGTGCATGCGTGGCGAGCGGGTGTCCGCGCCGGCCCTCGAGGGCGACGGCCCGCCCCAGGAAGGAACCGATAGCCGCGACGAGCGCGGACGGGTCGCCCTCCGCGAGGGCGATCGCCTCGAGGCGGCGCTCCAGCTCCTCCGCCCTCGCCTCCAGGGCGGCACGGCGGTTGACGAGCCACGCGATGACGGTGCGCTCGATCGCGACGGGGTCCGCGCCCGCGACCTCGATCACCGGCACTCCTGCCCGGGTGAGGCCCGCGGCGAGGTCGGCTGCCGCGCCGGCGGGTCGTCCGCCGGGTGCCTCGGGGTCGGCCGCCTCCGGCTCGGCATCCGCGGCCACGATCACGGCCCCCGCCGCGCCGCCCTCGACGAGCGCGGCGACGAGGGCATCGACCTGGTCGCGGCCCGGTGCCACCACCGCGAGCGACCGCTCGGGGACGAGCACCAGGTCGCCTGGATCCAGCGCGTCGAGCGCCGGGACGCGCGCCCGGAGGACCCGCACCCAGCCGACGGGTCGGTCGAGCGATGCCGCGGCATCCGGGGCGACGGCGGCCTCCGGGAGGAGGTCCACCAGCAGGGCTGCGAGCGTGGCCACCGCTATGCGCCCCGGTCGGCGGTCGGTGCGGGGGAGGCGTCGCTCCGGTCGCCGGCAGGCGGCGGCGCGGGGACGTCGCCCCGGTCGCCGGTCGGCTGCGGGACGCGCACGGCCACGAGGTCGGCCAGGAGGCCGCCGAACTCGCGCCGCGCCGACACGTACCGGTCGGAGCTCCAGGCGAGGCGCATCTCCCCTCCCCCGTCGATCCGGGCCCACACCCGGCGGCGCGGGAAGTAGAACGTGATGACCAGGCCGGCGATCAGCAGCCCGAACGCCAGCCAGACGAGCCCCAGGCCCGGGTCGCGCTTCGCGACGATCCCCGTGTACGCGCCGATCGCGCGCAGGTCGATGGTGAGGCCCGCCGCCTCCGGTGCCAGGGACGTGCCCGGTGCGAGGCCGCCGACGAAGATCGCGTCGAACCGCGGCGTCCCGTCCGACTGGGTCCCGGTCTGACGGGACCCGATGACCGCGAGGAGGGGCGCCTTGCCCTCGGCGCGGTCGAGGAGCATCTCGAGGCCGATGTCGGTCCCCGGCACCGCCAGGCGCGCGTACGGTCGATCCGCGCTCGCCGCGTCCAGGGGGACCCACCCGTCCCAGAGCACCCCTCCGTCCGCCGAGCGGATGGCGAGGTCCACGGCGGGCCCGAAGAAGTTCTGGTGGAACGAGTAGCCGGCGACCTCCAGGGGGTCGTTCACCCGGATCACCTTCCGTGCCAGGAGCTCGCCGTCGCGGTAGACCGCGAGATCGGTGGTGAAGTCGGCGAATCGACCGTCCGCGAGCCGTGGCGCCGAGAAGCCCTCGTTCTTCACGACGAGGTTGCCGGGGGTCCCCAGGCGCTCCACCGGCACCGCCTCGCCCTGTGGGATCAGCAGTCCCGCCTCGAAGCCGAGTCGGCCTGAGACGGCCGCGGCCACGAGGAAGAGCACGAGGCCGGCGTGCGTCAGCAGGGTCGCCAGGCGCGGCCATCGATGGCGGTCGGCGTAGAGGTAGGTCGCGCCCACGTCGACCGCGGTCCGGACATGGAACCGGCGCCGTCGCAGGACCGCGGCGGCCGCATCCGGGGTCACCCCGGTCATCGCGGCGCGTTCGCGAAGGGCGGGATCGTAGAACAAGTCGGGCTGGACGACGCGGATGTCGGCGGCCTGGCTCCACAGGCGCGGGAGCCGGTCGAGGGTGCAGACGACGATCGAGACCGCCAGCAGGGCCAGCAGCGCGGTGAACCACCAGGTCGAGAAGACCGAGAAGAGCCCCAGGCGCTCCATGACGTCGACCGCGGGCCGGCCCAGGACCGGCTCGTACATGGCGCGCAGGATCCCCATCTGCGCGACGTAGTCTGCCTCGGTGCGGATCGCGGAGCCGGGCAGCTGGCGGAAGGTCATGCCGACGAGGGCGACGACCGCGATGACGACGATCTGGACGACGGCGAACCGGACCGACGTGAGGAGCCGGCGGACGGCTTCGAACGGGGTGGCGAGAGGCCCGCGAGGGCTCGCGCGGCGGACGGCCGGCCGCCCGACGGTCAGGCCGGCGATGGCCGGTCCCTCCGTGGGTCGGGCGCCGCAGCCGGGAGCGGCGCCGCGTCGATCGCGCGGATGGTGTGGCCGGCCATGCGCGGGATGCTACACCGGACGCCGCGGGCGCCCGCTCCCTGCTAGGCTCGCGGGCACATCGGGCGGCGGGCACGAGGAGGCCTGGACGGATGGCGCGGAACGGCGGGGCGCGAGGCGCGCGGGCGGCGGAGGAGGTGTCGGCGCTCGACAAGCGCATCATCGAGCACCTCCAGGCCGACGGGCGGCGATCGTTCACCAGCATCGCGGCCGACCTGGGGATCTCGGAGGCGGCGGTACGGGCGCGCGTCGGCCGGCTCACCCGGAAGGGCGTCCTCCAGGTCGTCGGGGTGACCGACCCCCTCAAGCTGGGCTTCCACCAGATGGCGATGGTGGCCGTCCGGTGCGAGAGCGACCGGCTCGTGGAGATCGCCGACGAGATCGCGGCGTTCCCGGAGGTCTCGTACGTCGTCATCACGGCAGGCACGTACGACCTGCTCGTCGAGACCGTCTGCGAGGACACGGAGGACCTCCTCCGGTTCCTCACGGAGCGGATCCGGCGGGTGGAGGGCGTCCGGGACACCGAGACCTTCGTCTACCTGCGGATGGTCAAGCAGGCGTTCCAGTGGGGGACGCGGTAGCGCCCCGCCGCGTCCTCGTCGTCGCGCGGTGGTACCCCTCGCACGACGACCCAGGCCGCGGCTCGTTCGTCGCAGATCACGTCCGGGCGCTCGTGGACGCGGGGGTGCGCGTGACGGTCGCGTCGTTCGAGCCGGCGATGCTCCGCGGCGAGGCCGAGCTCCGGCCACGGATCGCGGCGGTGGCGGCCGAGCGCTGGCGCGCCGCCGTCGCACGCCCGGACGCGCTGAACGTGCCGTCCGGCCCGGCTGCCGCCGGGGTGCCGGGCGTGCCGGTCGCGCGGCTGCCCGTCGTGCTCGAGCCCGGCGAACGGCCCGCCGACGTGGAGGTCGACGCGCACGCCGACCCGCTGACGGCGTTCGGCCTGGCGCTCGCGGCACGCGAGGGCGTCGACCTGGTCCATGCGCACACCGCGGTCCCCGACGGGCTGGCGGCGGCACGCCTCGCCGACGCGCTGGGCGTCCCGCTGGTGGTCACGGAGCACGCGTCCGCCGTGCGCGACCAGCTGGCGGACGGCGCGACCGCGGCTCGCGTGCGCGATCTCGCGGGCCCCGGCCGACGGCTACTGGCGGTGAGCGATCACCTCGCGCGGATCGTCGAGGGCGGGACCGGGCTGCCGGCCGGCACGGTCGGTGTGGTCGCGAACGTGGTCCCGATCGAGCTGTTCATCGGGGGCGGGGCCGGGGGCACGGCTGCGGGCGGCGACCCGGAAGCCGGGTCGGGCGGCGGCGCGGAAGCCGGGCCGGGCACTGGAGGGGCGACCCAGGGCGGCGGGGGAGCGGTCCCGGGCGCCGGGGAAGCGGAGTCGGGCCCTGAGGGTGCGTCCCCGGGGGCCGGGGCCCCCGAGCTGCTGTGGGTCGGCGCGCGCAAGGCATCCAAGGGCACGGAGACCCTCCTCCGCGCGTTCGCGATCGTCCACCGCGATCGCCCGGGCGCCCGCCTGCGCCTGGTGGGCCGCGCGCCGACCGACGAGGAGGAGGCCCGGTTCGTCGCACTCGCGGCGGAGCTCGGCATCGCCGACGCCGTCGCGTTCGACCCGCCGGTCCTGCGCACCGGCGTCGCCGCCGCGATGCGGCGCGCGACGCTTTTCGTGCACCCGAGCCCGTTCGAGACGTTCGGGACGGTCGTGGCTGAGGCCCTCCTGGCAGGGCTGCCGGTCGCCGCGACGCCGTCGGGCGTCGAGGGGATCCTGGGGACCGACGGTGCATGCGGAGAAGTCGCCGCGAGCGACGGCCCGGACGACCTCGCCGCGGCGGTCGTTCGGGCGCTCGACCGCATCGACCGGTTCGACCCGGCGGTCATGCGAGAGCGCGTGACGTCCCGATGCAGCGCTGCGGCCGTCCTCGCGGCGACGTTCGATGCGTACGCGGCGGCCGCCGCGACCATGCCCGCGGGCGGGGGATCGAGCGTGGACAGAGGGCCGGGCGCGGCAGCGACACCGGACTCGGCGGCGGCCGCCGACCGGGGGCCTGCCGCGACCCCGCTCGTCGTGTGCCTGAACCGCACCGTGGCCCTCCGCGCGATCCCCCGCCTCCCTGCCGCGGCACTCGCGGACGCCGTCATCGTCACCGGCCCCCCCACGCGCCAGGCGCCGGACCCGGCACCGACCGTCGGCCGGTGGCGCGAGCTCGACCCTGCCGGGGAGTACCGCGACCGGATGGCCGAGCTCACCACGCAGGCGGGCACGGGCATGGGCGGCCGGCTCCGCGCGCTGACGAGCGCGAGCGCGCGGCATCGTGAGCGGGACGCGATGGCCGCCGACAAGGACGGGTGGATCGCCGCGGCGGCCGCGCGGGCCCTCCAGGAGATGCGCGACGAGGCGGCGGGACCGGACGACACATCGCCCGTCATCGTGGCCGTGGAGGCCGCGGACGTGACCGCGGCGCTGCCACTCCTGGACGCGGGCGTCCCGCTCGCGCCCGGGGGCCTGCGGTGGCTCGCGGACCGCGCGGGACGCAGGACCTGACCGGACCCCCGTGGCGCGCCATCCGGACCTCGCGGGGCCGCCATCCGGACCGGGGGAGGGCCGCGGCCGCGGACGTATCCTGCTCGGGCATGCCTGGATCGAGGGGACCGACGTGGGCGACCTGATCCACGAGGGACGCCGGTCGCCCCTCGTGGTCGGCCGCTCGCTGTTCGACTACGCGGACGACCTCGCGGTGGTCGTGCCCGCGTCGTGCCGCCGGACCGGCCGCTGCCACGAGTGCGTGGTGGAGGTGCGTGCGGGCGTCGAGTCCCTCTCGCCACGGACCGAGCCCGAGGGCTTCCTCCGCGACCCGTACCGGCTCGCCTGCCAGGCCGACGTCGCCGACGCGAGCCGGCACGTGGAGATCGCCGTCCTGCGTCGCCGTCTCCGGATCGTCACCCGTGCCGCCGGCGAGGTCCCCCACCCGGACCCGGTCGCGGTGCGCGACGGCGACGTCGTCCTCTACGCCGGCGAGCGGATCGACGCGTGGCGGGGCGCCATCCGCGGCGTCGCGGTCGATCTCGGGACCACCACCATCGCATGGGAGCTGCTGGACCTCGCGACCGGCGAGGTCCTCCACGTCGGCGCGATCGAGAACCCGCAGCGCTTCGGCGGGAGCGACGTGATCAGCCGCATCGCGTACGACGCCGACGAGCACCGTGGCGAGCTGCGCCAGGCGGTCCGCAAGGCGCTCAACCACGAGCTGAAGGAGGCCTACGCGGCCCTCGGCATCGACCGGCGGACCGTCTACGAGGTCGTGGTCGTGGGCAATGCCACGATGCGCGACCTGTTCTTCGGCCTGGACGTCTCCCCCATCGGCGCCCGGCCGTTCCGGTCGGTCGTCGAGACGGAGTTCCGTGCCGGTGCACGGACCACGACGGGCATCGTCGCGCTGGCACACGAGCTCGGCATCCTCGTCCACCCGCAGGCGCGGGTCGTGGGCTGCCCGCTGATCGGGAGCCACGTGGGCGCGGACATCGCGGCCGACCTCGTGGCGACGGGCTTCGCGGACGGCCCCGACCCTGCGATGCTCATCGACGTCGGCACCAACACCGAGGTGGTGCTCCGGTCGGGCGGCCGCTACCTCGCGGCGTCGTGCCCGGCAGGCCCCGCCTTCGAGGGCGGCAGCGTCCGGCACGGGATGGCCGCCGCCGTGGGGGCGATCGAGTCGGTCGCGAGCGAGGACGGCCGGCTCACCTACCGGACGATCGGCGACGTGCCGCCCGTGGGCATCTGCGGGTCCGGGCTCGTGGACCTCCTCGCCGAACTGACCCGGACCGGTGCCATGACGCCCGAGGGACGGTTCGCGGGCGGGTCGACCCAGGTGGCCGTCGCGCCCGACGAGGGGATCATGTTCAGCCGCGCCGACGCGAGCGCCCTCGCCCAGGCGAAGGCGGCCAACCACTGCGGCACGGGGATCCTGCTCCGGCTGGCGGGCCTGGTCCCCGCCGACCTGCGCCGCCTCACCCTGGCGGGCGCGTTCGCGAGCTACATCGACATCGCCAACGCGGTCGCCATCGGTTTCATCCCGCCCGTCCCGGCGGATCGCGTGGACAAGGTGGGCAACGCGTCCCTTCGTGGAGCGCGCATCATGCTCCTCTCGGGGAGTCGCCGGGCGGGCGTGGATGCGCTCGTGCGGCGCATCGAGCACATCGAGCTGGAGACCCATCCGGACTTCTTCGACCTTTTCGTCGAGGGGTGCCGGTTCGCACCGATCGAAGTCTGACGAGGCAGCCATGGCACCCAGGAGATCCCGGACCCCGGACCCCGCGACCGACGCGACGGCGATCACGGTCGCAGACGCGGCCCCCGCAGCCGCCCGCCCCGGGCCGGTCCCGCTCCAGGAGAAGCTGGCGGACCGCGACGGCTTCGTGGCGATGGTGGAGCTCGTGCCGTGGCGCGGCGTCCTCGACGACCCGGGCGGCAAGCGCGCCCGGACGATGGCGGAGGCGCTGGCGACCGACCCGCGCGTCGATGCGCTCTCGGTGACGGACAACGCCGGCGGCCACCCGATGGCGAGCCCCGAGGTGCTGGGTCGGGAGCTGCTGGCGGCCGGCAGCGAGGTCATCGTGCACGTGGCCTGCCGCGACCGGAACCGCAACGAGATCGCGAGCCTCGGCTGGCGCCTCGCGTCGGCCGGGTTCCGCAACGTCCTCTGCCTCTCGGGCGACTACCCGGTGGAGGGCTACGCGGGATTGGCGCGCCCCGTCTTCGACATCGACTCCGTCGCCCTCCTCACGATGTACTCCGACCTCGCCGCCGGACGCTGGCCGGGCGAGGGCGCGAAGGGCGGCCACGGGGCGACGGAGGCGCCGTCCCGGCCGAGCTTCTACCTCGGCGCCGTGGTGAACAACCACAAGCTCCTCGAGGCCGAGGTGATGACCCAGTACTACAAGCTCGCGATGAAGGCGCGTGCGGGTGCCCGGTTCATCATCAGCCAGGTCGGGTACGACGCCCGCAAGGACGACGAGCTCCTCAAGTGGATGCGGCACGCCGGGATCGCCCTCCCCGTGGTGGCGAACGCCTACCTGCTCACGCGCGGCGCGGCGCGGGCGTTCCACTCGGGTCGGATCCCGGGGTGCACCGTGACCGACGAGCTGCTCGCGGTCGTGGAGCGCGAGGGGGCGTCGCCGGACAAGGGAAAGGCGTACTTCATCGAGCTCGCGGCGAAGCAGACGGCGATCGCGAAGGGGCTCGGATACCGGGGCATCTACATCGGCGGCGCGATGAGCCACGAGGACGTGACGCGGATCCTCGACACGGCGGCTTCCTACGGCCCCGACGACTGGCGGACGTTCGCGCGCGAGATCCAGTACGCGATCCCGCGCGAGTTCCACTTCTTCGAGAAGGACCGGGCGACGGGGCTCTCGTCGGAGACGGTCTCGCGGTCGTACCTGCGGTCGAAGAAGCGCGCGGCGCGGCCGCCCCACGTCCTCCGGTCGCCCGTCGCGTACACGATGAACCGGATGGTGCACTCGACGGTCTTCGAGCCCGGCACGCCGGGCTTCGAGCTCGCCGGCCGGATGCACGAGCGCGCGGAGGGGATGCACCTCGGCAAGGTCCTCCACGTCCTGGAGCAGGCGGTGAAGGCGCCGCTGTACGACTGCCGCGACTGCGGCGACTGCTCGCTGCCGGATATCGCGTACCTGTGCCCCGAGAGCCAGTGCGCGAAGAACCAGCGCAACGGCCCGTGCGGCGGCACCCACCTCGGCGAGTGCGAGGTCCCGGGCAAGCAGTGCATCTGGGTGCGCGCGTACGATCGGCTCAAGGCGTGGGGCGAGACCGACGGCATGCTCGAGCGCCCACCCGCCCTGACGGACAACGCGCTTCGGCGTACGAGCGCTTGGTCGAACGCGTTCGCCGGGCGCGACCACATCGGCAAGAGGATCGCCGCCGAGGAGGCGGCGCGCAGCGAGGCCGTCGGCGGGGACGACGCGGCCGCGGAGGGACGGGCTGGATGATCCTGTCTGACGGGCGCACCTTCACGATCATCGGCGAGAACATCCACGCCACCCGTGTCGTCCAGCGCGCCGGGAAGCGCGTCGGGACGGCGCCCGACGGCCGCGAGGCGCTGCTGTTCACCGGGCCGGACGGGGCCGAGCGCGCCCTGCCGATCGCGGACGAGATCCGCGAGACCCAGGACTACGCGAACGGCAAGGTCAAGCACGTCCAGGCGGCGCTCCGCGCCGCGATGTCGGGCGGGCCGGACGCCGGTGCGGGCGCCGGGTACATCGCGTGGATGGTCGAGCGCCAGCTGGCTGCCGGGGCGGACTACCTCGACCTCAACGTGGACGAGCTCTCCACCCGCGAGGAGGAGCAGCGCGCGGCGATGGCCTGGATCGTCCGGGCGATCGGCGAGCTCAGCCACGCGCCCCTCTCGCTCGATTCGTCGAGCGTCGCCACGATCCGGGCGGGGATCGCGGCGCTGGTGCCCGGGACACTCCCGCCGCTGCTCAACTCGGCGGCGCTCGACCGGCTGGACGTCCTCGACGTGGCCGCCGAGGCCGGCTGCTCGGTGGTGCTCTCGGCCGCGGGCAGCGCCGACCTCCCGTCGGACGCCGACCAGCGCGTCGCCAACGCCATGCGCATGGTGGAGGCGGCGAGCGCGCGGGGGATCCCGCTCGGCCGGATGCACATCGACTCGATCGTGCTGCCCGTCGCGGTCTCGATGGACGGCAAGTCTGGGGCGCACTTCCTCGAGGCGGTGAGCCGGCTGCGCGCCGAGCTGGGCCCGGAGGTCCGGCTGACCGGGGGGCTGTCGAACGTCTCGTTCGGGATGCCCGAGCGACGCCTCGTCAACGACGTCTTCCTGGACCTCGCCCTCGCCGCGGGCGTGGACAGCGGCATCATCGACCCGATCGCGAACGACCCCGAGCGCGTCCTGGCGTTGGACCGCGACAGCCGGCCCTACCGGCTGGCCGCGGACGCCCTGACGGGCGCGGACCCGTTCTGCATGGCGTACCTCACCGCCTACCGGGCGGGCGAGCTGGGCACGGCGCCCGCAGGGGCCTGAGCGGGCCCCGGCACGGAAGGAGCGACAGCGATGGCGGACCTGCAGGCGCTGACGGGGGCGATCGAGCGCGGCGACCGCAAGACGGCCGCGGAGGTGACCCGGGCGGCGATCGACGAGGGGATGGACCCCGCGACGGTCCTCGCGGCGATGACCGAGGCGATGGACATCGTGGGCGCGCGGTTCCAGCGCAACGAGATCTACGTCCCCGAGATGCTCATCAGCGCCCGGGCGATGAAGGAGTCCGTGGCGATCCTGGAGCCGCTCCTGGTGGACAGCGGCATCCGGCCGCAGTTCACCGCGGTCATCGGGACGGTCAAGGGCGATCTCCACGACATCGGGAAGAACCTCGTCGCGATGATGTGGAAGGGCGCCAACATCGAGGTGATCGACCTCGGGGCCAACGTGGCCCCGGAGGACTTCGTGGCGAAGGCGCGCGAGCACGATGCGAAGCTCGTCGGCGTGAGCGCGCTCCTCACGACGACGATGGTGGGCATGAAGGACGTCGTGGACGGCATCCGTGCCGCCGGCCTGACGGACTGCCGGGTGATCGTCGGTGGCGCCCCGGTGACGGCGGAGTTCGCGTCGCAGATCGGCGCCGATGGCTACGCACCGGATGCCGCCACGGCCGTGGAGGCCGCGAAGAGGCTGGCCGGGATCGCCTGACGGAGGAGTCGCGAAGGCCCCGGCCGGGACGCCCGGCCGGGGCCTTCGTCATGCGTGGGCGCGGCGGCCGGGCCCGCGCGCGCCCCGGGCAGCGGCGCGCACTCGCGCCCGTCGTCGTCGGGCGCCCGCCCGCTACTGCCCGCTCGGCGGGATGACCGTCACGTCGGTGGCCGGCCCGACGGTGAACGCCGGCGGGCCGCCGGCGCCGGGCGCGCCGCTCGCCTGCGGGATCTGGCCGGGTTGGCCGTTCTGCTGACCCTGGCCGTTCTGGGTCGTGCCCCGCTGGGTCCGGACGGTCACCTGCGCGCCGACGGTGACGTCGGCCGCCGTCGCCGGCACCTCCGTGTGGTAGGTCGTGGAGGAGGTCAGTGGGATCTGGAGCGTGCGGCCGCTCGTCCCGCCCACCTGGATCGTCAGGGAGTCCGCGGCGATCGCCGTCACCGTCCCGGTGATGCCGCCCAGGGCCCCGCCGAAGCCGCGGTCGCCGAATGCGCCCGGCGCGAAGGAGCCGTTCGGCAGGGCGCCGCCCTGGAGCCCGCCGTTCGCGCCGTATGCGCCGTTCCCGCCGAAGGCCCGGTTCCCGGTCGCTGCAGCCAAGGCGGCGGGCGCCGTCACGCGACCCACGGCGAACGCGACGCCCCCGACCGCGACGACGAGCCCCACGGCGAGGACGATCGTCCCGACGCTCGCCCGGCCGCCGGATCTCGGCTGCTTCGGCGGTGCGACGCGGGGCGACGCGTCGGCGGGCTGGACCGTGGCCTGGACCGGCTGCGTGGCGGGCGCCGTCGGCGCGCCGGTCGGTGGCGGAGAGGCGGGCGGGGCCTGGCCCGCCCCGGGATCGAAGGTCACTGGATCTCCCCTTTCCGTGGCTACTCGTAGCGGAGCGCGACGATCGGGTCGAGGCGTGCGGCCTGGCGTGCCGGCCACACGCCGAACACGACGCCGACCGCGATGCTGAACCCGACGGCGGCGATGACGGTGACGGGGCTGAACGTCGTGGACCAGCCCGCGAACGTGGAGATGCCGAGCGAGACGAGGAGGCCGACGGCGATCCCGATCGCCCCGCCGATGACGGAGATGACGAGGGCCTCGATGAGGAACTGGGCGAGGATGTCGCGCCCGCGCGCCCCGACGGCCTTCCGGATGCCGATCTCCCGGGTCCGTTCGCGCACGGAGACCAGCATGATGTTCATGATCCCGATCCCGCCCACGAGGAGCGAGATCGACGCGATGCCGCCGAGGAGGAGCGCGAGCGTCGCCGCGACGGACGAGAACGTCTCGAGGAGCTGGGCCTGATCGGCGATCGTGAAGTCCTGGGTGGACGACGTGACGCCGTGCCGCTGCTGGAGGAGGGCGGCGACGTTCGCCTTCGCCAGCTCGATCTGCGAGGCGTCGGAGACGCTGATGCCGATGGAGCGGACCTTGTCGCCGCTGCTGAAGTAGGCCCGATGCGTGCTGATCGGGATGATCGCCTGGTCGTCCTGGCTGAAGGCCCCGCTCGAGCCCTTCGTCGCGAGCACGCCCACCACCTCGAAGGGGATCCCGGTGATCGTGACCGTCCTCCCGACGGCATCGCCGGCGAGGCCGAGGTCGCTCGCTGTCGTCGCCCCGAGGACGACGACGCGCAGCGCGTTGTCCACGCTGGCCTGGTTGAAGAAGCTCCCCTGGGCGATGTCGTACGCGCGCACGTACGGGTAGGCGGGGGTCGTGCCGAGGACGGTGGTCGTCGTGTTCGAGTCGCCGTTCACGAGGAAGCCCTGCCCGGAGACCTCGGGCTCGACCGCGGCGACCCCGCCGATCTTCGCGAGGGCCTGCGCGTCCTCCTGCGTGAGCGTCGTCGCAGAGCCGGCGGCGCTCCGGGTGAACCCGGTCGTCGTGCTCCCCGGGCTCACCGTCAGCAGGTTCGTGCCCAGGCCCTGCAGCCGGGACGTGATCCCGCTCGTCGCCCCCTGACCCACCCCGACGAGGGCCACCACGGACGCGACGCCGATGATGACGCCGAGCATCGTGAGGAAGGTCCGCAGGCGGCTGGTCCGCAGGCGGGACAGCGCGAGCCGGACCATCTCGAGGAGGCTCACTCCACGATCCTCCCGTCGCGGACGTGGATCTGTCGCCGCGCCTGCGCGGCGACCTCCGCCTCGTGCGTGATCAGCACGATCGTCCGGCCCTCGTCGTTCAGCTGGCGGAAGATCGCCATCACCTCCTCGCCGGAGGCCGTGTCGAGGTTCCCGGTCGGCTCGTCGGCGAGGACGAGGGCCGGCTCGGTCACGAGCGCCCGAGCGATCGCCACCCGCTGCTGCTGACCGCCCGAGAGCTCCGACGGCTCGTGGTCCAGGCGGTCGCCGAGGCCGAGACGCTCGAGAGGCGCCTTCGCGCGGGCGAGCCGCTCCTTCCGGCCCATGCCCTGGTAGAGGAGCGGCGTCGCCACGTTCTCGAGCGCGGTGGTGCGCGGCAGGAGGTTGTAGTCCTGGAAGACGAAGCCGATCGTCCGGCTCCGGACCCGGGCGAGCTCGTCGTCGTCGAGGTCGTGGACGTCCGTTCCCGCGATCCGGTAGGTCCCGTCCGTGGGCCGGTCGAGGCAGCCGATGATGTTCATGAGGGTCGTCTTGCCCGACCCCGAGTGGCCGATGATCGCGACGAACTCGCCCTCGTCGACGTCGAGGTCGACGCCCCGGAGCGCGGGGACCTCGACGCGACCCGTGTCGTAGATGCGGGTGACGCCACGGATCCGGATGAGGGGCGCGGTCGCGCGCACCTCATCGCCCGCGCCCATCGCCGAGCTCACGGGTTCGTGCCTCCGCCGGGCGCCGCACCGCCGCCGTTCGTGGAGCCGCCGGTGCCGGAGTTCCGCTGGAAGTTCGGGGGCGGCCCACCGCCGCCGAAGTCGAACCCACCGCCGCCGAAGAGGCTCCCGTTGCCGCGGTTGCTCGATGAGGTCGTCGAGTTCGTCGACGAGACGGTCCCGGTGACGACCGTGGTGCCTTCCGAGATGCCGCCCTGGATCTCCGCGAGCGAGGTCGTCACGAGACCGACGGTCACGGGCACCAGCGAGACGGCGCCGTTCGCGTCCATGACGCGGACCTGGTAGCCGCTCGCGCTGTCGCCGACGAGGGCCTGGGTCGGGACCGCCAGGACGTTCTGGGACTGGGCGATGATGATCGCCACGCTCGCGGTCATGCCCACCTGGACGCCCTGGGGCTCGGTCTCGAGCGCGACGGTGACCGGGTACGTCACGACGCTGCTGGTGCCGGAGGTCGCCGGCGTGGCGCCGATGACGGTCACGGTGCCGGGGGTCGTGGACCCGACGGCGGTCACCGTCACGTCGGCCGCCTGGCCGACACTCAGCTTCGCGAGGGAGGTCTCCGAGAAGTCGGCGGTGACCTCGTACGGCCCGACGTCCAGCACGATCGCGCTGCCCGACGGCGCCGTGAGGCCCTCGTAGATGTTCACGGCCACGACGGTGCCGTCGGTCGGCGCGACGATCCTGGCCCGCTCGACCGTGAGCTCGGACTCCGCCACGGCCGTCTTCGCGTTCGTCACCGCGACGAGATCGGACGCGATGGTCGCCTCCACCGGGGTCGTGGTGTTCGTGAGGCTGGTGAGCGCGTTCTGGAGCTGGAGGCCGGCCGACTGCGCCGACTGGGTCGACTGGGCCGTGGCCGCCGACGCCCGCTGCTGGGCGCTGGCCAGGCCCAGCTCGGCGTCGCGGACCTTCTGCTCCGCGGCCGCGATCGCCGTCGCGGACGGGGTCGTGTTCGCGTCGTAGGCCCGCTGCGCCTGGCCGAGATTCGCCTGGGCGTTCTGGACGGCGGTCGCGGCCTTCGCGTCGTTCGCCGCCGCCTGCTTCCTGGCGTTCGCGAGTGCCGTCTGTGCCTGTGCGGCGGACTTGTTCGCCGCGTCGAGCGCGGCCTGATCGGCGGCCACCGTGCCCGTCGAGGCGCCCAGCGCCTGGTCGTTGACGAGCTTCTGGCTCGCCTGCGCCACCGCGAGACCGGCATCGTCGAGCGCCTTCTGCGCCTGCGCGATCGAGTCCAGGCCGTCCTGGTGCGTGGATGCCTGGTCCGAGACCGCCTGGTCGTACGCACGCTGCGCCTGGTCGAGTGAGGCCGTGGCGTTCGCGATGTCCGTCGCGCTCGGCCCGGCCTTCGCGTCGGCCAGCGCCTTCCGCGCGTCGGCGAGCTGGTTGCGTGCCGTCTGCAGCGAGATCTGGTTGGACTGCGTCGTCTGCGTCGCGCCCGCGTTCGCGTTCGCGACCTGCAGCTGCGCGGACCTCACGGCGTTGCGCGCCGACGCGATCTGGGCGTCCGTGGCGCCGGCAGTGTCGGTCTTGAGCTTCGCCTCCGCCGACGTCAGCGTCGCCTTGTCGGCCGCGAGCTGGGCCTTCGCCTCCGTCGCGTCCGCGACGGCGAGGACGTCGCCCGTGGACACCTTCTGGCCGACGGTGACGCTCACGCTCTCGACGGGCCACGTGACCGTCTGCGCTCCCGCCGCCGACGCCGCGGTCGAGGCGGATCCGGCGAGCGACGGGGCCACACCGAAGGCGAGGGAGTACGACGCGTGAGGCGCGATGGATCCCGAGCCGACCACCGAGTTCGTGACGTTCGTCACGGTCGCCTGGGAGGTCAGGTACTGCGTCGGCGTCCCGCCGAGGTCCGGTCGCACGACCACGAACACGGCGGCACCGACGCCGACGACGATGAGCGCGACCGCGGCCGCCACCCGCCACTTCATGGGAAGCCTCTCCGTGCACGCCGGCGGTCCTGGCGCGCAGCCCTGCAGGCCCGCGCATGACGCCGACCGTCATGCTCGGCGGCGGTCCTGAAAGGAGCATGAAAGAGAGGCCGGGCCGAACGGCACGTCGCGCGGTCGGGCCCGGCACCGCCGACCCGCCCGAATGCCCCCGGTCAGGGCCGCGTCCCTGCGCGCCCCGACCCGTGCGGGCGCGAGAGGCTCGACCAGGCGCGGATCAGGCGACCGGCTCGGCGCGGATGATCTCCTCGTCGTACGTCAGCGCGACCCGCTCCCCCGGCGCCAGGACCAGGAAGTCGTCGTCCCAGTCGCCCGCGAGGAGCCGACGGACGAGCACCACGTCGCCGGCGACCCGTTCGTACGACCACCCCCGCCGCTCCGCGTCGCCCTGCGCGCGCGCCTCGACGTCGGCCGCAGCGGCGACGCCGAGGTCGATGAAGGCCGCCCGGTCGTAGTGCTCGCGCCAGGCGCCCAGGGCCTCCATGAGGTAGTCGGCGTTGTCGCGCCCGTACCGCTCGACATAGAGAGCGTACGTCGCCTTGACGTCCTCCTCGGTCCCCGAGCCCACCCCCAGCCCGCGGATCTCTGCCTCCGCGCCGGTCCCGCGCTCGATGTAGTCCTGGCTGTACCAGTAGGTCCCCGGGTGGTCCGTGAACTCGCGCATGTAGCGGGCCCGGTCCCCGAGGAACAGCGTGATGCAGTCGTGGGCGCGCGGCACGACCAGGGGGACCCGACCGGTCCGCAGCCCGGCGGTCGCCTGGCCGCACAGGGCGTACCCGAGGACGACGGCGTCGTACCGCGACGGGTCCGCACCGTCCACGGCCTCCTGGAGCGTCCCGCGCAGTCCCGCGGGCACGTCGTGCAGACCGATCCCGAGAAGCGTGACGTCCACGATGTGCGGCGACGTCGCCGCGGCGAGGTAGAGCGGCCGGGCGAGGACCTCGCATCCGAGGCAGAGGATCCGCATCGACACAGGGTAGCGTGCGGTCCGACCCACGGACGCCGGACCGTGCTGGGCCGCTGCCCGGGCGGACCGTGCCGGGCCGCTGCCCGGGCGGAGCGCGCCGGGCCCGCACGGTCGGTGCTGGATCGGCGGCCGCAGCGCGTCGGGTGGGCGGTCCCTCAGGGAGCGGCGCCCGTCGCGGTGCTCGCAGATGGGGAGGGGGATCCCGGCGGCGCCGAGCCGAACGGGACGGGAGAGGGCGGAGAGGCCGTCGATCGCTCGACGGCGACGACCGCGACGCTGACGCTGACCGGGCGGCCGAACGCGGTGGACATCACCGCCTGGAGGACGGTCACGGGAGGTACCTCGGCCGATGCCGTGATCCTCGCCTGGACGAGATCGGCGTCCACGGTCACGGCGACGACGTCGTAGGCGCCGACGGTGCCACGGGTGAGCCACGCGTCAACCACACGAGCGGCCATGGCCTGTTCCTGCGACTTGCGGACGACCGCCGCCCCAGAGGCAGCGAGGGGGATCGCGAGGAGGATGACCCCCGAGGCGAGCGTCGCGGCCCAGGTCCGGACGAAGCGCGGGTCCGACCCCATCCGGTCCAGGCGGCCGTAGCCGACGGCGACGAGCACGAGGGCCCCGGCGGACACGATCGCGACGAAGTTGGTCAGGAACAGGACGAGGGCGCCGACCGCGTCCGGCACGAGGCCGGCGGCGAGGCAGATCCCGACGACGGACAGCGGGGGGACGAGGGCGACGGCGATCGCGACCCCGGGCAGCGCCGCGGCGACCTTCCGATCGCCGGTCGCGAACGCCCCGGCGGCACCGGCCGCGAGCGCGACGAGGAGGTCGAGGAGGTTCGGGGCGGTCCTCGCCTGGATCTCGGGGTTGGTCGCCGCGTCGATCGGGCCGGGCGCGACGAGCGACAGGACGGCGGCGAGGGCGACGACGCCGGCCGCCCCGACGGCCACGAGCACGGCCGACGAGACCGCCCGGACGGGTCGGCCCGTGACGACCGCTGCCGCGAGTCCGAGGATCGGCGTCATCAGCGGTGCGACCAGCATCGCCCCGATGACGACGGCCGTCGACGACTGGAGCAGCCCGAACGTCGCGATGGCGGTCGAGAGGGAGAGCATGACGGCGAACCGCCGGATGTCGGCGGTCCGCTCCGCACCTTCGAAGAAGAGCGACCCGTCGATCGCGCGCCGATCCTCGGGTGGGAACGGGTTGCGGGAGAGGCGCTCTCCGACGAGGATGGTCAGCCCGCGAAGCTCGTCGCCGGGCGGCGACGGAAGGGTGACCTGCCCGCGTCTCGCCAGCACCGCGAGGACCGCGGCGGCGGCCCACCCGGCGACGACCACGGTGCCGAATGTCACGACGGCGATCGACGGCGCGAGGATCAGGAGCAGGGCGATCGAGGCCTCGAGCGCACTCGATGCGAGCACCCAGCTCCGCCCGCCGTGGACGCGCGCGGTGGGCGCGGCGCTGACGAGGTGGTAGACGGCGATCACCAGGACGAACATCCCGGCGATGCGCGACGCGCCCACGAACGTGGGGGAGGGCAGGGCCAGCAGGACCGCCCCGATGAGCACCACGAGCGCGTGCGGGACGAACCCGAGACGGCCTCCGCTCGGACCCGTCCCGCGCGTGCCGAAGAGCTCGACCGTGCCGATCAGGACGAGGGCGACACCGGCGATCCTCACCGCGATCATCTCTCCCTGGAGGAGGACGATCAGGACGAACGCGCCGACCGCGATGACACCGCGAGCGACCGGCCACCAGGTCCGGACGCGGTCGCTCCCGCCCCCCGGCGATCCGGGAGCCGCCGGCGCGGCGGACGGTGCTTCAGGTGCGGTCATCGCCTCCCTCGGGGAGCGCCGCCGCGCACCTGCATGGTGGGCGGCATGCGTCACAGGCTACGCGATGCGACCGACGCCTCGCGTGCCTGACGGGCGTGCCGGCTTGGCCCGCGTACCCCGCCCGGATCGGTCGCGGGGCGCGGCGGTCAGTCGCGAGCGGCGGCCGCCTGGCTCGCTCCCGACCCCAGCGCGGACGCCGGCCGCGCCGCGCCCGGGGCGATGCCCGCCGCGAGGCCGCGGAACCGCTCCACGGCGTCGGGGCGGATCGAGTACCAGATCCAGCTCCCCCGCCGCTCGCCGTCCACCCAGCCCGCCTCGCGCAGGACCTTGAGGTGGTGCGAGACGGTCGGCTGCGAGACGCCCGCCGGGTCCGCGAGCTCGCACGCGCAGACCGGGCCCTCATCGCTCAGGCGCCGGAGGATCGCAAGCCGCGTGGGATCGGCGGCCGCCTGGAGCAGCCGGACGTCCGGGTCGACCATCCGCTTCATACCCGCGATGATATCGACCTCAGTCTATATTGACAACCATCGATATAAATGCTAGCGTCACCGGGTGCACTGAGGGCGGACGAGCCCCCCGCGGCGGGCCGGATGTCCTCCCAGGACGACCCCTCCACAGATGGACGCAGGAAGGCCGGATCGATGACACAGGACCTCCACCAGCGGATGTCCGAGCACTACGGCGCCGAGGCGCGGCGCATGCTCGACGCGCTCGACCGACGCACGACCGACGATCCGCGCGCCGCCCTGCCCGTGCTCGAGGACGACGGGACCGCGTGCTGCGACGACGGCGCCGCGACCGGTGGCTGCTGCGAGTCCCCGGCGTCCTCCTTCGGCCCCGAGCTGTACGACGCCATGGAGCGCGCCGAGCTGCCGGATGCCGCGGCACTCGCGAGCCTGGGGTGCGGCGATCCAGTCGCGGTGGCCGAGCTGCGGCCCGGCGAGACCGTCCTGGACCTGGGGTCCGGCGGGGGCATCGACGTGCTGCTCTCCGCGCGGCGCGTGGGACCGACCGGCCACGCGATCGGCCTGGACATGACGGACGACATGCTCGCGCTGGCCCGTCGGAACGCGGCGGAGGCGGGCGTGGCGAACGTCGAGTTCGTGAAAGGCGCGATCGAGGCGATGCCGCTGCCCGATGCAGCGGTGGACGTCGTCATCAGCAACTGCGTGATCAACCTGGCGGCCGACAAGAGCGCGGTCTTCCGCGAGATCGCACGGGTGCTGCGACCCGGCGGCCGGATGGGCGTCAGCGACGTGGTCGCCGAAGATGCCCTCTCCGAGACGGAGCGCGCCGAGCGCGGCTCATGGGCGGCCTGCTACGCCGGGGCGCTGTCGTTCACGGAGTACCGCGCGGGGCTGGCGGCGGCGGGGATGGTGGATGTGGAGATCGTCCCCACCCACGCGGTCGCCGACCGCATGCACGCCGCGATCGTCCGGGCGCGCCGGCCGGGCGTCTGACGCCGCCTGCCACGCGCACACAGGCGGCCTCGGGCGGCCTCGACCGGGGGTCAGCCAGTGCGGTCCGCCAGCGAGGCCCTGAGGGCAGCCATCTCCGCCCGGAGGCTCGCGAGCTCCGCGACGATGGCATCGGCGGATGCTGCCGAGACCGAAGTGGCGACGGGCCCGGTGGGGTCGGTCGGCCCGGCCACCGCGGGAGCGGCATCCGGCGGCTCGGCGGTCGCCGTCGCGGCGGCGGCCGCGTCACCGCGCGACTGGTCCGGCGAGGTGACCAGCATGCTGGCCAGGATGCTCGCGAGGGCGCCGATGATCCCGATGCCGGCGAACATCACCGCGGTCGCGGTGAGCCTCCCCAGCGGCGTCACCGGGTAGTGATCGCCGTATCCGACCGTCGTGATGGTGACGATCGCCCACCACAGCGAGTCGCCGCCGGTCGTGATGTTCGCGTCCGGGGAGACGCTCTCGAACTGCAGGACGAGGATGCTCGCCGTCGCCAGGACCAGCATGGCGAGCAGGGACGTGATGAAGAACGCGTACTGCCCGCGGTTGCGGACGACGTCCTCGATGAGCTCCTTCTTCTTGTTGCCGCGCAGGAGCCGGAGGATCCGGAAGAGCCGGAAGATGCGGAAGAGCCGGAGGAGCGCGACGGCGGGGAAGAAGGAGAAGCTCGGGATGGACCCGAGGAGGTCGATCCAGCCGTTCTGGCCGATCAGGTACGCGCGCCTGGGCTTCGCGCCGGTGAGGTTGTACGCGAAGTCGATGAGGAAGATGACGCAGATGAGGTTGTCGTAGACGTTCGCCAGCTGGCGCGTATCCTCGTCGACCGGCAGCACGAGCAGCAGCATCAGGGCGAGCGAGTAGACGGTCAGGACCAGGATGAAGATGTTGTAGGAGTTCCCGTGGACCCGCGTCACGGGCAGCTGACCTGCCATCCGGTCCCCTCCTCTCCGCGCGCTGGTCGCCACCCGACATCGGCGCCATGCTAGCGGGCCGTGGGCCGCCCGATGTGGTCGATCCGAGCAGCGGCCGGGCCCCCAGGGCCCCGCCCCAGGGGATCACGCGCCGCGGGCCGGGGGCTACACTCGTGTGACGACGGCACCGATCCGGCTGGGGCCGGCACGGATGGGAGGTTGGTCAGTGGGCTGCATCATCGCCGTCCTCGCCGCGGTCGTCCCGCGGGTCCTCGTCCTCGCGGGCTGGTACAACGACCAGGCTGGCTGGAACGCCTCGTTCGGATCGCCGATCTGGCTCCTGCTCGGGTTCCTGTTCGTCCCGTGGACCACGTTCTTCTTCGCGCTGTTCGCCCCCACGGGGTTCGACGTTCTCTCGATCCTCGTGCTGATCTGCGCGCTCGTGGTGGACGTGGGGACCTGGGGCGGCGGGCTGTTCGGCAACCGCAAGCAGATCTCGAACTTCCGCTACTGAGGTGGAGCCCGCGAGCCCGCCGGCCGCGTCCGACGGACCACCCGGCATCCGCCGGCGCGGGTGACCGACGGCGGGCCGAGGGATCCCGTCAGCGGTGGAGGTACGCTGGGAGCGTGGTCGTCGTCGCGTTGCCCGCGGCGTCCACGGCCGTGATCCGGATGCGGACGCAGACCGGCCCCGTCGCCAGGTAGGCGTCCTCGGTGGTCCCCGCGGGGACCTTCTTCGTCCGCCACGTCTTCCAGCCGACGCACGAGGACCCGGAGACGCGGCCCTGGTACGTGACGATCGTGAGGTCGCGAGCGACGCCGGAACCGGCGGTCCCGTCGTCGAGCCGCCACCGGAACGAGAGCTCCTGCTTCGACGTCCGGGTGAGCTTCTTCGGCGCGACGGGACGGATCGCCGGCTTCACGCGGTCGACGAACACGACCCGCGAGGTCGCCGACGCGGTCCGGCCGCTGCCGTCCGCGATGTCGACGCGCCAGCGGTAGCACGTCGCATCCGCCAGGCGGCCGGAGGTGGACGCGCCGGGCTGGGCGAGCGCCGGGTCCCCGTCCGGACCCCAGGCCGCGCCGTCGCACGCTCCGTCGATCACCGGCGTCATCTCCTGCGTCACCGTCCGCGACGCCACGGACTCGCCGGCGAGGAGCGACTCGCTCCACGCGATCTTCGCGGTCGCTGCCCGCGTGTAGGTGACGGCTCGCGCCGGCGCGGTGAACGCGATGACCGGCGCGCCGTCGACCGACTGGGCCGGCGGGACCACCTTCGAGCCGAGCGCCGCCAGGGCGGCGGGGACGTCCAGCCGACCGCCAGCGATCGCGCCCGCGGGCGAGACGGCGGCCGTGGTCGAGAGGACCGCGGTCTCACGTTCGGCCATCGTGGACGACGGTGCGGCGGCCGCGAGGAGGGCGAGCGCGCCCGCGACCATCGGCGAGGAGACGGACGTTCCGCTGCTCTGCAGCCAGCGCGCGGCGTCCAGCTGTGTGGCCGCGACCCCCGGCGCCGCGAGGTCCACCCACGTCCCGAAGGACGAGTCCGGATCGAGGGAGTCGCTCTCGTCCGTCCAGGCGACCGACAGCACGCCGGGCAGCGCCGCGGGATACCGGCGCGCATCGGTCCCGTCGTTGCCGGCGCCCGCGACGACGCTCACGCCCGCGGAGCGCGCGTACGCGACGGCGCGCTGCACCTCCACGAGTGACTCCGGCGCCGCCTCGCCCGCGTAGCTGATGTTCACGATGGTCGCCCCGTGGTCCGTCGCCCAGACGATGCCGGTCGCGACGTCCGAGGCGCGCGCCGTCCCCGTCGCGTCGGCGATGGTCACGGGCAGGATCGAGCAGCGCGGGCAGATCCCGGCGGCGCCGACGCCGTTGTCGATGCGCGCGGCCGCCACCTGCGCGACGACGGTCCCGTGACCCTCCGGGTCGGCCGATGCCTCGCCGCCGGTCCGCACGTCGTGGCCGGGGAGCAGCGCCCCTTCGAGGTCCGGCGCCGCGTCCACGCCCGTGTCGAGGACCGCGATGACGACGTCCGGCGAGCCGAGGGAGACGCCCCACGCGGCCGGCATCCCGACGCGGGCGGGCCCCCACGCCTCGGGCCAGAGTGGGTCGGTTGGGACGTGGTCCGCGACGGCGCGAAGGATCGGGTCCACGCGCACGGTGCCCGGTCCGTGGCGCGTCACGAGGGCCGCGTACGCCTCGGCGGCGCGCGCGGCCGGGACGTCGATCGCCACCGTGCCGCCCGGGAAGGACCGGACGACGCGCGCGGCCGGGAACGGGGCGATCGAGCCGACGGGCGCGAGGAGGCGCACCGTCCCCCCCACGGCCTGGAACCGCGGGGCCGCGAAGGCGGGCGGCGCGGGGACGGCGAGGGCGATGAGTGCGACGAGGGCGGCGGCGGATGCGACGACACCGCGGGCACGAGCGGCACCATGGCCGGAACGGGTCATGCGGATCCCTGCGACGGGTGGTGACCGACTGATGGTACCGCCGCCCCCGTGCGGGGCCTCGGCAGGGGGATACTTGGGCCATGGGACGGATCGCGGTCTTCTGCGGCGCCACGCCCGGGGTCGATCCGCGCCACCGGGAGGCGGCCCGACAGCTCGGCGCGACCCTCGCCGCACGCGGCCTCGGCCTCGTCACGGGCGGGGGGCGGGTCGGCCTGATGGGAGCCGTGGCGGACGCCGCGCTCGCGGCGGGCGGCGAGGTCGTCGGCGTCATCCCCCGCCGGCTCGTGGACCGCGAGCTCGCGCACCCGGGGCTCACGCGCCTGGTGGTCGTCGGATCGCTGGCCGAGCGCAAGTCGGCCATGGTGGAGCTGTCGGACGGGTTCATCGCCCTGCCGGGCGGGATCGGCACGCTCGACGAGATCGCCGAGGTGCTCTCCTGGGCGCAGCTGGGCCTGCACGATCGGCCGACCGGCCTGCTGGACGTCGGCGGGTACTGGCAGCTTCTCCTCGGCTGGCTCGACCTCTCCGTCACCGAGGGATACGTCACCCCGGCGCACCGCGACGCCATCGTCGTCTCCGCCGACGCGGATGCGATCCTCGACGCGTTCGCGTCGTTCCGCCCGCCCGGTGATCGCTGGGAGAGCGAACCACGGGCCTGAGGCTGCCTCGGCTCGCGGCCTCGCGACCGGACGCGGCCTCTTCCGTCGCCGGTCGCAGCATCGGTCCCGGCCGGCCGCATGCCCACGCGACCTCCACGGTGCGTCCACTCTGACTCCACGCACGGACCCGACAGTGGGATCGCCGACGGGCCCGGCACGGCCGGCAGCCGCGGCAAGGCAGACAGCAGGAGATCCCACGATGAAGAAGCTGATCGGCTCGCTCGGGGTGGCGGGCCTCATGGTCCTCGCCCTCGCGGCGACCGTCGCGGCGGCCGGTCCTCACGGCCAGGGGCAGGGACCGGCGGCGCCGGGCGCGGCCGGGCAGGGCCCGGCGACGGCCACCGGGAACGCCGGGAGTGTCGTCGCCGACATCCTCGGGATGACGCGGGCGGAGGTCCGGGCGCAGCGCCAGGCAGGAGCCTCGCTCGCGCAGATCGCGGAGGCGAAGGCCATCGACCCGACGCGCCTGATCTCAGCCCTGCGCGACCAGTGGTCGTCCCGGATCGACGCGCGCGTGGCCGCCGGCGCTCTCACCGCCGCCGAGGCGGCGGACCTGAAGGCGAACCTCGAGGTCCGGGCGAAGGACATGGTCTACCGCACGACGACCGGCGGGATGCGCGGCGCGGCCGTCGGCGCCGGCCCGGACCAGGCGGCCGGCCAGGGTCGCGGTGCCGGGCAGGGCCAGGGAGCGGGCGGCCGCCAGGGCCGCGGTGCCGGGAACGGTGCGCGCAACGGCGCCTGTGACGGCAGCGGGCAGGCGACCGGCACCGCGCAGCCCTGACGCAGCGGACACCGGGACGCACCGGACCGGGCCGTTCGACACGGCCCGGTCCGGTGCGTCATCCTCGTCCGATGGCACGGATCCTCGTCGTCGACGACGAGCCCCGCATCGTGGACGTGGTGCGGGCGTACCTCGCGCGCGAGGGCCACGTCGTCTCCACGGCCTCCGACGGCGACGCCGCGATCGAGCGGGCGCGTGCGGAGGCGCCCGACCTGATCGTGCTCGACGTCATGCTCCCCCGCCGGTCGGGCTTCGACGTCCTCCGCGAGCTCCGCGCGGCCGGCTCGCCGGCGGCGGTGATCCTGCTCACCGCTCGCGACGACGTCATCGACCGCGTCGCCGGCCTCGAGATCGGGGCGGACGACTACCTCACGAAGCCGTTCGAGCCGCGCGAGCTCGTCGCCCGTGTCGGCGCGGTGCTGCGCAGGACGGCGAGCAGCGGCGACGCTCGCGTCGACGGCGCCAGGACCGTCGCGTCGGGGGACGTCACGGACGCACCGGCCGGGCGCGCCTTCTTCGACCTGACGGTGGACACCGCGGCACGCGAGGTCCGACGCGGCGAGGCCGCGCTGCCGCTCACGCGGGTCGAGTTCGACCTGCTCGTCGCCCTGTCGGACCGCCCGGGACTCGTCCTCACCCGCGAGCAGCTCGGCGAGCTCGTCTTCGGGGAGTCGTTCGACGCCTTCGACCGGACGATGGACAGCCACGTGAAGAACCTGCGGCGCAAGCTGGGACCCCGCCCGGACGGCGGCCAGTACGTCGAGACGGTCCGAGGCGTCGGATACCGGGCGGCCCGGCCGTGAGCCTGCTGGTCCGGCTGGCCGCCGCCTTCGCCGCGGTGGCGCTGATCACGGCCGCCGCGGTCGCGATCGCCACGCCCGTCATCGTCGGGCGGGGGTTCGCGCAGATCGTCGGGGTGGGGCCCGGCGCGGGAGGCGGCCAGGGGGGCGGCAACGGCCCGGGCCCCGGGGCCGGGATCCACGCACAGCAGGTCCAGCAGGACACGATCGTCGCGATCATCGTGGTCGCGGTGGTCGCCGCCGCCATCGCGTCGATCGTCGGTGTGCTCCTCGCCCAGCGGATCGCGACGCCCCTGGAGCGCCTCCGCGCGGCCGCGGACGCGGTGGCGCACGGCGAGCTCGACCGCCGGTCGGGCCTGGCAGGCAGGCAGGACGAGATCGGCTCTCTGGGACGGTCGTTCGACACGATGGCGGCCGAGCTCGAGGAGGCGGAGGCCTCCCGGCGCAGGTTCTTCCAGGACGTGGTGCACGAGCTCAAGACGCCGCTCGCGGTGATCGACGCGACCGCGAGCGCGGTGCTCGACGGGGTCTACGAACACGACGACCGCCACCTCGAGACGATCCGCTCGCAGTCGCGCCTCCTGGCGCGGATCGTGGACGACCTGCGGACGATCAGCCTGGCCGAGGCCGGGCAGCTGCCTCTCCGGCAGGAAGACGTCGATGTCGGCACGCTCGTCGCGATCGTCGTCCGCGACTTCGGCGCGCGGGCGCTGGCAGCCGGCGCCGCCCTGCAGGTGTCCCTCCCCAGCGGGCTCGCCGCGCGGGGGGACCCGGACCGCCTGCAGCAGGTCCTCGCCGCGCTCGTGGACAACGCGCTCCGCCATGTCCCTCCGGGCGCGGAGGTGTCGATCGAGGGCTCGGCCGCCCCGGGCGCTCGCGTGCGTCTCGCCGTGCGCGACACGGGTCCCGGGATCCCCGAGGAGGACAAGGCGCGCGTCTTCGACCGCTTCTATCAGGCCGACCCGTCGCGGGATCGCGCCGCCGCCACCACGGGCCTGGGGCTCAGCATCGTGAAGGCGCTCGTCGAGGCCCAGGGCGGGACCGTGGGCGTGGATGCAGCCGAGCCGCACGGCGCGGTCTTCTGGATGGAGCTCGCGGGAGCCGGGACCACGGCGGCGAGGACCGGTCCGAACGAGGGGCGAGAAGGAGGGCCGGATGGCGACCGGTGACGAGGGCGTCGAGCGGACGCGCCAGCAGATGTGGGACGAGCGGCACGCGGCGCGCGAGCCGATCGAGTCGCCGGATCCCGATCCGACGCTCGTCGAGGAGCTGGGGTCGCTCGCGCCCGGGCGCGCACTCGACCTCGGCACGGGCGACGGCCGGAACGCCGTCTGGCTGGCGGGACGCGGATGGCGCGTCACGGCGGTGGACTTCTCACAGGTCGCGCTCGACCGTGCGCGCGGCCTCGCGACGCGCATGGGCGTCGAGGTGGATTGGCGGCTCCGCGACCTGCTCGGCTGGACCCCGCCGGCCCGCGCCTTCGACCTCGTCTGCCTCGTCTTCATCCAGCTGCCCGAGGACGAGCGCCGCGTCGTGTACGCGCGAGCGGCCGACGCCGTCGCGCCGGGCGGGACGCTCCTCGTCGTCGCGCATCACCCGCTGAACCTCGAGCACGGGGCCCCAGGGCCGCGGGATCCGGCGGTGCTCGTCACCGCCGAGGAGATCGCCCGCGGGCTCGCCGGGTTCGACGTGGTGCGGTCCGACGCGGTCGAGCGTCCTCGCCCCGACGGGCCCGCCGCCGTGGACGCGGTCATGCGGGCCGTCCGCCGGCCCGACTGATCCCGCCCGCAGGCTCGCGGATCCGGCCGTGGCAGTCGGGCGCGCGGGACCCGCCCCCGCGTCCGCGCGACCGGCCGTCCCGCGCGGGCGGGACGGGGTCAGGGCGCCGAGCCTCCGTCGGGACTCGTTCCCGGCGCCTGACCGCTGCGCGTGTCAAGCCAGTCGCGCAGGCTCGCGACGCTGAACGTGTCGCTCTCGAGGTCCTTGAGCGCCGTGGTGGGTGGCGTGTCCGCGGGCAGGTCGAATGCACCGAGGATCTCGGCGAGGTCGATGCCCGTCGCCGCGGCCACGTCGCCGACCGCCATCCATCCCTTGACCTCCACGGGGTCGGCGATGGTGGCGGGCATGGCCCGCTCGGACCCCTGGCCCCCGCCGGAGCCGTCTCCCGCACCCATCCCGGCGCCCGACCGGCCGGTCGACTGCCAGGCACCCGCCGCCATGGCGACGCCCACGGTGCCCGCGAAGAGGGCGATGACGAGGACGCCGAACGCGAACGGCTTGACACGCATGTCGTGACCTCCGGGTCAGCTCTCGGCGCGCGCGGGCGCCGGGTCCGCGGGTCGCCTCGGGAGGAATGCGACGGTGGGGAGGACCGGCAGGCCGGCCCGCAGGTCGAGGGCGCCGGCCCGGGGGCAGGCCTCGACGCACTCCAGGCAGCCGGTGCAGTCGCGCGAGACGATCCGCGTCGCCGCCGCGATCTCCAGGCCCATCGGGCAGGCCCGGTCGCAGGCGCCGCAGGACGTGCAGGCGGCCTCGACGCGCTCGAGGCGGACGGGGCTGAAGCGCGACACGAGCCCGGTCGCGGCGCCGAGCGGGCAGGCGTAGCGGCACCACGCGCGTTCGACGAAGAGCGACGCGACGAGGGTCGCGACGAGGACGACGGTCCCGATCCCGACCGACACCCTGGTGACCTCGAGGAGCGCCGCCCAGGG
>JAKOQS010000255.1 GCA_029778235.1 Chloroflexota bacterium | reverse complement strand
CGGCATTCCTTCCGGAGGAAGAATCATCGTGGCAGAGAGCGTCAACAAGGCCGAGCTGATCGACCGGCTGTCCGACAAGCTGGGCATCACCAAGAAGGCCGCCGGCGAGGCCATCGAGGCCATCGTCGAGGAGATCACCAAGTCGGTCGCCAAGGGCGACAAGGTCGCCATCAGCGGCTTCGGCGTCTTCGAGAAGGCCGACCGTGCCGCTCGCGTGGGGCGCAACCCGCAGACCGGCGCCACCGTCAAGATCAAGGCCACCTCGGTCCCGAAGTTCCGCGCGGGCGCCGAGTTCAAGAACGCCGTCGCGGGCAAGCGCGCGGCGAAGAAGGCCGCCCCGGCCAAGAAGGCTGCGCCCGCGAAGAAGGCCGCTGCCAAGAAGGCTGCGCCCGCGAAGAAGGCCGCCCCCGCCAAGAAGGCGCCGGCCCGCAAGCGCTAGCCGCACGCGGTCTCGACCGCACAGCACGTCCTCTGCTGAGAGGCCGGATCCCTTGCGGGGTCCGGCCTCTCAGCCGTGCGGGGACCAGCCCGTCAGGCGAGCTGCGCGGCCGTGGCCGGTCCGGTGCCGAGCCGCAGCGCGTCCCAGAGGTCGACCTCGGTGTCGACGTCGCGTCGCAGCCCGGCGGCATCGGCGGGGTCGAGCCGGACCGCGCCCGAGGCGGCGTGCGCCGCGCACGACCGCTCGCCGAAGCGCGGGTCGAGCGCGGTGCCGGCCGCTGCGCAGAGCATCGTCGTCCCGGTGCCCGCGGCGTCCGGCACGAACGAGCGGGGGTGCGCGGCGGCGGCGGCCAGGGCGCGCCCGAGCTGGTCGGGCCGCAGCGCCGGGAGGTCGCCGGCCAGCGCCGCGAGGGCGCCTGCCCCGTCGGCGCGCAGCACCTCCTCGGCCAGCCGCAGAGCGTCGTTGAGGCCCCCGCCGGAGGTGTCGGCCACGACGGCGGCTCCGAGCCCGCGCACGGCATCGGCGACCCGGTCGTCGTCGGTGACCACGTGGACCCCGGCGACCCCGGGCGCGGCGAGGGCGGCCGCCACGGTGTCGAGGGCGAACGCGAGGGAGAGGTCGCGGCGCGCTCCGGCCGTCCGCGTGGACAGGCGGGACTTGGCGCCGTCGAGGCGCTTGACCGGGACGAGGACGGTCCAGGCGCGGTGGGGCTGGGGCGAGGGGGGCACCTGCCCATCCTGACCTATGGGCGGTGTCGCGCTGGACCCGCGGCGTCCTCGGACGACAGGATCGGGCGGACGTCGGAGGAGGTGGGACGTGGTCGCCGTACGCAGCGGCAAGAAGCTCGGTGGCTGGTACCACCTGGCCGTCGGCCTGCTGCGCCCCGGGATGATGGCCGTGACGCGTCGCGACTGGCGCGGCGCGGAGCACCTGCGTGCCGATGTCCGGGCCGACGGCACCCAGGAGGGGATCGTCGTCTGCACGAACCACATCTCGTGGTTCGACCCGCTCGAGTGCGCCCACTTCCTCTACGACAACGGCCGTCCGCCCCGCTTCCTGGGCAAGGAGTCGGTGTTCCGGGTGCCCGTGGCCGGACGGATCATCAAGGGCGCGGGACAGATCCCGGTCTACCGCGAGACCGTCGACGCCGCGGCGTCGGTGCGCGAGGCCATCGCCGCGGTCGAGAGGGGCGAGTGCGTCGTCGTCTACCCCGAGGGCACGATCAGCCGGGATCCGGGTCTGTGGCCGATGACCGGCAAGACGGGCGCCGCCCGCATCGCGCTCGCGACCGGTGCGCCGGTGATCCCCGTGGCGCAGTGGGGCGCCCAGGACGTCATCGGCCCGTACAAGGCGGAGTTCCGCGCCCTGCCGCGCAAGACGATGCACGTCTGGGCCGGTCCGGCGGTCGACCTCGACGACCTGCGCGGGCGCGAGCCCGACACAGCCCTGCTGACCGAGGCGACCGCGCGCATCATGGCGGCGATCACCGCCATCCTCGAGGAGATCCGCGGGGAGCAGGCGCCCGCGGAGCGGTTCGACCTGAGGAAGCATCGCGAGGCCGCGGCCGGCGGCGACGACGGAGAGGGGTCCTGATGCGGGTCGCGGTCATGGGGAGCGGGTCGTGGGGCACCGCTTTCGCGATGGTCCTCGCCGACGCCGGCAACGACGTGGTCGTGTGGGGCCGCGACGCCGCGCTCGCCGAGGCGATGACCGAGCAGCACGAGAACCCGCGCTACCACCCCGGCATCAGGTTGCCGGACCGGCTGCGCGCCACCACCGACGCCGCGGAGGCGCTCGACGGCGCTGCGATCGTGGTGCTCGCCGTCCCTGCACAGTCCTTGCGCGACAACCTCGCTGCCTGGAACGGGCTCGTCCCGCGCGACACGGTGCTCGTCTCCCTCATGAAGGGCATCGAGCAGGGCACGTCGCT
>JAKOQS010000254.1 GCA_029778235.1 Chloroflexota bacterium | reverse complement strand
CCGCTACGACCGGCCCTAGAGGTCCGCTGCGCGCTGAAGGCCGTGGGCGTAGGCCACCATCGCGTCCACGGCCGGCGCGAGGATCTGCTCGGTGCTGCGCGTCGGGTCGGGCGCCGCGAGCCGACGTGCCGCCGCAGCGAGGAGCTCGTCGTCGGTCGAGCAGCCGGTCGCCCGCCGGGCCGCGACCTGCGTCGCTGACGTGGCGGCGCTCGCCGCCGCCGAGGTGCCGGGCAGCTCGCGCTGGAGCTGGTCGAGCACGCGCAGCCGCTCGGCCAGCGCGGTGAGCGGGCCGGCGGCCTCGTTGTCGGCGCGGCGCAGCTCGTCCCCGGCGCCGGGGTAGAGACGGTCCAGGGACGGAGCCATCGTCATGACCTGCACGCGGACGGCGGTGAACCGGGCGACCTCGGCCGCGCCGAAGGCCCCGCGCGGCAGTGCCGGCGGGGGACCGACGAGGTCCAGCTCGCGGGGCCCGGGCCCGACACGTCGGAGCTTCAGCCGCGCCCGTACCGACACCGCGAGGCCGATCCCGGCGGCGCCGAACCACAGCCAGAACGGCCCGTCGGCCGGCGTGACGACGTCGATGAGCCCGATGGCCCCGCCGGCTCCGGCGACGACTGCTCCGCCCGTGACCTGGGACTTCAGCCGGGCGACGCGCCCGCGATAGCGCGAGACCTCCCGCTTGTTCGCGGCGACGGCCTTGCGGTGCTCGACGGCGAGGGCCTTGCTGCCGGCCTTCGGGCCGCGCCCGGTCGTCGCGAGGAACGACTCGACCAGGTCCAGCCCGCGCGCGACCTGGGCCTCGATCGAGGCGGCGACCTCGGCGGGGTCGCGGCGTGGCTTGGTCACCGTATTACCGTACGACCCATGGCCGGTCATCGTCAGATCGTCCGGGCGGCGGCCGGGGCGGCAGCGCTCGCGCTCGTGCTCGTCGGCTGCTCGAACTCCCTCGACGCGGTTCCGCCGCGGCCCGCGGACACCGCTGCGTCGACGCCGGACGGAGGCTCCCCGTCGTCCGGGGCGCTCGACGGCACCGACCCTGCGCTGGCCCGCTTCTACGGCCAGCAGGTCGACTGGAAGAACTGCGGGTCCGCGGAGTGCGGCACCATCACCGTCCCTCTGGACTATGCCGACCCGTCCGGGCAGACGATCGACCTGGCCGTGGCCCGCGTGAAGGCCACGGGCGACTCCCTGGGTGCGCTGGTCGTCGATCCGGGCGGCCCCGGCGGCAGTGCCGTCGACTACGCCAAGGCGGCCGACGCGATCGTGACTCCCTCGGTTCGCGAGCGCTACGACATCGTCGGCGTCGACCCGCGTGGCGTGGGACAGAGCGCACCCGTGAAGTGCCTGACGGACGAGCAGACCGACGAGCTCCTCGCCCTCGACGCGTCGCCCACCACCCCCGAGCAGGAGAAGCAGGTCGAGGCGGGCGCGCTCGCCGTCGGGAAGGACT
>JAKOQS010000039.1 GCA_029778235.1 Chloroflexota bacterium | reverse complement strand
GAGCGCTTCGCCCTCGTCCTCTACAACGCGGGGATGGACCCGCACGAGGACTGCGTCACCGGCGGCCTGTCCGGGATGACGACCGACGTCCTCGCCGAGCGCGAGGAGACGGTCTTCCGCTGGGCGCACCAGCGCGGGTTCCCCGTCGCGTTCGTGCTCGCGGGCGGCTACCGCAACCCCAGGCTCACGCGTGATCGCCTCGCGTCACTCCACGCGATGACGGTGGACGCGGCGGGGAGGTGGTCGGCGTGAGTGACCTGTCGCGAGCTGGATGATCCGGGGCGAAGTCGCGGGTGTGGGGCGGCCGCGACGATGGTGCAGTCTCCGTCTCCGCGCTGGCTGGCGGCGGGTCGACGGGCGAGCACATAGGTAATAGACTAGTCGCAGACCAGTCACAACGAGTCGAACCCGCGCGTCCGGCCGACCAGGGAGCACCCCAGTGCGACGCATCGGCGCCTACGAGGCGAAGACCCACCTGCCCCGGATCCTCGACGAGGTCGCCGAGGGCGAGTCGATCACGATCACGAAGCACGGGGTCGCCGTCGCGGTCCTGGTGCCCGCCTCCGGGCGCACCGCCTCCGCGACCGCCGAGGCGGTGGCCGGCCTCCGCGCGTTCCGCCGGGGCCACCGGCTCGACGGCGTGACCATCCGCGAGCTCATCGACGAGGGGCGCCGGACGTGATCGTCGTCGATGCGTCGGTCGCGCTCGCCTGGTGCTTCGAGGACGAGAGCTCGGCCGGGACGGACGTCGCGCTGGACAGGCTCGCGGCCGAGGGTGCGGCGGTGCCCGCGATCTGGCCGTTCGAGGTCGCCAACGCACTGCGGACCGCCGAGCGACGCGGCAGGCTCGACCTGGCCGACACGACCCGCGTCCGTGGGCTCCTCGAAGCATTGCCGATCGAGATCGAGCCCATCGACCTCCCGACCGCCGTCGGTGACCTCGTCGATCTCGCGCGCACCCTCGACCTGACCGCGTACGACGCCGCCTACGTCGCGCTGGCGGCGCGTCGCGGCATCCCGCTCGCCACCATCGACGCCGGGCTGCAGCGGGCGGCGCGCACCGCCGGGGTCGAGCTGGTCGGCTGAGCCGAGGCACCGGCCCCTGAGGCCCCCCTCGGGCCCCTTCCTCCTCGGTAGTCTCACCGGTGATACCATGCACTCCATGGCGAACGTCACGATCCGGGACCTGCGCAACCGCGGCGGCGACGTCGTGGACCGGGTCGAGGCCGGCGAGCGGGTGACCGTGACCCGCGACGGCCGCCCGGTCGCCGAGCTGCGCCCGGTGCGGTCGAGGGGCGTCTCGTCGGTCGTCCTCCTGGAGCGATGGAGGCGGCTCCCAGCCGTCGATGCGGACGCGCTCCGCCGGGACATCGACGCCGTCGTCGACCCGTCGCTGTGAGCGACCCGGAGGGCCTCCTCGACACGAGTGCCCTGCTGTCCCTTCCGCGACTGACCGACCCGTCCCTCCTGCCCGACGTCGCGCTCATCTCCGCGGTCACGCTCGCGGAGCTGTCGGTCGGGCCCCTCGTCGCATCCGACGACGTCGAACGGGCCCGCCGTCTCGCGCAGGTGCAGCAGGCCGAGGCCGACTTCGACCCGATCCCGTTCGACGCCCCCGCCGCACGCGCCTTCGCGCAGGTGGCCGCCGCGTACCGCCGGTCGGGGCGCAAGCCCGCCGTCCGGGCGTTCGACGCCATGATCGCGGCGACCGCCATCGCGAACGGCCTGCCGCTCTACACGGCGAACCCCGGGGACTTCGCGGGGATCGAGGGTCTGGTCGTGCGGGCGCTCCCGGCGCCCGGCGGGGAGGGCTGAGGCCCCGCCCCTCGGGAGCATCCCGCGTCGCCACCGTCGTGCGGGCGCTCAGGCGCGCCCCCCGGCGAAGCCGAGCCCGTCGATCGCCCTGTCGGCGCTGTCGGCGTAGAGGATCCCGGCCTCCGGGCGCGCATCACGGATCAGCGCGAACGCCTCCGTGCGCGTGTGGCCCAGCGCACGCAGGACGGCGTACGCGGCCGACGGCCCCCGGTTGATGCCCGCGGCGCAGTGGAAGTAGACCTTCGCCGTCGGGTCGTGGAGCGCGTCGAGCGCGAACGACACGATCCTCCCGAACCACGACGGCGACTTCGGCAGCCCGTCGTCGTCGATCCCGTCGGGGAGCACCGTCAGCCGGCCGCCCGCGAGGCGCAACGACAGCGCCTCGAGCTCCTCTGCCGCACACACGACGTGCGTGAACCCGGCCTCGACGAGCCGGTCCACGTGCGTGGACGCCCAGATCCCGCCCCCGACGCCGATCCGGCCCGGGCCCGCGTTCGACTCGGGGATCAGGTCCCAGTCGAGCGGGTCCGCGCCCCAGATCCGCTCGAGGGCGGCGAGGTACAGCTCCTCGCTCTCGAATGTCATGCGCACCATCCTTCCGTGTCCCCAGGCATGGACCCGCGACCCGACGCGATCGGGGGCTCCTGGGGGACACCCGGATCCTCCCACACCGCCGTGCCAGCTCGGGCGGCACGAGGCGGGGGGGGCGGGACGCCGGCGCTACCGTCGACGCCGCGCCGCCTCGTAGTTGGCCACCATCCTCTCGTACAGCGCGTCCGCCCAGTCGTCCAGCTCCTTGTCGGTCATGTCCACGAGCTTCTTCCTGGGGCGGGCGATGACGAGCGGGGCAGCCTCCTTCGGCTTCCTGTCCCTGGCCATCCTGTCTCCTGGTGGAACCCCTCGCCTCAGGCCTCCGCGCGGAAGAGCTCAAGGTGCACGACGTCGTCGCCGACGACGAGCGCACCGCCCCGGACGCGGCTCCCGGCGAGACGGAGGTCGAAGCCCTCGCCGACCGACGGCCCGACGATCGCCCGGTCCAGGCCGGCACCCGCGCGGGCGAGCATCCGCCCGAGGGCGCCGTCGTCGGGATGCTGGTGGCGCGGCGCAGGCTCGGCGCCCGCCGCGACCGCGCGCCGGTGGTCCGCCCAGGCCGAGGCGGCTCCCTCAACGAGGCGCGGCCACTGCTCGGCAAGGGTGGATGGCGCGTCGAACAGCTCGACCGCGACGAGCTTCCCGCCGATCGCGACCGCGATCCCGGTCGCGCCCGCTGGGCAGGGGAACGCGCGGACCATCGTCGCGAGGTCCTCCGCCTCGCGCGCGTACAGATCGTGGAGCGCGGCCGACGGAGACCGGGCGCCGAACCGCGCCTCCTTCTCGGAGATCTCCGCCCACACGGCGCCCTGGTGGGCAGCGTAGCTGCGCCGCCGCTCGCGGGCCATCGGCTCGCGCATGCCGGCGGGGCCGTCGCGCGGCTCCGCCTCCATCGCGGCCACCTCGGCGAGCTGGGCGCTCATCTGGGCGCGCAAGAGGTAGTCGGTCTTCCGCGAGGTGGCGAACCGGTGGCCCTGGTCCCAGCGGTGCGCCTCCAGGCAGGAGACGGGCAGCTGGGTCCTCGACATCGCGGCGAGCCAGACCGTCACGTTGATGATCCGGTTCTGCTTGCCGCCGACGACGGTGTCGCCCGCGAAGATGACGACCGGCTTCGCCTTCGTCACGGCCTCGATCGCACCGACGATCCCGCCGCCACTCTCGAGCAGCTCCAGGTCGCCCTTCGACGCGGCGGCCGTGGCCGTCTCGTAAGCGGGCTCCCGCGCGACGCCCCACTCGAGCGCCCCGATCACCAGCCCCTCGCGCGACATCGTCACGAGCGGCCTGATCGTCGCCAGCGACCCCTTGACCTGTCCCCGTACCTGCGTCTCGGTCGTCATCGTCGTGCCCCCTTCCCAAGTGCAAGGGGACCGTACCCGGGGGCTGTGCCAGGTGTGTGGCACGGGGGTGGGGGGGTTCGGGGTGGGGACCCCGTCAGCCGTCCGCGCCGCCCGGCTCGGTGCCGGCAACGACCTCGACGGTCACCGGCGCGTGGTCCGACAGCCCGTCCTCCGCCGGCGCCGCCTCCACCCGGGCGCCCGCGACCAGCGTCGCCGTCTCGGGATCTGCGAAGACGTGGTCCGGCATGTATGGCCGGGGCCCACGGTGGCCGTACCACGTCCGTTCCTCGTGGCCGACCGCTGCCTGGTGGAGGTCGACCCAGCCGACCCGCTCCGCACGCGTGAAGAACTCGGCGCCGACCGGCTCGGGGGCACCGTCCGCGTCGAGGTAGCGCGCCGTGTTCCAGTCGCCGCCGACGATGAACCGCCGTCCCGCGACCAGCTCGACCGCCCCCGCGAAGAAGAGGTCGTTCCACCAGGGCTCGTCGCCGACGGTCGACGAAGCGCGTCGGCATCGAGGCCCCGGAGGGTCCGTCCGCTCGCCGGGTGCGCCGACGCGTGGACGCTGACAACGAGCACCTGCCCGACCCCTGGCACCTCCACGTCGGCCGCCGCGACGAACCCCGGGAAGCGGGCGAGGAGGTTCTCCCTGGGGATCTCGACCTCCGCCGCCTTCCACGCCGGCACCGCGATCGCCGTCGTCCAGAGGCTGAACGGCGCCTTCACGACCGTCCAGCGTCGCAGTGCCCAGGCCGCCGGGATGCATTCCTGGAGGAGCGCGATGTCCGGCTCGAGCGACTCCAGGTGGCGTCATGCCTCGTCGTGGCGCTCGACGAACGGGCCGTACGCCGCCCCCATGTTCCAGCTGACGATGCGCATGAGGCGAGGCTGGGGCGTGACCGTGCCAGCTCGGATGGCATGGCGGATCGACGGCCTCGACGGCCGGACGAGATGTCGCAGGCCACCAGGACCCGCCTACTTCGTTCATACGAGAAGTTGTATTGCTCTTATCGCGCACTTGATTTGCTCGAACGACCATGCGACCATGCCGGTATGCACGCAATGGCACGGTCGGAGCTCGAGCAGGCCCTCGCGGCTCTGGGCGCGAACCTCGACGCCCGAGGCCTGAGGTTCGACGTGGTCCTCGTCGGCGGCGCGAATCTCCTGCTGCGAGGGGTGATCGAGCGCCCGACCAAGGATGGTGACCTCATCGGGCAGCGCCTTGACTCCGGCGATGTCGCCGCGATGCGCGAGCTCCCACCGGACCTCGCGAGAGCCGTTGCCGACGTCGCCCTCGCTTATGGCCTTGCCCCCGACTGGCTCAATGCCGGCCCCGAGTCGCTCATCGAGCTCGGCCCGCCTCCGGGCTTCCCGTCGCGGCTCACCTGCCGCACGTTCGGCGGACTGGGCGTCTGGTCAGCCGGCCCGTACGACATGATCTGCTTCAAGCTCTACGCGGCCGCCGACCACTGGCCCGCGCAGGACCGCCACCTCGCGGACCTCCAGGCGCTGCGGCCCACGCGGGAGGAGCTGGTCTCGGCCGCCCGCTGGGCGCGCACACACGACCCATCTCCCGCGTTCCGGTCGATGCTCGTCGGAGTCCTCGCGAGCCTGGGCGTGGAGGGTGCCGATGCCGCGGTCGACTAGCCTGCGCGACGCGATCGCAGACCGGCTTGCCGCCCACTGGATCGCTCTCGGGTGTCAGCTGGCGGGTCCGGCAGAGACGGACGTCGTCGACATCGAGGCGCTCATCGCCGCGACTGCCACGCTCGAGCGTGCCAGCGACGCGCGCGTGCGAGATGCGGGCGTCGACTGGTGCGTCGCGTTCGGCCGAGCCGTGAGCGCCGGCCGCCTCAAGACCGTCGCGCGCGAGATGGACGTCGCCGGCGACCCCCTCTCCCGGTTCGCCGCCGACGTCGCGGCGAGCGGGGGGCCGCGATGGCCGTTCGACGGCGCGCAGGGCCAGCGGATCCCCCGAGGCAGGGTGCTTGTCCGGGAGCTGTCCGGCTCGGCGCGGCTCGTCTGGCGCCTTCGCTCCGCCTTCGGGGTGAACGCGCGCGCCGATATCCTGGCGGCCCTGATCGCGGACCCCTTCGGGTCGCCCACGATCGCGGATCTGGCCCGTGCCACGCGTTTCACGAAGCGCAACGTCGCGGTCGCGGTCGAGTCGATGGACCTCGCCGGCATCGTCGAGGTCGGCCGCACGCAGAACCGCGGCCGCGTGACCCTGCCCGACGCGTCGCCGTTCCGCGCGTGGCTGCTGACGCCCCGCCCCGGCGGGCCGATCGATTGGGTCGCACGCTGGCACGTCGCGCTGCGGACCGCCGCACTCCTCGATGCGACGGAGACGGCGCACGAACAGGTACGACTCGTTGAGGCTCGAGTGAGTGTCGAGCGATCGGCGGAGGACATCGCCCGTGCACGTCTGCCTCGGCCGGACCTGACGCGGACCGGCCCCGCGTTCCTCGGGGCCTATGTCGAGTGGGTCGAGCAGGTCGCCGGCGCCTTGGCGGAGTCGTAGGCACAGCCCCAAGGACCCGCCGGCCGTCGCTTGACCCATGCCGACCCGTGCCCATGCTCGCTGAGCTGGCAGGGGTGGTGTGACGGAGTCAGCCTCCATTCCCGCTTGACATTGAAGGGTTAGAGGCGGAATGTCTGACTATCCCTTCAAATGGGGCGCATGATCGAAGAGAAGAGCGACGGAGCCGACATGCCGCGGACCATCGCGCGGACCTGGGAGGGCGACCCGGGGGCCATGGGTGGACGCCGTGCGCGGGCCAGCTTCCGCTACCGGGCATTCGTGCCGGACGGGATCGCGACGCTCGCGCCTGTCGTTCCCTTCGAGACCGCGGATCTCGCCGCGGACGCGGAGTCGGCGATCCGGGCGCTCAACGACCGTGCTTCCGTCGCCGGATTCGAGGCCATCGGCCCGCTGCTCCTGCGATCGGAGGCCGTCGCGTCGTCGCGCATCGAGGGCTACGACGTCTCGTCGCTCAACCTCGCGCGTGCGCTCATCGACCCGCGGGCTGCCCGCGGCGGCGCTCGGACGGTGGCCGCGAATGTCTCGGCGATGGAGGAGGCGATCGCCATCGCGGACGGCCCGGCGCCGATCGGCGTCGACGACCTCCTCGCGATCCACGCCACGCTGATGGCCGATGACCCCCGAGCTCACCCGGGCCGGGTGCGCGAGGAGCAGAACTGGATCGGTGGGCGCCTCGGGAACCCGTCGGACGCGGCATTCGTGCCGCCGCCCGAGGGTCTCGTGCCGGGGCTCCTCGCGGACCTCATCGCCTTCGTTGCCCGCGACGACCTGCCGGCCGTCGCCCAGGCGGCGATCGCCCACGCCCAGTTCGAGACCATCCACCCGTTCCTCGACGGCAACGGCCGTGTCGGTCGGACCCTCATCCACGTCGTCCTGCGCCGGCGTGGTGTCGCCGCCCGGTTCGTGCCCCCGGTCTCGATCGTGCTCGCCGCGCGTCCTGCCGCGTATGTCGATGGGCTGACGGGCTTCCGGGAGGGCCGGATCGCCGAGTGGGTCGGCTCGTTCGCTGGTGCCGCCGAGCGCGCCGCGACGATGTCGATCGAGCTCGCCGACGACGTCGTCACGCTCCAAGCCGCGTGGCGCGAACGGGCCGGCCGACCGAGGGCTGGATCCGCCGCGGCGCGTCTTATCGCGCTGCTGCCTTCGCTCCCCGTGCTGTCGGCGCCCACCGCGCGAGGCGCCATCGGCGTGAGCCAGCAGCAGACGCTCGCGGCGCTCAAGTCGCTCGCCGATGCCGGCGTCCTCCACCAGATCAGTGAGGGCACGTACGACCGGCAGTTCGCCGCGACGGACCTGTTCGACCTGCTGGCCGACTACGAGGCCCGGATCGCCGCCCGGTGAGCGACTCCGCGAGAGCCGGCTTCGTCGAGGCCGCAGGCCTCCCGGCCCACGAAGACCCGCCGACGGTCGCTTGACCGCTTCGACCGTCGGACCATACTCGCCCCAACGCGTCCCGCGGCCGGACAGCAAAGGGGGCACCGTGGCTCGACGCACCATCAAGGAAGTCCGCGCGATCATCGCGGAGACGGTCGCCTCGGTCGCGGCCGACATGTGGACCGACGAGGACGGCGACCTCGTCTTCCGCGAG
>JAKOQS010000253.1 GCA_029778235.1 Chloroflexota bacterium | reverse complement strand
GCTCGCGCTCGAGCGACCGGACCTGGGGACGGAGTTCGGCGCGTACCTGCGCACCCTCGACGCCCGCTGACGGGCCGCGGGCGCACCTGGAGGACGAGTGACGGAGAGCGGGACGATCCTCAACGGCCGGTACGAGCTGGTCGAGCCGATCGGCGACGGCGGGATGGCCACGATCTGGCGCGCCCGCGACGCGCGGCTGGGCCGCGAGGTCGCCGTCAAGCTCATGCGCCCCGAGTACGGCCGCGACCCGGACTTCGTGGTCCGGTTCCGCCAGGAGGCCCAGTCCGCGGCCCGGCTCGCCGACCCCACCATCGTCCAGGTCTTCGACGCGGGCGAGTCGTCCGAGGGTCCGTTCATCGTGATGGAGCTCGTGGCCGGCGAGGACCTCTCCTCGCTCCTGCGGCGCAACGGCCCGCTCCAGCCCCGGCAGGCCGCGCGGATCGCCGCCGAGGTCGCGAAGGCGCTCCAGGCAGCCCACGCGCAGGGGATCGTCCACCGCGACGTGAAGCCCGGGAACATCCTCATCTCACGCGACGGGCGCGTCCGGGTGACCGACTTCGGCATCGCGCGGGCGCTCGCCGAGGCCCAGCTCACGTTGCCGGGCACCACCCTGGGGTCGGTCCACTACTTCAGCCCCGAGCAGGCGCAGGGCGAGCAGGCCACCCCCGCCTCGGACATCTACAGCCTGGGCATCGTCCTCTTCGAGATGCTCACCGGGCGCCGCCCGTGGGAGGGCGACAGCGCCGCGTCCGTGGCCATGGCTCGCCTGCGCAGCGACGCCCCCGCGCCGTCCACGCTCCGCCCCGGCGTCCCCCCGGAGCTCGACGCGATCGACCTGCGTGCCCTCGCGCGCGACCCCGCGGCCCGGTACCCGAGCGCGGCGTCGATGGCGGAGGCGCTCGAGGCCTTCCTCGCCGGACGCGCGATCCCCGGGATGGCCCCGATGGTCGCAGGCGCCGCGGCAGCGGCAGCAGCCGGCGCCGCCGCGGTGGGCCCCACCGCCGCGACCCCGACCCCGGCGGCGTCCCCGGTGCGGGCGACCGCCCAGGGCGTGCCGCCGGCCGTCCCGCCCGCCGGGGCCTACCCGCCACCCGGGGCATACCCCCCGGACGGGGGCTACCCGGGCGGCCCCGTGGGCGCGGGCCCGCGCGACCCGGAATGGGACGAGCCGCGGCGCACGAGCGTCTGGCCATGGATCGCGGGGATCCTCGCCCTGGTCGTCCTCGTGGCGGCCGGCGTGCTGGGGTATCGGCTGCTCACCGGCTCCGGTGGCGACGGTGCCGCGACGCCCGCGCCGGGCCAGGTCACGGTCCCCAGCTTTGTCGACCAGCAGTTCTCGGCTGCCCAGGGCACCGCGCTCGGCCTGGGCATCGAGGTCTACCAGAAGGAGTTCGTCAAGAGCTCCGACCAGCCCGAGGGGACCGTCACCGCGCAGGACACCCCAGCCGGCACCAGCGTCGCCAAGGGGACGCGGATCGGCCTCACCGTGGTCTCCGGCAAGGAGCTGGTGGCCGTCCCCGACCTGCGCAACCTGACCGAGTCCGAGGCGCTCCGGGCGCTCGTGGACGCGGGCCTGGAGCCCGGCGAGCGTACGGAGGAGCCCGACGACATCGTCGCCGAGGGATCGGTCGTCTCTCAGGCGCCGCGGGCCGGCGTCGAGGTGCCCAAGGGGACGCAGATCGACTATGTCGTCTCGAGCGGGCCGGAGGCCACGCCCACGCCGTCTCCGAGCCCGTCCCCCAGCCCGACGCCCACCCCGGAGCCCACGCCCACCCCGACCCCCAGCCCGACGCCGACGCCGGAGCTGCCGATCGTGGGCAGCTACGTGTGCCTCGCACCCGTGGACGCGGATGCACGCATCGTGAGCGATGGCTTCACCACCGGGACGATCAGCCCGGACGGCGCGCCGCCGTCCTGGGTCGTCGCCACGCAGGATCCGCCGGCCGGGACCGCCGCCCCGTTCGGGACGCCGATCTCGCTGACGCTCGCCGATCCGGCGACCGTCCCCGGCTGCTCACCCTGACGTCGACTCGGCCGGCATCCGCGATCCGCGTGGCCTGACCGCGACCCGGCCGGCCCCCGGCTGCGCACCCCGACGACCACCCAGGACCCTGGTCCGCGCGGGCGCCATGCCTCGGGCCCAGGGTCCGCCCTGAGGTCAGGCTTCGGGCTCGACCCAGAGGCCCAGGTCCACCGACCCGACGGGCACCAGCTCTCCGTCCGCCCGGCGACCCCGGAGCGGCCTCGCCGCTGACCGGATGGGCGTGAGTGGGCGCCCGGACCAGCAGCCGCGATGCTCGTCGCCGACGAGCGGTCTCCGCGCGGGGTCCAGGCCGCAGTACACGACGCGGGCCACGACCGCCGTCAGGGCATGCCGGCACGTCGCGCACGTCGTGGAGGAGCGACGGCAGACCCAGCAGCGCGCCGCCTCCTGCTGAGGCGTCCCGCAGTGAGGGCAACGCCAGGTCGCCATGCCCGGATACTACCGGCGAAGTCAACAGGCGGCGCGATCACGACGACAGCGACGGACACGACGATGACGGCGTCGTCGCGTTATATGCCCGTGGCGCCGATCCCGCCATCCACGACATCGACGTCCATCCCGACAGCGCCGTATCGTGTGCGCGTGCGGTCCTTCCTCCTGCGCGCGGGCCTCGTCGCCGTCACGCTCGTCGTCGTGGCGCGCCTCCTGCCGCAGGTGGTCGTGCCGGAGGGCCTGGTCGACGTCGTGGGGATCGCCGCCCTGTTCGGGGCCACGAACGCGCTCGTACGCCCGGCCGTCCACCTGCTGGCGCTGCCGATCCGGCTCGCCACGCTGGGTGTCGCCACCTTCCTGCTGAACGGCGTGCTCGTGCTCGGAGTGGCCTGGGCCGCCGGCCAGATGGGGCTTGGATTCTCGGTGGGAGGCTATCCCCCGGACCTCTCCCTCGAGTCGGTGGCGGTCGCGGTCGTGCTCGCGGCGATCGTCGGCGTCGTCTCGACCGCGGCGTCGTTCCTCGTGCCCGACCTGTAGCGGGACCGGCCCGCGGCCGGCGTCGTTCCCGGTGCCCGACCTCCGGCGCCACCGGCACGTCGGCTGCCCCGACTCCGTGCCGCCCCGGCAGGTCGCGCCGGGTCAGTCGATGAGCGTGAAGCTCAGCTGCGCGCTGGTATCGCCGTTCGAGTCCGTCGTGACCAGCGCCGTCGCCAGCGCGGGGCCGGCGGTCGCCCCCTGCGGGATCGTCGTCGTGAAGGTCGCCTTGCCGTCCGCGTTCGTCGTCGTGTCCTTCGTGAGGGTCGGGATCCCCGGCACGCTCACCGAGAAGGTCACGCTCGCGCCGGGGAGCCGCTTGCCGTCCGGGTCGAGGACGATCGCGGTGAACGTCATCTTCGAGGGCAGCGAGGAGAGGCTGACCTTGCGCGCGGAGGCGGCGAGCGACGCCTTCAGCTTGCCCTCGCCGCCCACGACCGTGAATGTCTTCGTGGTCACGTTGCCGGCCGGGTCCGTGGACTGGAGCGAGATCTGGTTCTTGCCCGCCGCGAGCCCCACCTGCAGCTCGAAGGTGCCGTCCGTCTCCGCGAGGCCGCTGGTCCGCTGGCCGGTCGTCTCGTTGCGTAGCAGGATGTTGCTGCTGCCCTGCGTCTTGCCCGTCACCTTGACGGCCGAGCCGTTCACCGTCTGGCCGTCCTCGGGTGCCGTGATCTTCACGGACGGGGGCTTGCGGTCCACGACGACGAGGATCTGCGGGCTCTCCGGGCTGTCGCCGGCGGGGCCCTGGATGCGTGCCGTCAGGACGTTGACACCGGCCTTGAGCGGGACCTTCTCGGCGCCGAAGACCGTGGTCGGCCCCACCGGGACGGTCACGAGGTCCTCGGGGGGCTCGCCCCGCAGGCCGCCCGCGATGATCACCGTGTAGCCGCTGCGCCCCGCCACCGACGCAGGGACCGAGCCGGAGAGGTCGATCGTGTCCTCGGCGGTGGCGGTCGTCTTCGGCATCGCGAAGACCGGTGCATCCGGGAGCGGGACGATCGAGGGGGTGGCGGACGACGGCGGCTCCGTCTGGCCGATGAAGCCGGCGAGCGACGTGCCGATCCCGGACACGGCCCTGCTCAGCAGGCCCGTCCCCGCCAGGAGGATCGCGGCGCTGAACGCGATGACCGCGAACCCGAGGAGGACCTTCACGACGAGCGTGAAGCCGAACCGCGGCTCCGCATGGCGCGGCGCCGTCGGCGCGCGCCAGGCCGTCCCGGCGATCGGCGAGCGCGGCCGAGCGCGGCCCGGCGTGGGCCGCCCAGTGGACGGCGGACGTCGGCGGACCTGTGATTCGCGCGTCGAACGACCGGTCGCCATCGTGCGCATTCTCGCACGCTGGGCGAACGCCCCCGCTCGCAGGGGCCTCGCGCTCGGGCGCGCGGCCTAGTACGCTGGGGCCGTCGAGGCCGGTACCGACGTACCGGAGGGACGGACGGAGGGTGTGCGTGGACGCAGGCGAGCGACAGGTCGCACCGTCGCCTGGGCCGCGCGCGCACGCGACGGGCCCTGGGGCGACGCTCCGCCAGGGCGACCCGGCGGCTGCCCGAGCGCGCGCGACGGGGTTGCCGGTCGCCGTGGGCCCGGGCCGACGCCCGCTGCCGCCGCTGCCGAACTTGCGCCGGAACGTCTGCCCGCACTTCTACATCACGGGAAGCCGCGGGGCGCTCCCCATCCAGGCGCCGCACCTGCTCAAGGCGCTCATCCGCCAGTCTTCCACCGTCTCCCGCTGCCAGCTCCGAGGCGGCGTCCACCTGGCGGAGGACTTCGTGAACGACGTCTGCCTCTCCGCGCGCTTCAACCAGTGCGTCTTCTACGAGGACGATCTCACCCGCGGGTCGTGATGGCCGAGTCGCGACCCGGTCGCGCGCCGTGAGCCTGACGTACCGCGAGGCCCTCGCGGAGATCCAGGGCCGCGGCCGCTTCGGCGTCCGACTGGGCCTGGGCCGCACGCGCGCGATCCTCCGCGAGATGGGCGACCCGCAGTCCCGGTTCCGCGGGGCGCTGGTGGCGGGCACGAACGGGAAGGGGAGCGTCCTCGCGCTCATGGGCGCGGCCCTGCGCGAGTCGGGTCTGCGCGCGGGCGAGACGCCCAAGCCGCACCTGGTGACCTACCGCGAGCGGCTGCGGATCGGCGGCCGGCTGGTGGACGCACGGACGTTCGCCCGCCTCGTCGAGGAGGCGCTCCCCATCGTCGACCGCGTCGCCCGCCGGCTGGGGGAGCCGACGGAGTTCGAAGTCCTCACGACGCTCGCGTACCGGTGGTTCGCGGACGAGCGGGTGGACCTCGCCGCGATCGAGGTGGGGCTGGGCGGCCGCCTGGACGCGACGCACGCATGGGACGGCGGGGTCGCCGTCATCGTCAACGTGGACCTCGACCACACCGCGTGGCTGGGCCCCACCGTCGAGGCGATCGCGCGGGAGAAGGCCGCGATCATCGTGCGCGGCGACCGCGCCGTGACCGGCGCGACGGGCCCGGCCCTGGACGTGATCCGGCGGCGCGCACGGCGGGTGGGCGCGCACCTGGCGGTCGTGGATCCAGCGCCGCTCGTGGACATCGATCGCGACGGGATCGTCGTCGATCTCGCGGGCCTCGGCGAGACGCGTGTCGGGCTGCGCGGGCGCCATCAGGCGGCGAACGTGGCCGTGGCCGACGCGGCGCTGGACGCCCTCGAGGCTGCCGGCATCGCACGCGTGGGGGCGGACGCGCGCCGCCGCGGGTATGCCGCTGCCCGCTGGCCGGGCCGCCTGGAGCTCGTCACGGCCCCGGCCACGCCCACGGCCCGGGCTCCCGTCCCGCCCGCGGCCCGGGCCCCCGCCCCGACGGCGGCCTCGGCTCCGGCCGCGGTGGCGGCCGGGGGCCGGGTGCGCGACGTCCTCCTCGACGGGGCGCACAACCCGGCGGGGGCGGCCGCGCTCGCGACGGCGCTCGACGACCTTCGCCCGTTCCTCGCGGGCTGGCACCCGCGCCACCCGGCCCCTGCGACGCTGGTGACCGCGTCGATGGGCGACAAGGACGTGCCCGGCGTCGTCGCGGCGCTGGCGCGGGCGCCGGCGCTGGCGCGGGCGCGGGTCATCTGCACCAGCCTGCCGGAGGCCCGGGCTCTGCCCGCGGCGGACCTCGCGGCCGCGTGGCGGGCGGCCGCTCCGGGGTCTGCCATCGCCACCGTGGATGAGCCGCACGCCGCGCTCTCCGCGGCGCTCGCGTCCGGCGACGGCCCGGTGATCGTCGCCGGCTCGCTCTACCTCGTTGGGGCGCTGCGCGCGTCGCTCGTGGACGATCCGGCGCTCGCCGACCCGGACGACCCCGCGGTCTCGCCCAGCGTGCGACCATGGGCACCGTGAGCGATCCGCGAGGAGACCGCCCGACCAGCGTCGGGCCGGACGGTGGCGGCCCGGCCGGCCCGCGCCCCCGGGGGCGCTCGATCCCGATCGAGACGGGGGTGGTCCCCGGCGGCCTGGACGCCGGCGGCGGCGCGACGTCGTCCTTCGCGGCGCCCGCGGACGCCCCGACCGGCGCGTGGCGCGCGCCGGCGCCCATCCGGATCGGCGAGCGGGAGTTCGGCTGGGGGGAGCGGACGTACGTCATGGGCGTCGTCAACGTGACCCCCGACTCGTTCTCCGGCGACGGTCTCCTCGCCGCCGGCTCGAGCTGGGTGGACGCTGCCGTGGCCCAGGCGGTCCGGATGGCCGACGAGGGAGCCGACCTCATCGACGTCGGCGGTGAGTCGTCGCGGCCGGGCCACGACCCGGTGAACGCCGACGAGGAGATCCGGCGTGTGGTGCCGGTCGTGGCGGCGATCCGCGCAGCACTCCCCACGATGCCGGTCAGCGTGGACACCACGAAGCCGGAGGTCGCGGTCGCGGCGATCGAGGCCGGCGCCTCCCTCGTCAACGACGTGTGGGGCGTTGCCGAGGACGACGCGCTGTCGCGGGTCGTGGCGGAGCGCGGCGTGCCGATCGTGCTGATGCACAATCGGGCAGAGGCGCGCTACGTGAGCGTCGTCGCGGAGATCGTGGCGGACCTGCAGCGCGCCGTGGACCGCGCGGTCCGGGCCGGCGTCCAGTGGGAGTCGATCCTGGTGGACCCCGGCTTCGGGTTCGGCAAGGCGCCCGTCCACAACCTCGCCCTGCTCCGGGACCTCTCGGCGCTCCGTGTCCTGGGCCGGCCGGTCCTCCTGGGGACCTCGCGGAAGTCCACCCTGGGCAAGGTGCTCGACCTTCCGCCCGAGGAGCGCCTCGAGGCCACGCTGGCCACCACCGCGCTCGCCGCCGCCGCGGGCCTGGACCTGGTGCGCGTCCACGACGTCCGGCCGAATGTCCGCGTCGCCCGCATGACCGACGCCGTGGTGCGGTCGGCGGGCGCGCTCCCGGTGGGGTCCGCGCCCGGCGCGGCCCCGTCGCCCCTCGCGCTCGCCCCCGCCGCGACCGCGTCGCACTCCGCGTCACCCGGCACCGGCCGGTCCGCCGCCCTCGAGCGGCCCGGCGCGTCCGGCGGCCCGGGCGCCGCCGGGTCCGCCCTCGGCGCAGACCGCATCGTCCTGCGGGCGATGTCGTTCGACGGCAGGCACGGCGCCCTCGAGGGCGAGAAGGCCGAGCCCCAGCCGTTCGAGGTGGACGTGGAGATGACCTGCGACCTCCGCACCGCCGGGGAGACCGACGACCTCGCCGCCACGGTGGACTACGGCGCGGTCTACGCGGTCGCGCGCCGCGTCGTCGAGGCGACCAGCCGGGACCTGCTCGAGGCCATCGCCGAGGAGATCGCGCGGGAGGTCCTCGCGGGTTGGCCGGCGGTGGACGCGGTGGTCGTCCGCGTCCGCAAGATGCGGCCCCCGATCGCGGGCCGACTCGCCTGGGCCGGCGTCGAGGTCAGTCGCGCCCGCGGCTCCCGCGTCGCGGACTGACGCCACCAGCCCCGCGAGCGTGCCGGAGGCGTGGGGCATCGCCCCCGAGGTCTCCGGACGGAGGACTGACGCCCCCCGCGAGCGTGCCCGGAGGCGCAGGGCATCGCTCCCGAGGTCTCCGCACCGACGTGCCGCCCGGCGCCACCGGTGGCGCCTTCCGCCAGCGAACGGTCCGGGAAGCGGCGCGGCCGGCGCTCCCTCCTCACGAGCGCCGGCCGCGGGTGGCCGCCGAGCGGATCGACGGCCGGTGAAGACGCCGGAGGTCGCGCCGCGCGGCCCCCCGGATGCTGTCAGGGGTTGGCGGGGCGGGTCCCCAGGGTGACGGTCACGTCCTGCTCGGTCCCGTCGCGGAGGACCGTCAGGCGCAGGGCCTCGCCGGGTGCGTGCTGGACCAGGAGGTACTCGAACGGCTGTGTCTCGCTGATGGCGACGCCGCCGATCTTCACGATGATGTCCCCCTGGCGGAGGCCGGCCGCGGCGCCGGGCCCGTTCGGGACGACCGCGTCCTGGACGTTGCCGTCGAGGTCGCGCCCGCCGTCCACCAGGACGCCGTCCGTGACCGTGAGACCGCGGTCCCTGGCCACCCGGGAGTCGAGCGAGACGTAGCGGATGCCGATCCACGGCCGGGCGATCGGCTTGCCGGCGCGGGCCTGCTCCGCGATCGGCTTGGCCATGTTCACCGGGATCGCGAACCCGATCCCCTCTGCCGTCGAGGCGATGGCGGTGTTGATGCCGATGACGTTGCCGCCGGCGTCGAGCAGGGCGCCGCCGCTGTTGCCGGGGTTGATCGCCGCGTCCGTCTGGATGAGGTTGCGGTACGTGGAGCCGTCGTCAACGGTGATCGTCCGGCCGAGAGCCGAGACGATCCCCGACGTCACGCTGTTGGTGTAGGTGCCCAGCGGGCTGCCGATCGCGATGGCGAGCTGGCCGACCTTGATCGCGCCCGAGTCGCCGAGCGTGGCCGCGGGCAGGCCCGCCGCATCCACCTTCACGATCGCCAGGTCGGTGAGCGTGTCGATCCCGTAGACCGTCCCGGTGAACTCGCGCCCGTCCTGCAGCCGCACCGCGAGCCGGTCGGCCCCGGTGACGACATGGCGGTTCGTCAGGATCCAGCCGCTCGGGTCGAAGATGATCCCCGAGCCCACACCGGTCGCCGGGATGTCCTGGCCCTGGAAGAAGCCGTTGAGGTCGCCCGCGCTGCCGGTCGTGACGATCGTCACGATGGCAGGGCTGACGTTCTGCGCGGCCGCGACGGCCGCGGACGACTCGTCGATGGTCACCTGCTGCGTCGTGCCGGCCGGCTGGGCCTGGACCGTCGTGGAGACCGCGGGCGGCTGGTCGAGCGAGCCGGAGGCGCGCAGGAGGCCGTACGTCCCCGCCGAGGCGAGGACCGCGCTCAGGAGCGACGCGACCACGATGGGGACGACCACGCCGCCACGGCGCTCGGACCTGACCGGCGCGACGGCGACTGGCGCGGGGGAGGGCTCGAACCAGCGCTCCGGCGTCTGCTGCGCGGGGGCCTCGGACGCCCAGGTGGGCCGAGGGTCGGGGGCGGGCGCGTAGGCATATGCGGCGGTCGCGGGCTCGACGGTCGCCGCGGTCGTGGGCACCGGCTCGGGCACGGGCACGGTCGCAGCCGCGGTCGTGGGCACCGGCTCGGGCACGGGCACGGCCGCAGATGCGGTCGTGGGCTCGGGCACGGCGGGATGCGGCCAGCTCATGGGCGCGGCGGACCGGGGCTCGGAGGCGTCTGGCGTCGGCTGATCGGGCGCCGGGGGGGTCGGCTGCGCGGAGGGGCCCTCCGGCATCTCGGGCCGGCCCGGGGCGGTCTCGTCGGTCATCGATGCGGGTCTCCTGGGTGGGTGATCGCGTGCGTGTGGCGGCCGCGCATGGGCCTGCGGTGGCTCCGCCGTCCGTCATGGTGACGGACGCGCGTTCAGGGCAGGGGATCGGAAGGTGAAGAATCCTCCACGTCCGCGTCGTCGACGCGCGGCGCCGGGCGCTCGGTGGCGCCGGTCGCGACCAGGCGCGGGTCCGCCGGGAGCGTCACCACGAAGGTCGACCCCACGCCGAGCCGGCTCTCCACCGAGATGCGACCGCCGTGCATGTCCACGATCGACCGGACGATCGCAAGGCCCAGGCCGCTCCCGCTGCCGCGCGCCTCGCTCGACCGGGACCCGCGGTAGAAGCGGTCGAAGATGTAGGGCAGCTCCGTGGCGTCGATGCCGATCCCCGTGTCGGCCACCACGATGCGCGCCCCGGTGCGCTCGCCGGCCACCGTGACGGTCACGGTCCCGCCCCGCGGCGTGAACTTGAGCGCGTTGCCGACGAGGTTGCTCACGACCTGGCCCACGCGCAACGGGTCGTGGCGGATGCGGAGCGGCCGGTCGGGAAGGACGACCGAGAGGGCCACGCCGCGCTTCCGGGCGGCGGCCTCGGCCTGCTGCACCGCCGACTCCACCGCCGCGCGCAGGTCGTCCGGGCGCAGGTCGAGCTGGAGGAGGCCGGAGTCGAGCTTCGACAGCTCCAGGAGGTTCTGCGAGAGCCAGTCGAGCCGGTCGATCTGCTGGGCGCTCGATTCGAGGAACTCCTCGCGGGCGACCGGGTCATCGGCCGCCCCTTCGCGGAGCAGGTCGTTGAAGGTCCGGAGCGCGGCGATCGGGGTCCGCAGCTCGTGGCTGACGTCCGCGAGGAAGTCGCGGCTCCGGTCGCGGTCCCGCCGGATGATCTCCATGCTCTCCGTGATCCGCACCGCCATCGCGTTGAACTGGCGCGTCAGCTCGGCGACCTCCACCGAGCCGGTCTCGGCAAGGGCGGTCGGCACCCGCTGGGCCATCTCACCGGCGGCCATCTCACGCGAGGCGATCGTGAGCCGTCGCAGCGGCGTGGTGAACCGGCGCGCGAGGTAGGCCGCCACGATGACCGCCACCGCCAGGCCCACCAGCGCGCCGATGACCAGGAGGCCCGTGATCGCGTTGATCGTGCTCGAGCGCAGCGTGTACGGGCCCGAGAGCGTCACCTGGATCGCCGCCTCCGGGTAGAACCCGTCGTTGGGCTCGTAGTAGGCGACCTGCTCCAGCGACTCCCGCGCCTGCCCGACCTCCGGCTCGGCGGTCAGCTCGCCCGCGTACGCGGCGCCCGGGATCCCCGCGAAGGACGGGATGTCCACTTGGTCCCGGACCACGGTGCCGACGAGGACGCGGACGTCGGCGAGCGCGTAGCGGTTGGCGATCGCGGAGAGGAAGGCGGGGTTGCGCAGGAGGCGATCGACGCTCGGATCCACGGTGCCGTCGGCCAGCACGATCCGCCCCGTGGACGACTCGTTGCGCGCGAGGACGCCCACGGTGCTCGCCACCGACTGCGTGCGGGAGAGGAGGTTCTCCTCCTCCTGCTGCTGGAAGAAGGCGTCGAGCCGGTTGACGACGAGGATGCCGACCAGGAGGAGCGTGAGCGCCACCACGCCGACGAAGGCGAGCGTCAGGCGTCCCTGGAACGTGCGCGGGAACAGCCGACCGATGGGCCGCGGGAGGCGGATGCCGGAGCGCGGATGCGGCTCGGCGAGGTGGGTGGGGGACCCGGTGCCGGTCGCCCCGCCGTCGGTCCCGGCGGCGGCCGGATGCTCGGCGGCCGTCTCAGCGCTCCGCGAAGGCGTAGCCAGCACCCCGGACCGTCAGGACGAAGGCGGGGTTGGAGGCGTCGTCCTCGATCTTCTCCCGGAGGTGGCTGATGTGCACGTTGATCGTCTTCTCGTCCTGGTCGAGCGCCTCGTAGTCGCGGATGAGCTCGAGGAGCTCGCGCCGCGAGAAGACGCGGCCGGGCCGGCTGGCGAGGTGGCGCAGGATCTCGAACTCGGTCGCGGTCAGGCCGATCCGCCGATGACCGCGCTGGACGCGGCGGCGCTCGAGGTCGATGAGGAGGTCACGGTGCCGGATCACCCGGCCGCCCGCGGCGTCGGCGAGGTCGCCGTAGGCCCGCCGCAGCAGCGCCTTGATGCGACTCATGAGCTCGCGCAGGCTGAACGGCTTGGTGAGGTAGTCGTCCGCCCCGAGCTCCAGGCCGATGACCTTGTCCACCTCGTCGTCGCGGGCCGTCAGGATCAGGATCGGCGCCTTGGATCCGGCCGCGCGGATGCGCCGCAGCGTCTCGAAGCCGTCGATGCCGGGCAGCCGGACGTCGAGCACGATGAGGTCCGGCGCCTGGTTGGTGGCGACGTCGAGTCCCTCCTCGCCGGAGCGGGCGATGAGGACCTCGTAGCCCTCCTGCTGGAGCGCGTACTGGACCCCTCGCGCGACGGCGTACTCGTCCTCGACGATCAGGATGGTGGCTGCCATGTCGCCGGGATGATACGTCCGAACGCCCGCGTGGTGACCGTGAGGCCCCGTGTGGTACCGTATGGCCCCGTCCCGCGCGCCCAGCGCGCGCCCTTCGGCGCGCTCGCCGGGCGCCCGAACGTCGCCACACCGTTCCGTCGCGACACGCGCGGGCGCGCACCGCAAGAGGTCGAATCGTGAGCAGCTCCCGCCCCACCCTCGCCGCCGAATCGCGCGAGGTCCTCGGGAAGAAGGTCGCCGCCCTCCGCCGCGCCGGCCGCCTCCCCGCCGTGGTCTTCGGCCACGGGAAGCCGTCCGTCCCGGTGACGGTGGACAGCCATGACTTCGAGCTGCTCCGGCGCCGGATCGCGGGCTCGACGCTCGTGGACCTCTCGGTCGACGGGAAGAAGGCGCACCCCGTCCTCATCCACGACGTCCAGGTGAGCCCGGTCACCCGGAAGATGCTCCATGCCGAGCTCTTCCTCGTGAAGATGACCGAGGAGATCACGATGGACATCCCGGTCGTGACCACGGGCGAGGCGCCCGCGGTGCGCGACCACGGCGGGACGCTCCTCCACCTCGTCGAGTCGGTCAAGGTCAAGGCGCTCCCGGCCAACCTCCCCGAGCGCTTCGAGGTCCCGGTCGAGAGCCTCGTGGACTTCGAGGGCTCCATCCACGTCCGCGACCTCGCGGTCCCGGCCGACGTCACGGTGCTGACCGATCCGGACGAGATGATCGTCCGCGTCCAGGCGCCGCGCGTCGAGGCCGTCGAGGTCCCGGTCGAGGCCGAGGGCGCGGAGGGCGCCGCGGTCGAGGCCGAGGGCGCGGAGTCGGCCGCCGACGAGAGCTGACCTTCCGTCTCCGCATCGCGACGAGCCCGTCCCGGTCCGCCGGGGCGGGCTCGTCGGCTTCCCGGGCCTGTCGGCACGGCAGCGTCCTGCGAGGTCCCGGCGCGGCGGGCCGACCCGCCCGCGGCGCGGCGGGCCGTCCGTCACCGGGCTGCGGGCGGAATCGCCGCAGACACCGCGCGACCGCCGGACCACGCTGTGCGGTGCCGGTCGGCGGTCGGGCCGTGCCGCGCCGGCGAAGGGAGTCGAGCGGAGATGAAGAAGATCCTCCTTGCGTATGACGGCGGCGAGCCCGCTCACCACGCGCTCGACACCGCCGCCGAGCTCGCCCTCACGTTCGGTGCGAGCCTCAGCGTCGTCAGCGTCGTCCCCACCCACATCGGCAAGGCCGGCGGCCCCGACCCGTGGGACGACGCCCCCGTGCACGCCCGGGAGCTGGCCGAGGCCAGCAAGCTGCTCCGCGCCAAGGGCATCGAGGCGGACCTCATGGAGCCCGCCGGCGATCCCGCCAAGACGATCGAGCACATCGCCAGCGAGGGTGGGTTCGACACGATCGTGATCGGGTCGCGGGGCCTGTCGGCGATCGGCCGCGTCCTGCAGGGCAGCGTCTCCGAGCACGTCGCGACGCACACGACGGCGACCGTCGTCATCACGCATTGACGACCAACGGATCGGCGGTCCCCGGGCACGGGGTGTCGGGGGACCGCCGTCGGCACGCCCGCCGGCCGGTCGCGGCCGCGCGCGGGCAGGGAGGCGATCTTCGATGAGCCCGCTCAGGGCCGCGCACGCAGCGGCACGTCTCGGCCAGCCTGCGACGATCCCGCTCCGCGGCGCGGAGCTCCTCTCCGACGAGCTCTTGAACAAGGACTCGGCGTTCGACCTGGAGGAGCGCAAGGCGCTCGGGCTGGTGGGCCTCATCCCGCCCCAGGTCCTCGACATCGGCGCGCAGGTGGAGCTCGAGCTCGAGCACGTCCGCCGCAAGGTGGATCCGCTGGAGAAGTACATCGGCCTCGCGGCGCTGCAGGACCGCAACGAGACCCTCTTCTACCGCGTGCTCATCGAGAACCTCGACGAGTTCATGCCGATCGTCTACACGCCGGTCGTGGGCCAGGCGTGCCAGCGCTTCAGCCACATCCTCCGGTACTCCCGCGGCATCTGGGTGACGCCGGACGACGCGGGCCGGGTGGCGACCGTCCTCCGGAACGCCGCCCGCGACGAGGTCCGACTCATCGTGGTCACGGACAACGAGCGGATCCTGGGCCTCGGCGACCAGGGCTGCGGCGGCATCGGGATCCCGGTGGGGAAGCTCGCGCTCTACACGGCCGGCGCGGGCATCTACCCGGCGTACACGCTCCCCGTCTCCCTCGACGTCGGGACCGACCGCCAGGCGCTCCTCGACGACCCCTACTACCTGGGATGGCGCCATCCGCGCCTGCGGGGCCGCCAGTACGACGACCTGGTGGAGGAGTTCGTCGAGGCGATCCTCGAGGTCTTCCCGCACGCCGTCCTCCAGTGGGAGGACTTCAAGCAGCACAACGCCATCCGGCTCCTCGATCGATACCGCCGCCGGATCGCCAGCTTCAACGACGACATCCAGGGGACCGGCGCGGTCGTCACGGCCGGCATCCTCGCGGCGTGCCGCCTCAAGGGCGAGCCGATCTCGGCGCAACGATTCGTCCTCCTCGGGGCGGGCGCGGCCGGCATCGGGATCGCGCGGACGATCCGCGCCGCGATGCGGTCGGAGGGGGTGCCCGACGACGAGATCCGGCGCGCGATCGTCCTGGCCGACTCGCACGGCCTCGTCCGCTCGGATCGCGAGGGCCTCGACGACGACAAGCAGGAGGTCGCGCAGACGCCGGAGGGTTCCGCGCTGATCGGGCTCCCCGGCCAGACCGCGGACCTCACCGAGATCGTCCGTGCGGTGCGGCCTCACTTCCTCATCGGCACCAGCGGGCAGCCGGGCGCCTTCACCGAAGAGACCATCCGCGAGATGGCGAAGCACGTCGATCGCCCCGTCGTCATGCCGCTCTCGAACCCGACCGACAAGACCGAGGCGCAGCCGGCCGACATCCTCGCGTGGACCGACGGCCGCGCGCTCGTGGCGACGGGAAGCCCGTTCGCCCCGGTCGAGCACGCAGGGGCGACCCACGTCATCGGCCAGGCCAACAACGTGTTCATCTTCCCCGGCGTGGGCATGGGTGCGATCGTCTCGGAGGTCCGGGAGATCACCGACGAGCTCTTCATCGTCGCCGCCCGGACGCTCGTGGAACATGTCTCGGAGGAGCGTCTCGCCACCGGCGCGCTCTACCCGCCGGCGCACGACCTCCGGGAAGTGTCGCGGGCGATCACGCTCGCGGTCGTCCGGTACGCCCGCGACGCGGGCACCGGCCGCGCCTACCACGACGACCAGCTGGAGGCGGCGGTCGACGCAGCGATCTGGTACCCGGAGTACGTGCCCTACACGCCCGGCTGACACGGCTGGCGGGGCCGGGGGACAGGACGGGGCGGCGCCGCGGCCCGTCCTGCCCGGCCCGGCCGGCGCCCCGCGGCCCGATGCCCAGCCGGTCGGCGTCCCCGCCGCAGGGTCCGTCGCTCCGCGGCCAGTCGCGGGATCCGAGGCCCGCCGGAGGGCGGTTCGCGCGTCCCGGGGTAGCATGGGGTCGTGGCGCTCCCGTTCACGCCGCCGCTCGAGCCGATGCTGGCGGCGCTCTCGCCCGAGATCCCCGACGGCCCCGGATGGCTCTTCGAGCCGAAGTGGGACGGCTTTCGGGCCGTCGTGTTCCGCGACGGCGAAGCGCTCCTCGTCCAGAGCCGCGACCTCAAGCCGCTCGATCGCTACTTCCCGGAGCTCGCGGCCCCGCTGCGCTCCAGCCTCCCGGACCGCTGCGTGGTCGACGGCGAGATCGTCATCGCGCGGCGGGCGACGCCGGATGCGCCGATGGGGCTCGACTTCGACGCGCTGCTCCAGCGCATCCACCCCGCGGCCTCGCGCGTCGCGATGCTGGCCGCGACGACCCCCGCGTCGTTCGTCTCGTGGGACCTCCTCGCGGAGGGCGACGACGATCTCCGCGGCCGGCCGCTGGCCGAACGCCGAGAGCGGCTCGTCGCCGCGCTCGCGTCCGCGCGTCCGCCCGTGCACGTGACGCCCGCGACGGCCGATCGTGCGACGGCGCTCGACTGGTTCCAGCGATTCGAGGGTGCGGGCCTCGACGGCATCGTCGCGAAGCGGCTCGATGGCGCCTACGAGCCCGGCCGCAGGTCGATGGTCAAGGTGAAGCACGCGCGCACGGCCGACTGCGTCGTGGGCGGGTTCCGCTGGCACAAGGACGGGCCCGGGACGATGGTGGGCTCGCTCCTGCTGGGCCTGCACGACGCCGCCGGCGAACTCCACCACGTCGGGGTGGCGTCGGGGTTCAGCCGGGAGCGCCGGCTCGCGCTGGCCGCGGAGCTGGGCCCGCTCCGGCTGCCGCCCGACGCGCCGCACCCGTGGATCCCGCGCGACGAGGCGGGGGAGCCGATCCGCTACCCGGGCGCGCAGAGCCGCTGGAGCCGGGGCCGATCGCTCGACTGGGAGCCGATCGCTCCCGAGCGCGTCGTCGAGGTGGGCTATGACCACCTGCAGGGCCCGCGCTTCCGCCACGCGACGCAGCTGGTCCGGTGGCGGCCCGACCGCTCGCCGGCCGACTGCCGGTACGACCAGCTCGAGGAGACGCCCCCACACGAGCTCGGGGAGATCCTCGGGGCCGAGGGCGGCCGGTGAGCGCCGCCCGTCGGCCGGTGAGCGCCCCCTCGTCGGCCGGGAGTCACCGGTGACCGCCTCCTCCTCGGCCAGGAGCTTCCGGTGAGCGTCGTGCCTTCGGCCGTGGGTGCCGCGTCCGTGTCCCGACCGCGCCCGCTCCGCGACGGCGGCCTGCGCAGGCTGCTCCTCGTCGCCTGCGCCGTCGGCGTGGTCGCCGGGATCGTCGGCGCCTCGTTCTCGATCTCCGGGCACGGCACCGGCGGAGTCGCGGGCGCCACCTCGCGCCCGGCACCCGGGCCGTCCGCCGCGCCGGCCGCCGCGGCAGGATCCCAGCCGCCCGGCGCCGCGCTGGCCGCCCTGCCGCCCGGCCTGGGCAGCCCGCCCGCCTCGCCGCTCCCGCCGCCGGACGCGGCCACGTCCAAGGCGCTGGCCGACGCGCTCGCGAAGGCCCGCTGGCGGTACGGGATCCCGGGCGTCTCCGCCTCGATCGCGTTCGCCGACGGCACGATGTGGAACGGTCACGCAGGCGTCAGCGACGTGGCGAAGAAGACCGGGGTGAAGACGGAGACGGCGTTCGCCTTCGGCAGCGTGACCAAGACGCTCACCGCGGCGCTGATCCTGCGCCTGGCGGAGGACGGCCTGCTCGGCGTCGACGACCCCGTCATCCGCTGGCTGCCCGAGTACGCGGACAAGTCGTTCCTGGGGACGACGCCCGCCCGGCGCCAGCTCGTGACCGTGCGGACCCTCCTGGCCCAGACGAGCGGGCTCTACGACTACTTCAACAGCCTGCCGCTCGATGCGCGCCTGCGTGCCTCGAAGAAGCGCGTCTGGCAGCCCGACGAGGTCCTCGCCTTCGTCAAGAAGCCGCTCTTCATCGCGGGCGACGCCTGGTCGTACTCGAACACCAACTACCTCCTGCTCGGCCTGATCGCCGAACGGGCGGGGGGCGCCCCGTACCCGGCCCTGCTGCGCTCGCGACTCATCGAACCGGCCGGCCTGAGATCGCTCTACCTGCAGGTCGCGGAGACGACGAAGGCCCCGATCGCGAAGGGCTACGACTTCGCCTCGCTCTCCCGCACGGCGAAGGCCATTCCCTGGAGCGACGGCACCCGCGTCATGCCCTTCACCTCGGTCACGTCCGCGGCCGGGGCGGCCGGGGCCGTGGCCGGGACCGCGCGCGACCTCGCGCGGTGGGGGCTCGCCCTCTACGGCGGGTCGGCCCTCACGCCCGACTCGCTCGCGACGATGCTCGCCTTCGACGGGTCCGCGGCAGCAGGCGGCGCCGCCGACTACGGCCTCGGCGTCGGCCGGCGCCTGGTCGGGGACCGCCTGACGGTCGGCCACTCCGGCCGTCTGGCCGGTTTCCGGTCGAGCCTGCGCTACGTGCCCGAGCTCGGCGTGAGCGTGGCGGTCCTGACGAACCAGGACCGCTGGGACCCGGACCGCGTCGTCGAGGCGCTCCTCGACGTCATCGACCCGCCGCCGCCGGCGCCGAGCCCGACGCCGAGCGGCTCGCCCGGTGCCTCCCCGAGCCCGACGACGGCGCCGAACGCGGGCGCGACCCCGCTCCCCGCCGACTCCTACCCGCCCGCGGCCACGCCCCCGACGCCGTAGGGAGGCGATGCTCGCGCCGCGGCGGTCCGCCCTGGGCCCGCGTCGCGTCAGCGCGCCGGCGCGTGCCGCCGCCCGCGGTCGCGGACGATGTGGGTCCCCGTCTCGTTGCGCAGCGCGCGGCCGATGTTCTCCGGGGTCGTGACGATCGCGTGCTTCCCGCCGGCCTCGAGGTACCGGACGATCGCCTGGATCTTCGGCGCCATGGAGCCGGGCGCGAAGTGCGTCCCCTCGTCGAGGTAGCGCTTCGCCTCGGACAGCGTCATGCGGTCCACCCAGCGCTGCTCCGGCTTCCCGAAGTCGAGCGCGACCTTCTCCACGGCGGTCGAGATGAGGAAGAGGTCGGCGCCGATGCTCTGGGCGAGGAGGCTGCTCGCGTAGTCCTTGTCGATGACGGCAGCGGTCCCCTCGTACACGCCGTTCCCGGGGTCGATGACCGGGATCCCCCCGCCCCCGACCGTGATGACGATGACTCCCGCGTCCAGCAGGGCCTTCACGGTGTCGAGCTCCACGACCTCCTTCGGCAGCGGCGACGCGACGACCCGCCGCCAGCCGCGGCCGGCATCCTCCACCACGGACCAGCCCATCGTCGCCTCGCGGCGCCTGGCCTCCTCCTCGTCCATGAAGCCGCCGATCGGCTTGGTCGGCTTCCGGAACGCCGGGTCCTCCCGGTCGACGAGCACCTGGGTCACGATCGTGGCGACGTCCCGGTGGATCCCGCGCAGGAACAGCCAGTTCTGGAGGTTCTGCTGGAGCGCGTAGCCGATCGCGCCCTGGCTGTCCGCGCCGCAGACGTCGAGCGGGACCTCGTGCATCCCCTCCACCCGGTGCGCGATCTCGGACCGGCGGAGGATGAAGCCGACCTGCGGCCCGTTGCCGTGACCGATCGCCACGTCCCAGCCCGCCTGCACCATGTCGGCGATGTGCCGGGTCGTCTCCCGCGCGGCGGCGTACTGGTCCTCAACCGTCTGGTGCGCGCCGTCCGCGATGAGGGAGTTGCCGCCGATCGCGACGACGGCCACCTTGCGAGTCCTGTGATCGGTCATCCGGCGTTGCTCCGTGCTCGTGCCGCGGGCGCGCGGCGTCTCGTGCCATCGTGACGCGCCGGACGGACGCCGGCGCCTGGTTTCCCGGCAGGATGCACGACCCCTACACCACGTGACCAGAGGCGTCCGTCGGGGAAACGGCACCGGGGCGCCGCGGCTGGCCGTCCGCGGCTCGCCCGCCTACCACCCCGCCGACCCGACGATCCCGAGGATCAGCTCGATGACCTGCGGGAAGAAGGGGGCATGGCCGCCGAGGTCCACCCGCGTGAGCGTCGCGTCGTACCCGGCTGCCACCAGCTCCCGCGACAGGTTCTGCGCGACGGCGAACGGCTGCTCCGGGTCCGGGTCGCCGTGGACCTGCCGCACGACGAGGGACGGGTTGTTCCCGACGTGCGACACGCTGCCCGTGAACGCCCGGAGCTCGGGGTCCGAGTCGTAGACGCCGGCCCACATCTCGGCGGCGCGGCCGCTCCCGGCGGTGACGATCGCGTCGATCCGGTCCGAGCCGCCGCTCGTCAGGCACTCGACGGTGGGCCCGAGCTCAGGGTGCGTCGCGGCGTACTCGGTCCACATGTGCTCCCAGTCCGGGTCCGCGAGCGCGAGCTCGAACCCGACGACGCCGCCGAACGAGTAGCCGGACCAGACGACGCGCTCCGGGTCCCCGCCGTACGCCGGTGCGACGGCGCGCGCCGTGCGGACGGCGCAGGACGCCTCCTCGACGGAGTATCGCGACGCGGCACCGAGCACAGGCTGATCCGGCGTCATCCCATGGGCGGTGTCGACGAGCAGCACGACGGCCCCGCGGGACGCGAGCTCCTCCCCGAAGGTCGATCCGAAGCTTCGCTTCAGCTCACCCCCCGGCGCCCAGACGACGACCGGCCAGGGCCCGCCCGTGTCGGGCGCGTAGATGTCCAGCAGGACGTCCGCCCCCGGCTCCAGCCCCACGGCGGACGCGGGCATGAGGTTGCGCATGTACGGGACGTCCGCGATGTGGCGGACCGGGAGCGCGGCGGCCGGAGATCCGGTGGGGGAGCCGGGGGGTGCGGTCACGGCCGGCGCGGTGACCGCAGGCGACGTGCCGGGAGGCAGGGTCGCGGTCGCGGTCGCCGGTGGCGGCGCGGTCGGCGTCGACGCCGTGCCGACCGGCGACGCGAGGAGGGACGGCGCGGGCGTCGCCCCTCCCGCCCCGCAACCCACGACGAGAAGGACGATGACGCACCCGACGGCGGTCGACCCTGCCGCTCGCCGCGACCCACGGAGGCCATCCATCACGAGGTCCTTCCCGGGACGCATCGGCGCAGGTCGGCCGCGGCGGCAGCTCGGCGCGGTCCACGTGGTCCGCGCGCCGGCCGCGCGTCACAGGCTCCCGCTGCGTGCGAGGGTGGCCGCGGC
>JAKOQS010000252.1 GCA_029778235.1 Chloroflexota bacterium | reverse complement strand
CGCGGACGACCTGCCCGTGCAGGGCCTGGTGGACCGCCTGATGGCCGACCAGCACCTGATCATGGCCGACCACACCACCGCCCACTGGCCGGCCGAGATGTACCTGCCGTCGCCCGTCATCGACCGCGACAACCGCGAGAACTGGCTCAAGGCCGGCGGGAAGGACACGTACGCGCGTGCGTGCGACGAGGTGGACCGTCGCCTCGCCCGCTACCGCCCCGTGGAGACGGACCCGGCCGTCGAGGCGGAGATGCGGCGGATCATCCTGTCGGGGCTCGAGGAGCAGACCGAGCTGCCGACGATCCCGCCCGCGCCGGAGCCCACTGCCGAGACGCTCGCCGGCGCCTTCCCGGGCGCCCCGGGCGAGGGCACCGCCCGGGGCCGCCGCGTGAACGCCCGCCGCCGAGGGGCGTAGCCGGGACCCGCCGCCCGGCCGCGGCCGAGGGCCGGGCCGGGACCCCGCCGCAGCCGCCCCCGAGAAGGGGCGCGCGAGCCGCTGCACTCCGGATGCACCGCCTCCGGCCATCCGAAGTGACGAACGCCACTGGCGTCGCGCGCACCGTCGGTGCACGGTCGGGGCACGGGGGATCGGGGGGCACCGCCGGCGGAGCGGGAGGGCGCAGGATGCCGCCGATCCTGGAGGCCGAGGGCCTGGTCAAGCGGTACGGCGAGCACGTCGCCGTGGACGGCATCAGCTTCGCGGTCGAGGAGGGCGAGGTCTTCGGCCTGCTCGGGCCGAACGGAGCCGGCAAGACGACCACGATCTCGATGCTCACGAGCGTGCTCGAGCCGACGGACGGCACGGCGCGCATCGGCGGCCACGACCTCCGCGCGGAGCCGACCGAGGTCAAGCGCATCAACGGGCTGGTCCCGCAGGACCTGGCGCTGTACCCGACCCTGAGCGCGCGCGCCAACCTCCAGTTCTTCGGCCGGATCTACGGCCTGCGCGGGCGCGAGCTCCGCGAGCGCGTGGACGACGTCCTGGAGATCGTGGCCCTGACGGACCGCGCCAACGAGCCCATCGAGAAGTACTCGGGCGGGATGAAGCGGCGCGTGAACATCGCCGCCGGCCTGGTCCACCAGCCGCGCCTGCTGTTCCTCGACGAGCCCACCGTGGGCGTGGACCCGCAGAGCCGGAACCACATCTTCGAGAGCGTGCTGAAGCTCAACCGCGAGCGGCGGATGAGCATCATCTACACGAGCCACTACATGGAGGAGGTCGAGCTCCTCTGCACCCGCGCGGCGATCGTCGACGAGGGCCGGATCATCGCGCTCGACACGATCCGCAACCTGATCGCCATGCTCGGCGGCGGCGTGATCCAGATGGGCCTGGAGCGCCTCGACGACGAGATGCTCGCCGCGATGCGGGCGCTGCCGGCCGTGACGGCCGTGACCCTCGTGGCCCCGCCTCCGTCCCCGACGGCCGGGGTGGCGGCCGCGGCCATCGCGCCCACCTCCGACGAGGGCGGGCCCGTGGACGCGAAGCCCGCCGGGCCCGTCGTGAAGATCGAGACGCGGCGCAGCCAGGACGCCCTGGTCCAGGTGGTCGGCTACCTCAACGAGCGCGACGTCGGCTTCACCTCGATCGAGATCTTCGAGCCGAACCTGGAGAGCGTCTTCCTGCACCTCACGGGCAAGAAGCTGCGCGAGTAGGCGCCGGATGGATCGGGCGGGACGATCGCCATGCTGAGCATCGCCTGGAAGGACCTGCAGATCCTCGCACGGGATCGCAGCGCCCTGATCGGCGCGTTCCTGCTCCCGATCGTGTTCATCGTGGTCTACCTCGGCGTGGCCGGGATGGCGACCGGCAGCAGCGGGACCAGCGACGCGAGCGCCCAGGACCGGGT
>JAKOQS010000251.1 GCA_029778235.1 Chloroflexota bacterium | reverse complement strand
GATCACCCTTCGGGCCGGGAGCCGTGGGCCCCTCCCGGTCGTGGTCATCCTCCACGGCGCGCACCAGTCGTGCGCCGAGGGGCCCGACGGGATGTCCTCGTCCGACTTCCCGTGCCTGCCCGGCTGGGAGCCTGTCGAGTCGCATACCGGCTACCGCTATCTCGCCGAGCGCCTCGCGGGAGACGGGTTCCTCGTCGTCAGCGTGGACGGCCGGCCGGTCGCGCCGTTCGACCACACCGCCCGACCCTTCCCGGACGGCGCGGAGGCCGGGGTCTCCACCTGGATGGACCTGCGGGCGCGGATCGTGGACGCACACGTCCGGCGGCTGGTCCGGGCCGGGGCCGGGGAGACGGATCCGGGCGTCGACTTCGGCGTGCGGCTCGCGGGCCGGGTCGATGCAGCCGACGTGGGGCTGGTGGGCCACTCGCGCGGAGGCGAGGGCGTCGTCTGGGCCAGCCTCCTCGACGGGCCCCGCACCTACCGGGTCCGCGCGCTCGTCGCGCTGGCGCCGACCGACTTCGCCGACCGCGTCGTCCCTGCCACGGTCCCGTTCGCCGTCGTCCTCCCGACGTGCGACGGGGACGTCTCGGACCTGCAGGGTGCCCACTTCTTCGACCGGGCGCGGAACTCGGCCCGGACGCAGCCGCTCCTCCAGGTCGCGGTGCACGGCGCCAACCACGACTTCTTCAACGGGGTGTGGCCCGACGAATGGGGGCTCGCCGCCGCCGGGACCTTCCCCGTCGACCCGGCGGGAGGCTGCGACCCCGGCTCGGAGGCGCGGCTCTCGCGCGGGCGCCAGGAGGCGGTCGGGGCCGCGATCGTCGCGAGCTTCCTCCGCGGGACGATGCTGGGTGATGCCGGCGCCCTGGCCGCGCTCGGCGTCGATGCCCGGCCGCCCGACGCGATCGCCGGGGTGCCGGTGACGGCCCGCGCCCAGGAGCCGACGGCTCGGCGGATCGACATCGCGCCGCTCGCGGGTTCGCCCTACGACCTCGCGCAGACGGCGGGCGGCGGGCGCATCTCGTCGGCGGGGCTCGCTTACCTCGCACTCTGCCGGCCCGGCGCCGCCGACGAAGGCGGCGAAGGGTCAGGGACCGACGGCCGGTCCGATGCGTGCCCGCCCGCGTGGCCTCCGCAGGCCCAGGCCGCCGACGAGCTCCGTGTCGGCTGGAGCGCCCCCGGCGGACGCCTCGCGCTCGCGCTCGCCCCGCGCCCGGTGGACCTGCGCCGGGCCGACGCCGTGACGTTGTCGGTGGCGCCGACGCCCCCCGAGGCGGACCCGGAGCTCAACGGGGCGGGCAGTGCACGACCGTTCAGCATCGCGCTCGTCGACGCGTCCGGCCGACGGGCGACGGTCGCGCTCTCGAGCGCGGAGCCGGCCGTCCGGTCCTGGCCCACCCTGACCGTCCTGGGCACGGTGCGCGTCCCGCTCTCGCGATTCCGCGGCGTGGACCTGTCGCGCATCGCACGCCTGGAGCTCGTCTTCGACCGGACGCAGCGCGGGGCGGTGCTGGTCACCGACGTCGCCTTCACCCGCTGACCGGCGGCTCAGGCCTCCACGGGGAGCCCGGCGCCGCCGAGCGCGGGCGCATCGGGCCCGGACGGGTCGTCCGCGGGCGTCCCGGCAAGGGCGAGGTCCACCGCGTCGAGGAGCGCGGCCCGTGTGAACGGCTTGTCGAGGAACGCGACCGGGCTCGCCGCCGCGGTCAGCGCCTCCACCTCGTCCGCGTAGCCGGACATCAGGACGATCGGGATCCGCGGCCGTCGAGCGGCGATCCGCCTCGCGAGCTCGGCGCCGCCGATCCCGGGCATGACGATGTCCGAGACGACCAGGTCGAACCCTCCGGCGATCGCCGTGGCGGCCGTGGCGGCTCCATCGCCGCCTCCCGCGGCCGCGCCGGCCGCCGCCGCATCGTCCTCGTCGCCCGCGACGCCTGCGCCGCCCCGCGCACCTGCGTCGTCCCTCATCGCGGTCCCCGACGGCGCGAGCAGCTCCCACGCCTCGTCGGCGCTGGCGACCGCGACAGTGTCGTGACCGGCCGACGCGAGCGCGGCGCGCACGAACGCACCGACGCCCGGGTCGTCCTCGACCACCAGGATCCGCCCGCGCCGGCGCGGCCGGCCCGCGGCCGCCGGTGTCGCTTCGGCAGGCGGCGACGCCCCGGCCACGGGGAGCAGGACGCGGAACGTCGAGCCATGCCCCACCCGCGACTCCACCTCGATCGTGCCGCCGGCGTCCTGGACGAGGGCTGCCACGATCGCGAGCCCCAGGCCGGAGCCGCCCTGGAGCCGGACCACGGGAGAGCCGTCGGGTTCGCGCTTGGTCGAGTAGAACGGCTCGAATGCCCGCTCGATCACCTCGGGCGCCATCCCCATCCCGGAGTCCGCCACCGTCAGGACGCCGCGTGCGGTGCCGTCCGTGAGGCTGCGGCACCCCGTGGCGATCGTCAGCGTCCCGCCGTCGGGCATCGCGTCGCGCGCGTTCGTCGCCAGGTTGACGAGGATGCGCTCGATCGCGGCGCGGTCGGCGACGACCACCGGGGACGCGGCGTCGTGCGCGACCGCCAGTGTGACGCCCGGGGGCATGAGGTCGCGCAGGGCCGGGAGGACGTCGTCCACGGCTGCATCGAGCCGGATCGGCCGGGGATCGATGCGCTGGCGCCGGGCGAAGGCGAGCAGCTCGCGAGTGATGGTCGCGGACCGGGCTGCCGCGGATGCGATCGCCTCGACCGGCTCGCGCGCCGGGGCGTCCGGGCCGAGCTCCTCGAGCGCGATCTCCGCGTTCCCGGAGATCACGAGCAGGAGGTTGTTGAAGTCGTGCGCCACGCCGCCGGCCAGGCGTCCGATGGTCTCGAGGCGCTGCGCCGCCTCGAGACGGCGCTCGAGCTCGCGTCGCTCGGTGACGTCCTCGATCGTGCCGACGAAGCGGATCACGCGCCCGTCCTCGCCGCGGACCACGTCGCCACGCTCGTGGACCAGCCGCACGTCGCCGTCCGCACGTACGACGCGGTGCTCCACGTCGTACGGCGTGCCGCGCCGGACGGTGCTGCGCGACGCCCCGCGGACCAGGTCGAGATCGTCCGGGTGGACGAGCGTGTAGAAGAACGTCGGCCGGACGGGTCCCGTCTCGGCGGGGAGACCCAGGATGCGCAGTGCCTCGGCCGACCAGCGGAGCGAGCCCGACTCCACGTCGCCGTCGGGGCCCGCATCGATCCCCCACGTGCCGACGTGGGCGACGGCCTGGGCCTCGTCCAGCCGCGCCGCAGCGTCGGCCACCTGCTCGGCGAGACGGCGCCGCTCGGTGACGTCCAGGAGCACCGCAAGGCGGGCCGGCCGGCCGTCGAAGGGGAAGAGCATCGACGCGCCATCCACGTCGATGACCGCGCCGTCCAGGCGTCGGTGGCGCGCCGCGGGAGGCAGCGAGATCTGGTCGTCCGAGCGGAAGCGGTCCCGCATCGCGTCGAAGCGGCCGAACGTCGCCGGGTCGACCAGGTCGCGCGCCGTCATCGCCAGCAGCTCCTCGCGGGTCGCCCCGTACATCCGGGCGGCGGCCGCGTTGGTCGCGAGGATCCGCAGGGTCTCGGGGTCGAAGACGAGCGTCGCGACGGGCGTGTCCTCGAACAGGGCGCGGTACTTGGCCTCCGACATGCGCGCGACGTCGGCGTCCCGGCGGAACGCCTGGCTCACCCGGGCCAGCTGGTAGCCGGCCACGCCGGCCACGATCACGAGCGACAGGACGGCGGCCGCGATACCCATCGCATCCGAGCCCGCAGGCGGGTGGAGCGCCAGGCCGATGCCGCCGGCGGCGATCGCGACGACCCAGAGGAGCGAGACCATCACGACGAGCCGTCGGCCGCGCAGGAACGGGACGGCGGTCAGCGAGGCGGCAGCCGGGATGGCGATGATGGTGACGAAGTACGTGGGCAGGGCGATGACGCCGGCGAACGCGGCCCAGACGAAGGACGCGACGGCGATCCAGACGGCCAGCCACCCCCTGCCCCGCAGCGCCACGAGCCAGGCGAGCGCGAGGCCGCCAGCCGTCGTCGCCAGGATGAACGGGGCCAGCGGCCGCGCGAACAGCCCGAGGACGACGGCGACCGCCTCCACCGCCGCGAAGGCGGCCACGATCAGCGTGGTGACGCGCGTGAAGGAGAGCATCTCCGCCGAGACGCGATCGCCCGGCCCACCGGCCTGGTGATCGGCGCCGCGCGCCTGCACAGGGCCCGTCGACGGACGCTCCATGCCCCCGACTCTACCGGGCGACGCGGGCGCGTCACCCCGCCAATGGTCCCGGCGCGACCTCCTGCGTGCGTCGGAGGCGTCCGGGCGAGACGGGGCCGCGCCGAGAGGACGGGCACGAGCCGGCCCGAGCGGGCCCGACGCCGGTCTCAGCTGGCGCGCGCGCTCTCCGCCGCCTGCGCCGCGTACCACGCCACGGTATCGGCGACCGACCGGTCGAGCGGCGTGTGCGTGAGCCCATAGGCCGCCCGGATCGCCGAGTCGTCCACCACGTACGACTCCTCGAACTCGTACGCCATCTCGATCATCTCGCGCGCCTCGGGGATGAACAGCCCGGCCAGGCGGAGCGACATCCGGCCGACCGTCCGCGTGCGGAGGGGCTTCCCCGCCGCCGCGGCGGCGGTCTCCGCCAAGGCACGCATGCTGACGGCCGGGGCCGAGGGCACGTGCCACGCCCGCCCGCACGCGTCCTCGTGGCGCCCGAGCTCGATGAGCGCGCGCGCGAAGTCCGGGACGTAGGTGAACGTGTGCGGCAGGTCGGGGCGACCGTAGACGTCCGCCCGTCCGCCGGCCACGATCGGCCCGAAGAACCGCTCGCCGACCACGGTGTCGGTGGCGCCCGGCCCGAAGAAGTCGGAGCCGCGACCGATCGTGACCCGGACGTCCCCGGCCCGGTCGGCGTCGAGGAGACTCACGGCCATCCGCGCACGCGCCGTCCCTTTGCGGTTCGTCGCCGCGTACGGGAGGTCCTCGCGGATGGGGGCGCCCCCGGTCGGCCCGTACATGTAGAGGTTGTCGACGACCACGAGGCGCGCACTGCCGCCGCGCAGCCCGCCGATGATGCCGTCGACCAGCGGCGGGAAGTCCTCCGCCCATCGGGTGTAGGCGGGCTGGACAGCGAAGTACGCGACCTCCGCGCCGGCGGCTGCGGCCCGGACGGACGCCGCGTCCGTGGCATCGATCTGGGCGGGCACCACGCCGGCGATGCCCGGATCGCGCCCGGTGCGGGTCGCGACGGCGACTGGCTCGCCGGCAGCGGCGAGCTGGCGGGCGATCTCGGTGCCGACCTGGCCGGCGCCGAGGACGATGTGGCGGGGAGCGGTCACGAACGGGCCTCCTTCGGGGCGGCGGTGCGGGAGCGGCTCGGCTGGCGGGCCGGATGCGGCGAGAGCGAGCGGAGGAGCGCGTCGAGCACGCGCTCGGCTCCGGCCCGGGCATCGGCGGGCTCGCCGGTGACGAAGCCCTGCCCGAGGTAGCGGGAGACGTAGAGGGACGCCAGGCCGTGGACCGCGCTCCAGAGGACGAGCGCGAGGACCTGCGGGTCGGTGGCAGCCAGCTCGTCGGCATCGATGGCCTCGGCGCAGAGCTCGACCAGCCGATGCCCCGCCTCTTCGCCGATCCCGTCGCGGGCCCGTCCGAACATCAGCGCGAAGAGGCCGGGGTCCGCGACCGCCTCCTCCACGTAGGCGATGCCGTAGGCCCGGAGCTGCGCCCGCGGTCCGGTGACGCCGGCAGCAGCCGCCGCCCCCAGGCGCTCGAGGAGCCGGTCGAAGCCGCGTTGGGAGATCGCGTCGAGGAGCGCGTCCCGGTCCGCGAAGTGATGGAGCGGCGCGGTGTGGCTCACCCCGGCGATCCGGGCGACCCCGCGGATCGTGACCGCGTCGGGTCCGCCGCCGGCGAGGAGCGAGAGGCCGGCGGCGATGCACGCCTCGCGCAGGTCGCCGTGGTGGTACGTGTCGGTCGAGTACGTCGTGCGCATGCCGTGTCCTGACTTACCGCTGTCAAGTTGACGCTGGCAACTTACCACCGGTCAGACCGCCTGTCAACGAGGATCGTCGGGTCCGGAGGATGCAGGGTGATGCGCCGTCCGGCACTCGCCGGATGCGGAGGTGGTGGCCCACGATGGCGGCGCGTCCGGGATGTGGAGACGAGCGATGCGGTTCGGGCTGTCGATCGGGAACTTCGCCGAGTATGCGGACCCGCGCCTCGTCGCGTCCGTCGCCCGCGAGGCGGAGGCCGCAGGGTGGGACGGCGTCTTCGTCTGGGACCATCTCGCGTTCGTGAAGGCATGGCGGCTCCCCGTGGGAGACCCCTGGACGATCCTCGCGGCGGTCGCGCTCGCGACCGAGCGCGTGCGCCTCGGCCCGATGGTGACGCCACTCCCGAGGCGCAGGCCCGCCGTCGTGGCGCGACAGACGACGACGCTCGACCGGCTCTCCGGTGGACGTCTCGTCCTCGGAGTCGGCCTCGGCGAGCCGGCCGAGGACGACTTCGCGAGCTTCGGCGAGCCCGCGGACCGGCCGACGCGAGCGGCCATGCTCGACGAGGCCCTGGACGTCCTCGCCGCGCTCTGGTCCGGCGAGGCCGTGACCCACCACGGGCGGTTCTACACCGTGGACGACGTCGCCTTCCTCCCCACGCCGGCCCAGTCCCCCCGGATCCCCGTCTGGGTCGCTGCGACGATCGGCCACGATCGGCCGCTGTACCGCGCGGCTCGCTGGGACGGGGTCCATCCGGTGAAGTACGCGGAGGACGGCTCGGACCGCGCGCCGGAGCCGGAGGACATCGCCGCCCTCCGGGAACGGATCCTCGGTCTCCGCGCCGACGCCGGGCTGCCGGCAGCGCCCTACGACGTCCTCGGCTCAGGCGACATGCTGTGGACGGGCCGTGCCGCGCAGACGACGATGTGCCGCGAGCTCGCGGACGCGGGCGCCACCTGGTGGCTCCACGCGGTGACGCCGCGTGGCGGCTCCGTGGACGAGCACCTGGCCGTCATCCGGGACGGCCCGCCGCGGTAGGAGGCTCGAGCGTGGAGGCGGGAGCGCCGGAGGTCGCCGCGGTCGTCGCGGTCGCCGCGGTCGTCGCGGCGAACGCGTTCAACCTGCTCATCGTCGCCATCATGGCCTCGCGGGTCGTGCACGCCTCCCGGGTCGAGCGCGCGGCCGGATCCGTCGATGCCGTGCTCCTCCTCGTCCTCGCGGGGTGCAGCGCCGCGGCCGCCGTATCCGACGCCCCGTGGTGGGCCATCGCGCTTCCGCTGCCCCTCGCGGCGTACCTCGTGGTCGAGCTCCTGCTCGACGTGGTGCTTCACAGTGACTTCCGCCGGACGCGGCTGCTGGGACCGTACCTGCTGCTGTTCTATGCCGGCCAGTTCGCGATGATCGGGTACGCCTTCCTGGTCGCGCGCGCGGCGGGCGTCGTCACGCTCGGGACGTACTTCGCGAGCCTGCTGGCCACCTGGTGGTCGTATCGCCGCGCCGGACACGGCCCGGGCGCGCAGGGCCACGGCCCGGGTGCGCCGAGGACGGTCGCATGAGCGAGCGCGAGGTCCGCCCCGCACGGGGCCCCGACGTCGCCGCGATCGAGGCGATCTGGCACGCGTGCCTCAGGGAGGGTGCCTGGGAGGGCGTGACCCGCGCGGACGTCGAACGGGACATCGGAGACGTCGCCGAGGATCCGGCCGGCACGATCGTCGTCCTGGAGGACGGTGTCGTGGTGGGGTCGCTGACCACGCGGACGAACGACCTGTCGGTGGCACCCGGAAGCCGGCGCCGCGGACACGGCCGGGCCCTCCTCGATGCCGCCGTGGCCCAGGCGGGCACGCGGGGTGAGCCGTACGTCCTGCTGTACGTGCCGGGCGGCGGCGACCCGCCGCGGCACACCCCCGCGCGGAGCTTCGCCGTCGCGACGGGGATGACCTACCGCGCGACGCTCACCCGCATGCGCCGGGACGGCCTCGGGGGGCTCCTGGAGCTCCCGGCGCCACCCGGCGTGCTCCTGCGGCCGCTCGGACCGGACGTGGACCTCGAGGCGTACGTGAGCCTGATCAACGCGTCGTTCGCGAGTCATCCCACCTGGTTCCACGTGGACACGGAGACGGTCGCACGGGCGCATGCTGCGCCCAGCTTCGAGGCGGACGGGATCGCCCTCGTGGCCCCGGAGGATCGACAGGGGGCACCGGTCGGCTTCGTCCGGACGTACGCCGAGGCGGACGACGCGGGCGTCGCGGTGGGCGTCGTGGGCCACGTGGGCGTGCTCCCGGGGTGGCGCGGGCGCGGGCTCGGACGCGTGCTCGTCCGCTGGGCGCTGCGGCGCTTCGCCGCCCAAGGCCTCGATCGCGCGGAGCTCTCGGTGGTCGCGGCCAACGCGGATGCGCTGCATCTCTACGAGAGCGAGGGGTTCGTGACGGTCGTCGCGTGGCCGCAGTGGTCGAAGGACGTCCCCTCGGCGGGCTGACCCCGCGCGTCCCCGGACCCCGCGCGCCCCACCGGACCGTCCCCCCGGCCCCGGCGGGCCGCCGTCGCGCCCTGCCCCTCGGCCCCTCCGCGGCTGACCCCGCGACCCCGGCGGAGAGGTTTGTCCGGCGCTCGCACAAATCGAGGTGGTACGCTCTCGTGGTGGGGCGGGGACCGCCGCCGGGAGCGGGCGGACCGCGGACAGGAGGCAGGCGTGGCCGGCGAGTTCTTCAGCGAGGTCCAGGGCAGGGTGCCGTTCGCCGGAGCCGGCTCGAAGGACCCGCTCGCGTTCACCGTCTACGAGCCCGACCGGCTCGTCCTCGGCAAGCGGATGGAGGATCACCTCCGCATCGGCGTGTGCCTCTGGCATTCGTTCAGCTGGGACGGCCGTGACATGTTCGGCCTGGGCACGCTCGACCGGCCGTGGCTCGACGCCGGAGTCGATCCCATGGCCGCGGCACGCCAGAGGCTCGCCGTCGCGTTCGAGTTCATCGAGAAGCTCGGCGTTCCCTACTACTGCTTCCACGACCGCGACGTCGCGCCCGAGGGCGACAGCTTCCGGGATTTCCGGTCGAATCTCGACGCCCTGACAGACGAAGCGCTGAGCCACCAGGAGCGGACGGGGGCGCGCCTGCTCTGGGGAACGGCCAACCTGTTCAGCCACCCGCGCTACCAGGCCGGCGCCGCGACGAACCCCGATCCGGAGGTCTTCGCCTACGCGGCGGCGCAGGTCCGGATGATGCTCGAGGTCACCCAGCGGCTGGGCGGCACGAACTACGTGCTGTGGGGCGGGCGCGAGGGGTACGACACTCTGCTCAACACCGACCTCCGGCGGGAGGGCGAACAGCTCGCCCGCTTCCTGCACCTCGTCGCGGAGCACAAGGCGCGGATCGGCTTCGAGGGCACGCTCCTGATCGAGCCCAAGCCGATGGAGCCCACCAAGCACCAGTACGACTACGACGCCGCGACGGTCCACGGCTTCCTCGTCCGCCACGGCCTCGACGGCGAGTACCGCCTGAACATCGAGGCGAACCACGCCACCCTCGCGGGGCACAGCTTCCACCACGAGGTGGCCTACGCGGTGGCGCACGGGATCCTCGGCAGCATCGATGCGAACCGCGGCGATCCCCAGAACGGCTGGGACACCGACCAGTTCCCGAACTCGGTCGAGGACCTTGCGCTCCCGCTGTTCGAGATCCTGCGGGGGGGCGGACTGGGCACCGGCGGATTCAACTTCGATGCCAAGCTGCGCCGCCAGAGCAGCGATCGGACCGACCTCTTCCACGCCCACATCGGGGGGATCGACACGCTCGCGCGCGCCCTCCTGGTGGCGGCCGACATGGTCGAAGCGGGGACCCTGGACGCGATGCGCGAGGAGCGGTACGCGGGCTGGTCGGCCCCGCTCGGGGCCGAGATCCTCCAGGGTCGGGCCTCGCTCGCCGACCTCGCCGACAGGGTGGAGGCCGGCGCCATCGACCCGGTGCGCCGGACCGGCCGGCAGGAGATGCTCGAGAACATCGTCAACCGCCACATCTGGAACGTCGGCGAGCGCTGACCCCGATGGGCGGGCTGGTCCTGGGGATCGACGCGTCCACGACCGCGACCAAGGCGATCCTCGTCGACGCCGCGGGCGACGTCCGGGGCGTCGGCGTCGCAGAGTACGGGTACGACGTCCCGCGACCGCTGTGGGCGGAGCAGGACCCGCACCTGTGGTGGGACGGGACGGTGCAGGCGATCCGCGCCGTCCTGGCCGCGTCCGGTGCCGACGGCCGCGACGTCGAGGCGATCGGGCTCACCGGGCAGATGCACGGGGCGGTCCTCCTCGACCGCGACGATGAGGTCCTCCGGCCGGCCATCCTCTGGAACGACCAGCGGACCGGCGCCGCCTGCGACGAGATCCGGCGGGCGGTGGGGCCGGAGCGGCTGGTCGCGATCACCGGGAACGACGCGCTCACCGGCTTCACGGCACCCAAGCTCGTCTGGGTCCGCGACGCGGAGCCGGACGTCTGGCGGCGCATCGCGCACGTGCTCCTGCCCAAGGACTACGTCCGCCTCTGGCTGACCGGCGTCCACGCGACCGACAAGGCCGACGGCGCGGGGACCCTCCTGTTCGATCTCGCCGCGCGCGACTGGTCGGCGGAGGTGCTCGACGCCCTGCGGATCGACCCAGCCTGGCTGCCGCCGACGCACGAGGGCCCGGAGGCCACCGGGACGGTGACGGCCGCGGCCGCGGATGCGACGGGGCTGCGGGCCGGGACCCCGGTGGTCGCGGGCGGAGGCGACCAGGCGGCCAACGGCGTGGGCGTGGGCGCCGTGGACGTCGGGACGGTGGCACTCTCGCTCGGCACGTCGGGCGTGGTCTTCGCCGCGACGGACGCGCCGATCCACGAGCGCCACGGCCGCGTGCACGCCTTCTGCCACGCGGTGCCGGGCCGCTGGCACTTCATGTCCGTGATGCTCTCGGCGGCCGGCAGCCTGCGGTGGTTCCGCGACGCCCTCGCGCCCGGCGTCTCCTTCGGCGACCTGGCCGACGAGGCCGGCTCGGCCCCGCCCGGCAGTGACGGGCTCCTCTTCCTCCCCTACCTCACCGGCGAGCGCAGCCCGCACCCGGACCCGCTCGCGCGCGGCGCGTTCGTGGGCCTCACGGTGGCGCACGAGCGGCGGCACCTCGCGCGGGCCGTGCTGGAGGGCGTCGCGTTCGGCCTGCGCGACGGGCTGGACCTGATGGTCGCGGCCGGGATGCCGGCGCCGGCCACGATCCGCGCCTCCGGCGGCGGGACGGCGAGCGACGTCTGGCGGCGGATCCTCGCGGACGTGCTGGAGGCGGAGATCGCGACGGTGGACACGCCCGAGGGGGCCGCGTCGGGGGCGGCCCTCCTCGCCGCGACCGGGGCCGGGTGGTTCCCGACGGTGCAGGCGGCCGTGGCGGCGACGGTGACCGCGACGCCTGCCGCGGCGCCGGGCCCGGACGCCGCGGCGTACCGCGAGGCCCACGCCCGCTACCGCGACCTGTACCCGGCGCTCGCCCCGACGTTCCATCGCGCCTGACCGCGGCCTCGCGGGCCGCCGGCGTCAGGCGCGTCTCCGTCCCCGGTCCGCGCGCACGGCCCGCCGGCGCGCCTCAGTTGTGCAGCTCATCGAGCTCGACCTGCGTCACGTCCCCGGGCTGCTTCCCCATGATGATCATCGCGAGGATCTCGTCCTTCGTGACCCGGTCCTTGCGGACGGTGCCCACGAGCTTGCCCTGGAGCATGACGCTGATCCGGTCGGACAGGTCGTAGACGTCGTGGATGTCGTGGCTGATGAGGAAGATCCCGATCCCCTCCGACTTCAGCTGCATCACCAGGTCGCGGACCTGCGCGGTCTCGGCCGGCCCGAGCGCCGCGGTGGGCTCGTCCATGATGAGGATCTTCGCGTTGAAGTGGACAGCGCGCGCGATCGCGACGGACTGGCGCTGGCCGCCGGAGAGCGACTTCACCGCGGTCTTGAAGTTCCTGAAGCGCGGGTTCAGCCGTCCCATGACGCTGCGCGTCGCCGCCTCCATCGCCGCGTCGTCGAGCGACCCGACGCGCGAGCGCAGCTCGCGGCCGAGGAAGACGTTGCCGGCGGCGTCGATGTTGTCCGCGAGCGCGAGCGTCTGGTAGATCGTCTCGATCCCGTATGTCTTCGCGTCGCGGGGGTTGCGGATCGTCGCCGGCTCCCCGTTGATGAGGATCTGCCCGGAGTCGGCCGGGTGGGCGCCGGACAGCGTGCGGATGAGCGTGGACTTGCCCGCACCGTTGCCGCCGACGAGCCCGACGACCTCGCCTGGGTACAGGTCCACGGTCACGCCTTCGACGGCGTGGACGCCGCCGAACGCGACGTAGATGTCCCGCATCTCCACGAGCGGGATGCGCCGGGCCGCCGGCTGGGGCGCGAGGTCCGATGTCGCGGTGGTCATCCTGGTCCCTCCCGCCTGCTCAGCTCGACCGTCGTCGGATGTAGGAGTCGAAGCCGACGGCCGCGACGAGCACGACCCCGACGACGATGTCCTGCGTCGGAGAATCGACGTTGAGAAGGAGCATGCCCGACCGCAGCGACTGCATGACGACGGCGCCGAGGATCGCGCCGGGGATCGTCCCGATGCCGCCGGCGAACGAGGTGCCGCCGATGACCGCCGCGGAGATCACGTCCAGCTCGTTCTGCACGCCGAGGTTCGTCACCGCGGCGTTCAGGCGCGCCGTCTGGACCGCGGCGCTGATCGCCGCGAGGATCCCCATGAGGACGAAGGTGAGCATGATCGTGCGGCGCACGTTGATTCCGCCGAGCTCGGCGGCGTCGGGGTTGCCACCGATCGCGTAGACGTATCGGCCGAAGCGTCGGCGGGTCGCGATGTACGTCATGACGAGCCCCACGCCGAGCATGATGACGACGGGGATCGCGATGCCGGTGGGGATGCCGCCCGGCGGGATCGGGTTGCCCGTCTCCTGCGACCACTGCTCCGCGAGCGCCTCCGGCCACGGGTAGCTGTTCGCCACCCACACGGCGACGAGGACGGCGCCGGCACCGAGGATGCCGACGAGCGCTTCGGCCCAGAGGGGGCGCACGGGGAAGCCGTAGCGGCGCTTGCGCCGCCGACCGGCCCAGAGCGTGTACACGATGCCTGCGCACGCCAACAGGCCGATGAGCCAGCTGATCGTGTCGCCGAGCGAGCCCTTGGGTCCTCCACCGAGGAGCTGGAAGGTCTCGTTGAGCGGGGCGAGGGTCTGGCCCTGTGCGTACCGGAAGATGAGGCCGCGCCAGACGAGGAGACCGCCGAGCGTGACGATGAACGACGGCACGCCCCCGTACGCGATGATGAACCCCGAGACGCCGCCGATGATCGCGCCGACGGCGAGCCCGACGGCGATCGCGACGACCCAGATCCACGGCTCGTTGTAGCTCACGCCGAGGGCGTTGGGCAGCCACTGGACCTGGACCATCGCCATCGTGTAGCCGAGGAAGCCGAGCATCGACCCGACTGACAGGTCGATGTTGCGCGACACGATGATGAGGACCATGCCGGTCGCCATGATCGCGATCGACGAGCTCTGGACGGAGAGGTTCCACAGGTTCCGCGGCGTGATGAAGTTCCCGCCGGAGAGGATGTGGAAGAAGACCCAGATGACGGCCAGGGCTCCGATCATCCCCAGCAGTCGCGTGTCGAGCTCGAGCGCGCTGAGCGCCGAGCGCCACGATCGGCTCGTCGGTTCGCCGGTCGCGGCCGGCGGTGCGGCAGTGGCCTCGCTCATCACGGCCCCTCTCGAACCGTATCCATCAAAGGGGAGCGCCCTGCGCCGCGGCGGTGCCGCGGGCGCAGGGCGCAGCTGTCACGAGATGCGGGTGGCTACGGGCAACCGGTGACGGTGCCAGCGGGGACGTCCTTGCAGAGCGTCGCCTGGTCGATCCACTTGGCGTCAAGGACGACCTGAAGGTTGTCCTTCTTGATCGGCTCCGGGGTGAGGAAGATCGAGGTCATGTCGTTGCCGCCGGGGCTCTGGAACTGGACGACGCCGGCGACCTTCTTGATGTCCTTGTCCTTGCAGAGCTGGATGGCAGCCTCGCCGGCCGCCTTGCCGAGGAGCCGGGCGTCCTTCCAGACGGAGACCGTCTGGGTGCCCAGCGCCACGCGGTTGAGGGCGGCGAGGTCGCCGTCCTGGCCGGAGACCGGGACCTTGCCCGCGAGGCCCTGGGCGGCGAGCGCCGCGATGACGCCGCCGGCCATGCCGTCGTTCTCGGCCCAGACCGCGTCCACCTTGTTGTTGTTCGCGGTCAGGATCTGCTCCATCTCCTTCTGGGCGTTGGCCGGATCCCAGTTGTCCGTGTACGTCTCGCCGACGATCTTGATGTCGCCGTTCTTCACCGCGTCGGCGATGACGACATCGCCACCGGCGCGCAGGAAGTCGGCGTTCGCGTCGGCCTTGTTGCCCTTGATGATCGCCCAGTTGCCCTTCGGGACCAGGTCGAAGACGGCCTGCGCCTGCATCTTGCCGACGAGCTGGTTGTCGAAGGTGATGTACAGGGCCTGGGGGTCCTCGATCAGGCGGTCGTACGCGATGACCGGGACGCCGTTGGAGATCGCGGCAGCAACGGACGGCTTGATCGCGGTGCCGTCCTGCGCGAGGACGACGACGACCTTGGCGCCCTGCGAGATCAGGTTCTCGACGTTGCTGGCCTGGGTCTCGGCAGACGACTTCGCGTCGTTCGAGATGTACTTGCCGCCACCGGCCTCGATGGCGGCCTTGAGGGCCGGCTCATCCCACTTGGCCCAGCGCTCCTCCTGGTAGTTGTTCCAGGAGACGCCGACGACGCAGTCGCCACCGCCGGCGGCGGCCGACTCGGACGGCGCCGCGCTCGGCGCGGGGGTGGCACTGCTCGAGCACGCCACCACGATCAGCCCTGCGGCCGCCGCGAGCGCGGCGACCTTGCGGATCATCATCGTTGAACACTCCTCCTCTGAACGGTTCCGCCATCCCATCGCGGTCCGTTTCCTTCGCTAGGCTATCACCCTCCTGTCCGTCGTCGACGCTGGCTCACCGTCCCTTCCGGCATCGCCGGCTCGCGGCGAGCGAGCGGTCGATCGTCTGCATCAGCGCGGCCATCGGGTCAGGCGCTCCTGCGCTCGACCGTCGCGCGGCCGCGGGGGAACCACCGGGCGGGGTCCGCGAGCAGCGGCTCGAAGGCGAGCTCCGCGGCGCCCCGGAGCGGGGCGTCGGCACCGAGCTTCGCCGGGACGACCCGGACGAGCGCGCGCGGCGCCGGCAGGACGCGCCGGTCCAGCTCGGCCTCGACACGCTCCGCGACGAACGGGAAGATCGTCTCGAAGACGCCCCCCAGGACGACGAGCCGCGGGTTCAGCAGGTTGACCAGTCCCGCGAGCCCGACCCCGAGCCAGGCCCCCGTCTCGTCGAAGGCCCGGAGCGCCGCGGCGTCGCCGGCCACCGCGTCGCGCAGCAGGTCGTCGAGGGCCGCGAGCCCTCCGTCGACCGGGCGGCCACCGCGGGCGAGGATCGCCTCGAGCCCGACCTCCGTCTCCCAGCAGCCCGTCGAGCCGCAGCGGCACGGCGCACCGGCCGGGTGGACCGGCATGTGACCGATCTCGCCGCCGTATCCCGCCGCCCCCAGGAGCGGCCGCCCGCCGACGACCAGGCCGCCGCCGACGCCGATCGCGCCCGAGACCAGCACGACGTCCGTCTCGCCTCGCGCGGCGCCGCGGTGGAGCTCGGCGAGCGCGGCGAGGTCCGCCTCGTTGGCCACGGCGACATGACCGGGCACGCCGAGCGCCCGTGCGGCCATCTCGCCGAACGGGACGTCCCGCCACCGGAGGTTCGGCGCCATGGAGACGAGCCCGTCGCGCCGCCGCACGACGCCCGGAACGGCAACCGCGACCCCGACCATGTCCGCGACCGCCCGGTCGCCAAGGACGCTCGCCGCCAGGCCGGCGAGGCCCGCGGCCCGCTCCTCGGGGTCGTCACTGCGGGTCCGCTCGCGCCGGACCCACCCGTCCACGCTTCCGTCGAGCCCGACGACCGCCGCGGCGGAGCTGTCCACCGCGATCTCGAGGGCGAGGACGAGCGCGCCGGACGGGACGAGGCTGACGAGATGGGAGGGCCGACCCGGGACGCCGAGGAGCGGCGACTGGCCCTCGGCGACGAGGCCGGCGGCCGCCAGCTCGCCGGTCAGGACGCGGATGGCGCTGCGCGTCAGGCCTGTCCGGCGGACGAGCTCCGACCGGGAGAGCGGGCCGCGGGCGTACAGCTCGCGGACGATCGCGCCAAGGTTGGCGCGCCGCACCGTCTCGCTGCGCTGGCCGATCTCGTCCCGACCGTGCGTCATCCGATTTGTCATCCTCTCACGCAAATCTCCGTGCTAGGCTCATACACGGCATCGGCGATGTCAAGTGGAGTGTTTGCGCCGGGCCCCGCCGCGGAGGCGGGACGCGACCCGGGGCGGGGGTGACGTCGTGGTGGCAGGACCGCTTCGCTGGGGGATCCTGGGGCCCGGGCGGATCGCACCGCGCCTGGTGCGTGCCGTCGGCGCGAACGAGCGGTCGGCGCTCGTGGCGGTCGCGAGCCGCGATGCCGGACGAGCCGCGGCCTTCGCGGAGCGGCACGTGATCGATCGCGCGTACGGGTCGTACGCGGACCTCCTCGCCGACCCCGGCGTGGACGTCGTCTACATCGCGCTCCCCAACCACCTCCACGCGCCGTGGACGATCCG
>JAKOQS010000250.1 GCA_029778235.1 Chloroflexota bacterium | reverse complement strand
GTAGCGCAGCTGCCCGGACTCGAGCGCGACCATCGCGATGCGGAGCACCATGCCGGAGGCGGCGACGCGGGCGGGGGAGAACATCTCCTCCTCGAGGAGCTTGGCCAGCACGGGCCCGGGCCGGTACATGGACTTGGTGTGCTCGAGGCCGACGGCGATGGTCGTGAGGTCGCTGCCGATGCGGGGCAGGCGTCCGAGGTGCGACGCGAGGCCCGACAGCGCGGCCAGCGACCACTCCGACTGGATGTCCTCGTCCGGGGTGAGCGCGAGTTCGAGGGGGTCGATCGGCTCGGGCGGCGTCGGCGGGCTGGCCGGGGTCTGGGCCTTGCGGAACGGGAGGAGGGGCGCGCGCACCCTCGCGGGCTCGGGCCGCGGGGCGCGGATGGGCTTGACGAGCTCCAGCCAGCCCGGCCCCTCGCTCTGGAGCCTCTCGTACCAGGGCCGGGGCGTGAACATGTCGGACGGGTCGGTCATCGAGTGCCAGATGTCGGTCAGGCGCCGCAGGTACTGGCGCTGCTCGTCGCGCTCCGCGGCCTGGGCCAGCGACGACGCGACGATCGACCCCGCGGACGTCCCGACGAACACCGTCGGCGTGAACCGCTCGTCGTGCTCGTACAGGTAGGCGAGGGCGCCGAGCTGGAAGCTGGCGCGCGACCCGCCGCCGGAGAGGATGCAGGAGACCACCTCGGGTCGCGGGGTGAGCGCGAAGAACGGGAGCCCGAACCAACCCTTGCCAGCCATGGCCCCAGCATAGGCGGGGCGACGGATTCGCATCCGACGCAATTTAAGTTAGGCTTTCCTTGCTTTTTGTACTGGGAAGCGTCAATGCCTCCCCCCACCCCCTCTGGAGCCGCATGACCCTCGCCACGCCGACAGCCGCTCCGGCCGCCGCCCCGCCGGTGGCCGCGATGCTGCGCCGCCGCGTCGCGGTCGCGGCGATCGGCGTGGGGCTGCTCGCTCTCCTCGCCCTGGCCAGCCTGTTCATCGGGTCGGGGAACATCGCGCCCGACGAGGTGTGGCGGGCGCTGCAGGCCGACGACGGCTCCACGACCTCGCTGCTGATCCGCGAGTTCCGCGTCCCGCGGACGCTCATCGCGATCACGGTGGGCATCGCGCTCGGGCTCGCCGGCGCGGTCATCCAGGCCATCACGCGCAACCCGCTCGCCGACCCCGGCATCCTCGGCGTCAACGCCGGCGCCTACACCGCCGTCGTCATCGCCGCCGCGTTCCTCGGGTCCTCGCTGTCGGCCGGCCACGTGATCTTCTCGCTCGTCGGCGCCCTGCTCGCGTCGCTGATCGTCTACGGCATCGGCACCACCGGCCAGGCCGG
>JAKOQS010000038.1 GCA_029778235.1 Chloroflexota bacterium | reverse complement strand
CGTCCGCCTCGCGGCGCCCGTGCCGGAGCCGGGCAAGGTCGTGTGCGTCGGGCAGAACTACACGGCCCACGTCCGCGAGCAGAACGCCCCGTGGCCGGACCGGCCGATGCTGTTCGCCAAGTTCGCGAACGCCGTGATCGGGGACGGCGAGCCGGTCATCCGCCCTGACGCGACGCACGCGCTCGACCTGGAGGCGGAGCTGGCGGTGGTCGTCGGCTCCCGGATGCGGCGGGTGGCGCCCGGGGACGCGCTGGAGCACGTGGCCGGCCTAACCGTGGCGAACGACATCTCGGCGCGCGACCTCCAGGGGTCGAAGCCCGCCCTCGGCGAGGGCGAGCGCGGGGACGGCCAATGGCTGCGCGCCAAGGGCTCGGACACCTTCTGCCCGCTGGGACCGGCCCTCGTCACGCTCGCCGAGGCCGGAGACCCCGGCGACCTCCGCCTGCGATCGTGGCGCGTCCCCGCTGGAGGCCCCGACGCGGGCACGCCGGTCCCCATGCAGGACGCGCGGACCGACGACATGATCTTCGACGTCGCCCACCTCCTGTCGTTCGTGAGCCATGCGATCACGCTGGAGCCCGGGGATGTCGTGCTCACCGGCACACCATCGGGCGTGGGCGTCTTCCGGGACCCGCCGGTCTTCCTCCAGCCGGGCGACGTCGTCGTCGTGGAGGTGGAGCGGCTCGGGCGCCTCGCCAACCCCATCGTGGCCGCCGACGGGACCGCCCCGCCGGGCAGCCCCGCCGCCCGGCTGCTCGCCGGCGAGCGGCCGGTGATCGACTGAGCGACCGGCGGAGGCGGCCGCTGCCGGCCGGCCCCGCGACCGAGGCCGTCGGGGTGCGCCACGCGCCACCCGCGAGGAGGGACCGATGCTCGCGATCGTGAAGCCCGCGCCGGGCCCGGGCCTGGAGCTCCGGGAGGTCCCGGTACCCACGATCGGCATCAATGACGTCCTCATCCGCGTCCGCAAGACCGGCATCTGCGGGACGGACCTGCACATCGCCTCCTGGGAT
>JAKOQS010000249.1 GCA_029778235.1 Chloroflexota bacterium | reverse complement strand
GGCGCGCGATCCCTGGACCCGGTCGAGGCGGCGGCACGGGGCGTCCGCCTGGACGAGCTGGTCGTCGTCGTGCCGCACGGGGCGGCGGAGGGGATCGACCTCGGTGCCGACCTGCTGCGCTCGGGGGCGGTGGACGTCCTCCTCGTGGACCTCCCGGATGGCCCCTCGGCGCCCGGCGACCGTCTCCCGGAGCGCCTCCTGCGCCTCTCGGCGATCGCGCGCCGGGCGGGTGCGCTCCTCGTGCTCCTCCAGCCGGCGTGGATGCCGTCGCGCGCCGCCGGCGCGCTCGCGGAGGCGTCGGGCCTGCGCCTGCGCCTCCGCCGTCGCGCGTGGATCCACCTCGGCCGCGAGGTCGTGGGCCAGCGGACGGAGGTGGTGGTGGAGAAGGAACGGGCCGGACCGCCGGGGAGGCGGGCGGAGCTCCGGATCCTCTACGCGGAGGGCGGAGCCCGCGACCGGTGCCTCCTCCGCGACCACCTCCTCCACGACCGGGATGCCATCGACCCTCATGCGCCTGCTGCACCTCTCCTGGCCGGACCTGCCCATCGAGCTCGCGCGGTCGCGCACGGGCCCGTCGGCGCCCGCGATCGCGACGCCGGACGGGGGGACGGGCACGTCGGTGCCCTCCTCGGGTCCGATCGTCCTCGGCGGGATGCCCTGGACGGACAGGGTCGTCCTCGCGGCGAGCCGGGAGGCGCGGGCGATGGGCGTCCGGCGCGGGATGCCGCTCGGGAGCGCGCATCGGCTGGCGCCTGAGGCCACGTTCGTGGACGCGTCCCTCGCGGCCGACGGCGCGGCGATGGCCGCCGCCCTGGACCGGCTCGCGGCGTTCAGCCCCGGCGTCGCGGGGGCCCAGGACCCGGCCGACCCTGCGTTCGGCGTGGCGGAGGTCCAGGTGGACGGGCTCGAGCGGCTGTGGGGGCCGGAGCCGGCCCTCGTGGCCCGGATCGGCGGGGCGCTCGCGGCGCTCCTGCCGGGGACGCCCCGGGCGGGGATCGCCGGGACGCGGTTCGCGGCGGCCATCGCCGCGCGCCTGGGGCCGGGGCGACCGAAGGGAGATGAGGAGCCGGGCCCTGCGGCCCTCGCGGCCCGTGTCGTCCCCCCGGGCACGGACGCCGCCTTCCTCGCGCCTCTCCCGGCGCGACTGCTCACGCCGGACCCGGAGGTCCGCGGCCGTCTCGCCCGCTATGGCCTGGAGACGATCGGCGCGGTCGCGGCCGTCCCGCGATCGGCGCTCGTGGCCCGCTTCGGGGCGGACGAGGGCGCGCGGCTCCACGCCCGCGCCACCGGTGAGGAGACGGACCGGTTCGTCCCGCGCACGACGCCGGCGCGCCTCGCGCTCGCGCTGGCGCTCGACCCGCCGGCGGACGGCATCGAGCCGCTGCGGTTCGTCCTCCACCGACTGGCGGGCGCCCTCGCCGACCAGGTCGCCGGACGCGGCGCCGGCGCCGGCAGGGCGATCCTCCGTGTCGGCCTGGACCGGACCTTCGCCGCCGGTGCCGCCGCGCGACTGCCGGACCTGGTCGTGGAGCAGCGCCTGCCGGAGCCCACCGCGGACGCGGAGGCGATCGAGCGACTCCTTCTCGCACGCCTTGAGTCCGCACTTCCCGGGGCTCCCGTCGCGCGGGTGGAGCTCGAGCTCGCGGAGGTCGTCCCCGCGCCCGGCCGTCAGCTCTCGCTCTTCACGCCGCAGGCGGATCGGGCCGCCCGCCTCGCCTGGCAGCTCGCCCGGCTCGCGATCCGGGCAGGGGAGGGCGTGGTCGGCCACGTCGCGCTCCGTGACCCGGAGGCGCCGCTGCCCGAGGGCCGGTGGCGCTGGCTCCCCGCGGACCCGGTCGCCGGGCCGGAGGCGGCGGCCGACGGCGGTGGTCGGGGCACGGCCATGGGCCGTGCCCGGGATGGCGTCCGGGACGGTGCCCGGCGATGACGCGGCTGGTGCGGGAGCACCCGGCGATCGACGTGGAGACGGACGCGGCCGGCCGCCTCGTCGCGATCCGCTGGAACGGCCGGCGCGAGCCGGTGGAGGTGTGCAACCGCTGGCGCGTCGAGGAGGCCTGGTGGGGGCGGCCCATCCTCCGCGACTACTTCAAGGTCGTCGGCCAGCGGTGGCTCGCCCTGGTCTACCTGGACCGGGTGGACGGGTCATGGCGCCTGGAGCGTCTCTACGACTGACGTGGGCAGCGGCATGCGGCGGGAGCGAAGGCGACCGGAAGGACGCGCGGCGCGGCGCCGTGACCCGGCCGGCCCGCGGGCCGCCGTCAGGCCCAGCCCGCGGCGCCGGCGGCGATGAGCAGCAGGGTCAGCACCACCAGCACGAGCGCGAGCAGTCCCGGGCCCAGGATGTCGCTCTTGCGCAGGTGCATCGACGCCTCCCGGCTCAGGGCGTGCGGAGCTCTCGGCCCCACCCGCAGGGGTCCCCGTACTGTAGCGGCGGCCGCGATCCCCGGGCGGTCACGGGCAGGCTGCGCCGTACAGGACGACGACCGCGGTCAGCCCACCCAGCGGGCGGACGGAGACCCGCGCCCGGCAGCCGGCGGACGACCCGGTCGCCGCGTCGATCGTGATCTCGCCGGCCTCCGTCGGCCCGCTGGCGGTCACGTCCGTCCACCCGGCGTCCCGGAGGCCCGACTCCACGGTGGCCGCCGCGTCGGCGGCCGACGTCCCGACGGTGAACGCCCCGGAATACGGGCCCTCCGGCAGGTCCGCCGGCTCGGCACCGGGCGGGAGCGGGAACCCGGCGGGGACCGCGTCGTGGATCGTGCCCCAGTCGGTGATCGTGACGGCGCCGGAGGAGGCTCCCGGGCCGGCGCTCGCGGGAGCGGATGCGGCCGCGGACGCGCCGGGGGTCGAGGCCGCAGGGGATGCGAGGCCGGACGAGACGACGGGCGTGGGGGACGCGCTCGACCCGACCGAGACGCAGCCGGCGAGCACCGCGGCCGACGCCGCGACGAGGACGCACCACGCGACCCGGCTCCGGTCCTTCATCGGATCACCCCTTCGTCGCGAACGCGTCGCGGAGCAGGTCCCACAGCTCGCTCCGCCCGGCGTCCATCCCCAGCGCCCAGATGCCGACGCCCGCGACGCCGACCTCCTTGGCGAGGTCGTACTTCGCGGCGAGGCTCCGCGCATCTTCGTACCACACCTGGCGGTACGTGTCGTTCTTCGCGTCGCGGTACGTGAACCACGGGCTCGACGTCGTCGGGTCCCACCGCGGCTCGACGCTCCCGTGCGCCCCCAGGAATTCGATCGCCGCCCCGTAGCCGACGCTCCACGACCCGCCGTAGTCGCCGATGGGCGTGCTCACGTCCGCTCCGGGTCCCTGGAACGCCACCGGCCAGTCGTAGCCGAAGTACGGGACGCCCAGGATCGTCTTCGCCGGGCCCGCGGCCTCGACGAAGCGGGCGAGCGTCGAGGTGACGTCGCCGCCCGGTCCGGCGAGCGGCGCCACCGCCCCGGCGGTCGCCGAGCCGCGCCAGTGGTAGTCGTACGCCATCACGAAGACCCGGTCGACCATAGGTGCGATCGTCGTCACCTGCGCGTCACTCGCGTTCTGGTGGAGCGCGACGGTCAGATGGGCGCCCGGGTCGCGCGCGTGGATCGCCTCGGCGAAGGCGCCGGCGAAGAGGGCGAACGAGGCGGAGAGCCGGTCGGGGAGCGGCTCGAAGTCGAGCACCGCGCCGTCGGCGTCCCTGCCCTCCATCAGGGCGAGCGCCGAGGCGATGAAGGCCCGCTGTGCCGCGGGATCCCCCAGGAAGGCGGTCATCGTCGGCAGCTCGCCCCGGTCGAAGAGCTGGAACGTGGGGACCACGCGGACGCCGGCGGCGTGCGCACGTTCCGTCAGCGCCGCCGCGGTCTCGCCCGTGTATGCCCGGTAGCCGGGGAGCTTCGTGCGCAGCGACCCGTTCTTCGCGATCCCGATGCCGAACAGCGCGATCGTCGAGACCTGGTCGTAACGGATCTCGTCCACGACCGTCGCGTCGAGGAGCCAGTAGGGCAGGAAGCCGAACACCTCGTGCGTGAGCGGGAGGCGCTCTCCGGACCGGCCGAGGACGGGGCCGGGGGCGGGCCAGGCGACGGCGGGGCGCGTGGGCGATGACGACGCGGCCGCGGCTGCCGTGGCGGAGGGGGACTGCGACCCCGCCGGGTCCGCGGCGGGTCCCGTCATCGCTGGCAGGAGCAGCGCGGCAAGGACGAGCGCCGCGATCCCGGGGACCGCGATGCGCAGGGGCACGGGGATCCGCGACGTTGGACGGTCGTGCCCGGTCGGCTCGGGGGTGGGGGCGTCGGCCGTCCCGGCCTCGCGCCCATCGAAGGTCATGCTCTCCCGACCCTAGCAGGGACGCGCCGAACCGTCCGGCGAGCCGCTTGAAGATAGAACATCCGTTCTGTATGATGGAGTGCCCACCGGCCCGGATGTCACCGCGGCGGCCCCCGCCGCAGGGCCGGGGAGGGCGGGTGCCATGTCGACCCTGCCGCCCTACGCCGAGCTCCACTGCCACACGAGCTTCTCGTTCCTCGACGGCGCCTCCGCTGCCGACGACCTCGCGGCGCGCGCCGCCGAGCTCGGCCTGACCGGCCTCGCGGTCACGGACCACCAGGGCCTGTACGGCGTGGTCCGGTTCGTGGAGGCGGCCCGGACGGCGGGGATCCGGCCCATCGTCGGGGTCGAGATCGAGCTGCTCGACGCGGCCGTTCCCGACCCGCACGGCCTCGTGGTCCCGGCGCGGCGCCGGGGAGGGCGCGCGCGGCGACTCGCGCAGCGACCCGTCGCGGACCTTCCCGCGCCCGGAAGCCCGGACGGCGGCACGGCGGCGGCCAGGGGCGAGACCTGGGCCCTGGGTGCGACGGGAGCCCTGGGCGCGGCGGGTCTCCCGGTCGACGGGATCCCGGCCCGGCCGGTCCCGGAGCGCCCGCTGCTTCCCGGCCACCGCGAGCCCCTCCGCGAGGACCTCCGCGGCGTCGCCGAGCGCGAGCGCGGGCCGCACCTTGTCCTCCTCGCCCGGGGCGCCGTCGGGTACCGGAGCCTGTGCCGCCTCGTGAGCCGCGCCAACCTGGCCGGGACCAAGGGGGTGCCGCGCTTCACCCACGCGCTCCTCGAGGAGCACGCGGAGGGACTCGTGGCGCTCTCGGGCTGCAGGGACGGGGAGATCGCCCGGCGCCTGCTCGCCGGGGACCGCGAGGGGGCGCGGGCGGCCGCGGAGCGGCTCGCCCGGGCCTTCGGCGGGCAGGGTGGCGCGTCGCCGGGGGGTGGGCCCGGAGCGTGGCCCGGTCCTGCCCCCGGTCGCTCCCGTTCGGGGGCGGTCGCGTCGGCCGGCTTCGTCCTCGAGCTCCAGCACCACCTCCTCCCGGACGATGACTGGCTCGTGGCGGAGACCGTCCGCCTGGCGGAGGAGGTCGGCCTCCCGGTCGTCGTCACGAACGACGTCCACTACGCCCTGCCCGCCGACCGCGAGATGCACGACCTCCTCACCGCGATCCGCCACGGGCGATCCGTCGCCGACCTCGGCCCGCTCCGCCGGCCGGACGCGGAGTCGTACTTGAAGAGATCCGCGGACCTGCTCGCGCTCCCGCCGGTCGACCGGGCGGCGCGCACGGAGGACCCGGCGACGGCGCGCGCGTGGGTCGAGGGGATCCGCGCCTCGGCCGAGCTCGCCGCCTCGTGCGAGGCGGACCTCGAGTTCGAGCGGTACCGCTTCCCCGGCTTCGAGGTCCCCAGGGGCGAGACGCCGTTCAGCCACCTGCAGCGCCTCTGCCACGAAGGCGCCCGCCGCCGCTACCACCCGATGACGCCGGCGGTCGTGAAGCAGCTGGCCCACGAGCTCGACGTCATCGAGAAGACCGGGCTCGCCGAGTTCTTCCTCATCTGCTGGGACCTCATGCGCTTCGCCCGCGAGCGGCGGATCCCGGCGCAGGGACGGGGGAGCGCGGCGGATTCGATCGTCGCCTACGTCCTGGGGATCACCCGGGTGGACCCGATCCGCCACAACCTGCTCTTCGAGCGGTTCATCAACGAGGGCCGGACCACGTACCCGGACGTGGACATCGACTTCAGCTCGGAGCGGCGCGAGGAGGTCATCCAGTACGTCTACGCGAAGTACGGCCCGGAGCACACCGGGATGGTCTGCAACGTCGTCACGTATCGGGCCCGCTCGGCGGTGCGCGAGGTGGGGTACGCGCTCGGGTTCCCGCGGCCGCTCGTGGACCGGGTGGCGAAGGCCGTCGAGACGTTCGACTCGCGGATGATCCGCCGCGACCTGGAGGCGGAGGGCGGCTTCGCATACCTCTTCGCGCGGCCGGGGGAGGCCGCGCCGCCGGGCGCGGCGGGCGCGACCCGGGGGCCGGGCGCGGCGGGCGCGACCCGGGGGCCGGGCGCGGCGGGGTCGACAGTCCCGCTCCCGCCCGATGCCGCTCCGCTCGTGCCGGCGGTCCCGAACGCGTCGCCGGGTGCGCCGACGCACGCCCCGGGCGAGATCCGCGGGGCGGTCGCAGGCCGCGGCGCACGATCGATCCGGGTGGCCGGAGCGACGGCCCGGGCGTCGTCCGTCCACCCGGTCGACGGTCTCGCACCGGCGATCGCCGGGGGCAGCCGCCCGTCGATCCGCGGCGGGGGGCCCTCCGACGACAAGGGCGGCCCGGGCGACAGCCCGGCGAGCGTGGCGTGGCTCCGGGCCGAGGCCCAGGCGGCGGCCGGACGCCCGGGGCGCGCCGCTGCGGCCCCCGGGCCGGACCCAGAGCGTGACCGCCTCGGTCGCCCCGACCACCACGCGGCGTACGAGGGACCGCCCGCGGGCCCCGGCGACCCCCTTGCCCGCCCGCGCGGGGGCTCCACCGTGGGGATGAGCCCGTGGGAGCGCTGGCTGGAGATGTGCGGCCGGATCGACGGCTTCCCCCGTCACCTGTCGATCCACACCGGCGGGATGCTCGTCACCGCCGCCCCGCTCGTCGACATCGCGCCCCTCGAGCGCGCGACGATGCCCGGCCGCGTCGTCGTCCAGTACGACAAGCGCGACGTCGAGACCCTGAAGCTCATCAAGCTCGACCTCCTGGGCCTGGGGATGCTCGCCGCGATGGACGAGGCGCTCGTGCTCGTCGAGCACGACTGCGCGGTCTGCCTCGACATGGACCGCCTCCCGGAGGACGTCCCGGAGGTCTTCCGGATGCTCCAAGCGGCGGACACGGTGGGAGTCTTCCAGGTCGAGAGCCGAGCGCAGATGCAGACCCTGCCCAAGTCGAAGCCGAGGAACCTCGACGACCTCGTGGTGGAGGTCGCGATCATCCGGCCGGGCCCCATCCAGGGCAACGCCGTCCACCCGTACCTCCGGCGGAAGCAGGGGCTCGAACCGGTCGAGTACCTCCATCCCGCCCTCGAGCCGATCCTGGGCGACACCCTCGGCGTGATCCTCTACCAGGAGCAGGTCATGCAGATCGCCATCGCGGTCGGCGGCTTCACCGCGGCCGAGTCGGACGGCTTCCGGCGGGCGATGGGGACGTGGCGCTCCACGAAGGAGATGGAGAAGCTCCACGCGCGCTTCGTGGACGGGTGCGTCCATCGGAGCGGGATGCGCCCGGACGAAGCGGAGGAGCTGTTCCGGCGGATCGCGGGGTTCGCGTCGTTCGGGTTCGCGAAGAGCCATGCCGCCGCCTTCGCCCGGACCGCGTACGAGTCGGCCTTCCTCAAGCTCTTCTACCCGGCGCAGCTCATCACGGGCGTCATCAACGCGCAGCCGATGGGCTTCTACCCGGTGGAGGTCCTGGTGAACGACGCCAAGCGCCACGGCGTCGCCGTCCTGCCGGTGGACGTGAACGCCTCCGACCTCCGCACGACGACCGAGTGGGCCGGGCGGCCGGGCTGGGCGCTCGCGGGCCCGGGCGAGCGGCCGGGTCCGGGGGACTCCATCCCTCCGGAGGCGGGCATCGAGCGGCGGCCCGAGCCGTTCCGCTCGAGCGCCATCGTGGTCCCCGACCGGGAGACGCGCGAGCGCTGGGCCGCGGAGAGCGCGGTGGGGTGGGGGATCCGGTTGGGGCTCCACCTGGTGAAAGGCATCGGGGAGGAGACGGGCACCGCTCTCGAGGAGGAGCGGCTCGCGCGTGGGCCGTTCGCCACGCTCGCCGACCTCGCCGGACGGACCGGGCTGCCGGAGGAGGTCCTCGAGCGACTGGTGCGGGCGGGGGCGCTCGACTCTCTCGGCCGTCCCCGGCGCGAGCTGCTCTGGCAGCTCCGGGAGGTGGCCGGCCCGGCGCGGGGGCGCGCGCGGCCGGCCGGCGGCGTGGCAGCGCCGGTCCGGTACGACCGGCGGGGGAGGCCGGTGCGGACGATCGCGACGGCCGCGGCCGGGGCCGGAGGCACGGCCGGGGCCGGAGGCACGGCCGCGGCCGGGGCCATGGGCGGGGCCGAGGCTCGGGGCGCCGGAGAGGGCGGAGGCGCAGCGGCCGGCGCTTCGCCGGTCCCCGGCGCCGCGCCCTCGGAGGTCGGCCGGACGATGAGCCTGCAGCTGCCACCGACCGACGCGCCCGGGCTGCCGCCCCTGCGGGAGACCGAGCGCCTGGGCGACGCGTACGCGGTCCTCTCGGTGGATCCCCACCGCCAGGTGATCGAGTTGTTCCGGCCGGCTCTCGACCGGCTCGGCGCGACGCCCCTCGGGTCGCTCGCCGACCTGCCGCCGGGGCGGGTGCGGATCGGCGGCCTGGTCGTGACCCGGCAGCACCCGATGACGGCGCGGGGAACGGTCTTCCTCGCGGTCGAGGACGAGACCGGGATGGCGAACGTCACGCTCTGGCCGGACACCTGGGCGCGCCTGCGCGGCGTGGTCCGGCGTCACGCGCTCCTGCTCGTGGACGGCGTGCTGCAGCGGGAAGGCGGCGTGGTGAACGTCGTCGCGCACGTGGCCGTCCCGCTCGGTGAGGCGGCGCGATCGGCGGGCGGCCCCGAGCAGCCCGCCGGGATCCGTCGGATGGGGTACGCCGGGATGCGGCGCGTCGGCTGACGCCCGCAGGCGGCGAGGCGACCCGAGGGTCAGCGGCCGTTCTTCGCCTGCTTCCCCGACTTCGACGCGGGCTTGCGCTGCTGCTGGGGTGCGGACACGCGCAGGAAGCGACGGTAGAAGCCGGCGAACGCGCCGGTCGCCAGGCCGAAGAGCGGCGAGATGACGAGCGCGTACAGGAACGCCTGCGTGCGGAGGTCGTCGGTGACCGGCGCCGTCCCGGTGGACGGAGCGGTGGCGACGTAGATCGCGAACACGATGCCCGCCAGGACGCCGACCAGGAGGCCCCAGAGCCAGGAGGCGCGTGGCGCCAGCATGCCGGCGAGGAACGCCGGGATGAGCGGCGGCGGGACCACGAGGAGCTGGGCGGCGAGGCTGCCGAACTGCGAGTCGCGAAGCGCCGGCACGAGCAGGAAGACGGCACCGGCGAGGACGAGGAGGGGCGCGATCCACAGGGTCGGCGTCGTGCGCAGCGTGGCCGGCGCGGTCCGCAGATCCTCGCGCACGTCCGCCGGACGGAGCGCGATCCGGAAGGCCTGCGTGATGCTGGGCCGCTGCGCGGGAGCGGCGGCCGCCGTCCGTGACGTACCGGAGGGTCGGGCATCGCGGGGGACGGCCGCCGCGGAGACGGCCGGGGCGGGATCGCCCTCCGAACCGACCTCCTCGCCCGCCTCGGCTGCCGCGGCCGCCGCCATCGCCGTCCGGTGCCGGCGGCGCGCATCGGCTCGATCGGTGTTCTTCGCGCGGGCCACGTCTCGCTCCTTGTCGTGCGCATCGTGCAGGGCCGGCCGGGTGCCGTCGGGGAGGGTCGTCCGGGCGCGGCGCGACCGCCGGGCCGCCGGGCCGGGGGCCTGCGGCAGCGGGCTCCCGGATGGTAGACGAACCGACGGGTCCCCGCCGTCCGGCGCACGCGGCCCCCTCCGTGCACCGCCGGTGGATGCCCGGATGAGCCGTCGGCGATCGGGGCCGGGTACACCGTGGGCCGACGCCCGCCGCGTCGTGTCCGCCGGCCGCCCGCCCGCACCAGCCTGGGAGGTCACCGATGCGCTCACCGCGCGGCCCGGTCTTGATCCTGCTCGTCTTCGCGCTCGCGTTCCTGCTGCCGTCGAGCCGCGCCGGCGCGGCTTTGCCCGGCGCGCCCTCGCTCCGGTCGGCGGCCGCCGTCACGTGGCCCACCTCGGGCTCACTGGTGATCTCGGAGATCCAGACCGGGGGCGCGTCCGCCTCGGACGAGTTCGTCGAGATCGCGAACATCGGCCCGTTGACGGTGGACCTCGCCGGCCTGGAGATCGCAGCAGCCAGCTCCAGCGGGACCACCGCGTCGCGGCGCGTGGGGTGGTCGGGCCCGACCCCCATCGCCCCCGGGCGCCACCTCCTCGTCGCCAACGCCGCCGGCGCCTGGGCGACCATGGCCGACGCGACGTACACGACGGGCCTCGCGGCGTCGGGCGGCGCCGTCGTCCTCCGGCCCGCCGGCGGCACGCCGATCGATGCCATGGGCTGGGGCGACGCGACCGGCCCGTTCGTGGAGGGTGCAGCCGCGCCGGCTCCCCCGGCGGGGTCCAGCATCGAGCGACGCCCCGGCGGCGACGCCGGCAATGGCACCGACACGAACGATGGTGCGGCCGACTTCGTCGTGCGTCCCATCCCGGCACCCCAGCGGCTCGCGGACCCGCCGACACCCGCGCCGACGCCGACGCCGTCGGCCACCGACGCACCGAGTCCCGCGCCCACCGCCTCCCCCGGTCCGACCGTCGCCCCGACCCCCGTCCCGACCGGGTCGCCCGACCCCACGGTCGACCCGTCCCCGACTCCGACGCCGGAGCCCACGCCGACCCCCACGGCGGATCCCACGGCGCCTCCGACGCCCACCCCATCCCCCGCGCCGACCATCCCGCCCACCCCGGCTCCCACGCCGGCCCCGACGCCGGACCCCACACCCGCGCCCATCCCCGTCGCGGAGGCACGAGGCCTCCCGGACGGCGCGCCCGCGATCGTCGAGGGCGTCCTCACGACCGACCTCGGTGACCTGGATGCCGATCACTCGGGGTTCCTGCAGGACGGCTCCGGCGGGATCGCCGTCTACCTGGCCGACCCCGCGCCGCACGCATTCCCCGCCGGCAGCGTCGTCCGCGTCTCGGGCCTCCTCGGGAGCAGGTACGGCCTCACCGTGCTGCGCTGCACGCTCGCGGGCGTGGCCGCGCTCGGGACGGCCGCCCTGCCCGATGCGATCACCGTCGGGACCGGGTCCATCGATCCGCGCCTCGAAGGCCTGCGCGTCTCCGTCTCGGGCCGGGTCATCGATGCCCCCGACACGCTCGCCGACGGGATCGCGTACACCCTGGACGACGGGTCCGGGCCCATCCGTGTCGTGGTGGACCCGGAGCTCGCATCGGCGACAGCGGCTGCGCGCGACTCCCGGGTCACGGCCGTCGGCCCGGTCGGGCGGCGCGACTCCGGCGGCGACGTTTCGTTCCGAGTCCACGCGACCTTGCCGGGATCGTTCGCGCTCGTCGCCCCGCCGCCCTCGCCAACGCCGTCGCCCGCGCCGACCGCGACGCCCGGGCCTTCGCCCACCGCCTCCCCGACGCCGTCTCCGTCGCCCGCGCAGACCCCCGTTCCCCCGCCCACGCAGAGCCCGCCGCCGTCCGTCACGCCCGCCCCGACGCCGACCGCTTCCAGCGAGCCGTCGATCTCCATCGCCACAGCCCTCATGTCGCCGGCCGGTCGCCGCGTCCACGTCCGCGGCGTCGTCAGCGCCATCCCCGGCACGCTCTGGACCCCGCGCTACGGCGCGGTCCAGGATCCGACCGGCGCGATCGTGGTCCGCTTCCGGTCGGACGACCGCGCTCCCGTCCTGGACACACGGATCGAGGTGACGGGCACCCTCCTCCGGTCGGCCGGGCGAACCGTCCTGCGTGCCGACGACCACTGGGCCGCGTCGACCGCGGGGATCGACGCGCTCCCGGATCTCGAGCCGGCGGACCCCGGGGCGAGGATCGACGCGGCGATGGACGCGCGGCTCGTCCGCGTCGCCGGCAGGGTCGTGCGTGGCACCGTCCGGCGCACGGGCGCCCGGCTCACGTTCGAGATCGAGACGGCGACCGGCGTCCGCTTCGGGGCGACCGCCGTCGCCACGGCGGCGGTCGCCGTCACCCCCGCAGCCGGAGACAGGGTCGACGTCACGGGCATCGGCGTGCCGGGCACGGCGCGCACCCGTACTGCAGCCGGCCGCGTCTGGCTCCGGGTCGCGGCGGACCTCCGCGTCGGGCCGGCCGCCGTGGGCGGACCGCCCGGAGGCGGCACCTTCACCGGGAGCCCGACGCCGGGCGCGATCGGCGCGCCCACGGCGGCCGAGACCCCCGTCGCCATCGCCTCGCTCACGGCCGGAGACCGGCGCACGGTGACCGGGGTCGTCTCCGTGGGTCCGGGGATCCTCGCGCCCCGCGGCCGGTCGTTCCGCATCGAGGACGCGACGGGATCGGTCGAGGTCCTCGCCGCGGCATCGGGCGACGCGGCGGTCGCGCCGTCGGCAGGGACCAGTGTGCGCGTCACCGGCCGCGTGGAGCGGCTGGCCCGCGGCCTCCGGATCCGTGCGACCGCTGTCGTGGTGATGGGGACCGGGACGGTCCGGATCGCGACGCTGGCAGCGCCGCCCACGACAGCGCACGTCGGGTCCGTCGTCCGGGTCGCCGGCGCGGTCGCGAGGCTGACGCGGGCCGCCACCTCCTGGCGCGCGGAGGTCACGATCGGCGGCGCCCGTGCGCTCGTCGCCGCGACCTCCGCATCGGGGCCTGCACCGGCCGGGCTCGTGGTCGGCGGATCCGTGACCGTCACCGGCCTGGTGGTCGCCGCGGCCACGAGCGCCGCCGACCGCCGGCCGCGGATCGTGCCGCGCGGACCCACGGACGTGGTCGTCGGGCGGGCCGGCGTCTCGGCGGCCGGCGCCGCGGGCCCTGCCGGCGGGCCCGCGGTCACCTCGACGGCGTTCATCGCGGCGGCCGTGGCGGGTGCCGGCGTCGCGACGGGCGCCGCGGGGTCCGGCGGCGCGACCGCGGCATCCGGCGCCGCCGCGCCGCGGCGGACCGCGCGAGACCGCGGCGCGGCCGCGTCGGGGGCCCGTGTGCGCGTCGGCGGCGTGCGGC
>JAKOQS010000248.1 GCA_029778235.1 Chloroflexota bacterium | reverse complement strand
GCCGTCTCGTCGGTCATCGTGATCCCTCCCTCGGATCGGCCGGACTTCCCGCCGGCGCGGACCGCCCCCACCGGGCGGCTGCATGTGCATGCGTTTTCAGGAGCCGCCGGACGGCTCCGTCTCGACGAGCATCGCGACCGAGCCGCCGCCGCCCAGGCAGAGCGCGGCGATCCCGTAGCGCCCGCCCCGCCGGTGCAGCTCGTGGACGAGCGTCGCGACGATGCGCGCCCCGCTCGCGCCGATCGGGTGGCCGAGCGCGATCGCACCGCCATTGACGTTGACGCGCTCCTCGTCCAGGCCGAGTCCGCGGATGTCCGCGAGCGCCTGGGCCGCGAACGCCTCATTCAGCTCGACGAGGTCGACGTCCGCCAGGTCGATGCCCGTCCGCTCCACGAGCCGGCGGACCCCCTCGATCGGTGCGAGGAAGAGCCCCCGCGGCGCCACCTCCGCCTGGGCGTACCCGACGATCCGCGCGAGCGGACGAAGGCCCAGCCGGTCTGCCGCGGCCCGGCTCGCGATCACGGTCGCCGCGGCCCCGTCCGACAGCCCGGGCGCGTTCCCGGCGGTCACCGTCCCGGGCTCGCCGTCGCCCTCGGCATCGTCCGGCGGCGGGAAGGCCGGTCGCAGCCGGGCCAGGGCCTCGAGGGTCGAGTCCGGGCGCGGCGTCTCGTCGGCGGCGACGACCGTCTCGCGGCCCTTCGCGTCCGTGACGGTCACAGGGACGATCTCGGCGTCGAACCGGCCCGCGCCGGCGGCCGCGACGGCCCGTTCGTGAGACCTGAGTGCGAACGCGTCCTGGTCCGCGCGCGAGACGGATTCGCGGATCGCGACGCGTTCCGCGTGGGTCCCCATGTGGCAGTCGTCGAAGGCGCACCAGAGCCCGTCGACGATCGCTCCGTCGCGCAGCATGCCGTCGCCGAGCCGGTACCCGAAACGCGCGCGGTCGAGCAGGTACGGTGCGCGCGACATGCTCTCCATCCCGCCCGCCACCACGACCTCCGCGTCGCCGGCGCGGATCTCCGCGGCGCCGAGCATCAGGGACTTCAGGCCGGAGCCGCAGACACGGTTCACGGCGGTCGCCGGCGTCGCCTCAGGGAGCCCGCCGGCGAGCGCAGCCTGGCGCGCCGGGGCCTGGCCGATGCCGGCGCCCAGGACGTTCCCCATGAGCACCTCGTCCACGACCGCGTCCGGCGGCAGGCCCGCGCGCTCCACGGCCGCACGGATCGCGTGGCCGCCGAGCGTGGTCGCGGGCACGTCCGCGAACGCGCCGCCGAACCGCCCGATGGGCGTGCGGACGGCGGAGACGATGACGACGTCGTCGGGCGAGACGGGGCGCTGGGGCATCGGGACGAGTCTAGCCGACACGGGATGCGCGTCCGAGGCTGCCGAGGTGTTGCGACCGGGCGATGTCGAGGGCCCGTGATCGACGAGGCGGCCTCCGGGCCGTCAGCCGTACTCGTGGAAGCCGCGTCCCGACTTCCGGCCGAGGTGGCCCGCCTCCACCAGGGAGACCAGGCTCGCCGGGGGCGCGTACGCCGGGCCCAGCTCCTCCTCGAGCACCCGCATGATCCCCAGGCAGACGTCCAGGCCGATGAAGTCCGCCAGCTCGAGCGGGCCCATCGGGTGGTTCAGGCCCAGCCTTGCGCCCGCGTCGATGTCGGCGGCCGTCGCCGTCCCCTCCTCCAGGACGCGCATCGCCTCGGCGAGGAGCGGCAGGAGCATCCGGTTGACGACGAATCCCGGCCGGTCGCCGCTCTCGATCGTCTTCTTCCCCAGCGACTCGGCGAACGCGCGGGCCTCGAGGAGCGTGCTCGCGCTCGTCGCCGCGCCTCGGACGACCTCCACGAGCGGCATCACCGGCACCGGGCTGAAGAAGTGAAGGCCCAGGAACCGGTCGCGATGCGCCGGGTCGAGCGCCCGTGCGAGGCGGTCGATCGAGATCGAGCTGGTGTTCGTCGCGAGGATGGCGCTCGGGCGGAGGACGACGTCCACCGCCGCGAGGACCGCCTCCTTGAGGGCGGGCTCCTCCGGCACCGCCTCGATGGCGATGTCGGCCTCGGCCGCCACGCCCAGGTCGTCGATCGAGGCCAGGCGGACGATCGCCGCGTCCCGCGCCTCGGGCGCGAGCCGGCCCTTCGCCGCGAGGCGGTCCAGGTTCCCGGCCACCCGGTCGCGACCGGCGATGGCGCGGGCGAGGTCGGGCTCGTAGAGCCACACCGCCCGGCCGGACACCGCCGCGACCTGGCCGATCCCGTGGCCCATGAATCCGGCGCCCACGACGAGCACCTTCTCGATGCCCACCCGTCAGCCCTCCTCGTCCCGGCGGGCCGTCGCGTCGCGCGTCGCGAGGAGCGCGTCCGCGGCGGCGTACGGGTCGATCTCGTGCGCGGCCACCGCGCGGACGAGCGCCCAGGTCTCGGCAGCCCGCTCGCGGGAGGCGAGGTCGGCGCGGACCCTCTCCGAGACGATCGACCAGACCATCGTGGCGGCGCGTCGGACGCGGGCCTCGGTGACGGGCCGCTCCTCGATCCGAGCGCGCCGCCGCTCGAGCGAGTCGACCAGGGGTGCGACCCCCGCGCCGGTCGCCCCGGTCGTGATGAGGACCTCGGGGACGCGCCGCGGCGGCCGGGCGGGCGGGCCGGAGGTGGCCTCCGGCTCCGCATCGGCGGCCTCCGGGGCGTCGGCCGGCTCGACGGGCCCGAGCATCGTCCGCAGGAGGTTGGCGGTCCTCCCGGCGCCGGGTCGGTCGCCCTTGGAGACGACGACGATGTCCGCGACCTCGAGCAGGCCCGCCTTGATCGCCTGGACCTCGTCGCCCATCTCGGGGGCCTCGAGCACGAGGGTCGTGTCGGCGGCGGCGGCGATCTCGACCTCGCTCTGCCCGGTGCCGACCGTCTCGACGACGATCACGTCGAACCCGGCCGCGTCGAGCACGATGACCGCGGTGTCCGTCGTCGCGGCCAGGCCGCCCGCGTGGCCCCGCGCCGCCATCGACCGGATGAAGACGTCCGGGTCGGCGGCGTGCTCCTGCATCCGCACGCGGTCCCCGAGGAGGGCGCCGCCGCTGATCGGGCTGGACGGATCCACGGCCACCACCGCGACGCTGCGACCGCGAGCACGGAGCTCGCGGAGCATCGCGTTCACGAGGGTGCTCTTGCCGGAGCCGGGGGCGCCGGTCACGCCGACGACGTGCGCATGGCCGGCGCGGGTGTGGAGGATGCGCACGGCCGCCTCGCCGACGGCCGACGCGGTCTCGACGGCGGTGAGGAGCCGCGCGAGGGCCCTGCGGTCGCCCGTCACGGCCGCATCGGCGAGCGCGGCTGCGCGACCCGCCGGGTCGGGGCTGGCCGGGGTCACGCGACGGTCACGCCACGTCGCGCGGTCGGGCGCGGTCGTGCAGGAACGCCGCCACCTCGCCGATCGTCGTCCCCGGGCCGAAGACGGCCGCGACGCCGGCTTCCTGCAGGCGCGGCACGTCCTCGTCGGGGACGATGCCGCCGGCGACGACGAGCACGTCGTCGAGCCCGCGCTCGCGCAGCAGGGCGCAGATCCGCGGCAGGAGCGTCATGTGCGCCCCCGAGAGGATCGACAGCCCCACCACGTCCACGTCCTCCTGGAGGGCGGCCGTGGCGATCATCTCGGGGGTCTGGCGCAGGCCGGTGTAGACGACCTCGAACCCTTCGTCGCGAAGGCCGCGGGCGAGGACCTTGGCCCCACGGTCGTGGCCGTCGAGGCCGGGCTTGGCGATGAGGACCTTGATGGGTCTGTCGGACATGCCGGCATCATAGCGGCGGGGCATCCCAGCGAGACCTGCCGACGCGCCCGCCCGGGAGGTCCCCGGTCCCGGGCCTAGGGTCAGACGCCCGTCGGCGGGCGCTGGAGGTGCGCCAGGAACTCGGCGCGTGTCTTCTCGTTCGACCGGAAGATCCCCAGCACGTGGCTGGTGGTCATCACCGTCCCCTGCTTCCCCACCCCGCGCATCACCGTGCAGAGGTGGGTCGCCTCCATCACGACCCCGACGCCCTGGGGGCGCAGGCGATCCATGAGGAACTCGGCGATCTGCGCCGTCATCCGCTCCTGGACCTGGAGCCGGCGGGCGAACATCTCGACGATGCGCGGGATCTTGGAGAGCCCGACGACCCGCCCGTCCGGGATGTACGCGACCGCGGCCGTCCCGTAGAAGGGCAGGAGGTGGTGCTCGCAGAGCGAGTAGAACTCGATCCCGCGGACCACGACCATCTCGCTGTAGGCCACGTCGAACACGGCGTTGTTGATCAGTCTGTCGGGATCCACGCGGTAGCCGCGCGTCAGCTCGCGGTACATGCGGTGCACCCGGTCCGGCGTCTTCACCAGCCCTTCGCGCTCCGGGTCCTCGCCGATCTCCGCGAGGATGTGACGGACCGCGGCACGGAATGCCGCGCCGTCCCCGCCGTCGTCGGCGCCTTCGCCGCCGCCCCAGGCCTCCTCGCCCCCATCCTCGTCGAGGTCGTCGTCGATGATCTCCGGGGCGAAGCCCCGCCGCTCGCTGTCCATCGAGGCGATGGTACCGCCGCCGCGCGACGCGGTCGCCCGGCTCAGGCGCCGGCCGGCCGGGACAGCGCGAGGATCGCGCCCGCGACCGCGTCCGGCCGGTACCGCATGAGGTTGTGGCCGTCGTCGGCGAAGCGCAGGAGCCGGGGTGGGCGGCACCCCGCCGCGATCATCGCCGCGGCCGACCGGGCGAGGGCCGCCGTCCGCGTGCCGGCCTCGTCGTCGCGTGCCGCGAGCACGATCACCGGGGCAGCGACGGCCGCGAGCGTCGCGACCGGGTCGTACGCGAGCAGCGTCTCCCCCACCCGCTCGACGGCGTGCCGGCGCGCCGAGGAGACCACGCGTCCGGCCGGCAGCTCCACGACGGACGCGCGCGCGGCCCGCTCCTGGTCGGCGTCCCACGTGGCCGGGTCGTACGCGGCGCGGTCCGCGAGGAACGCCGGCATCGATCGCAGCACCTCCGGCGGCTCCTCGACGGAGCGGAGCCACTCGTCGAGCGTCGTGCCGGCCACGCGGTCGGTGTCGTCCCAGCCACCGTCCACGAGCACGAGGCCGGCGCACGCGGGCCCGAGCCGGATCGCGCAGGCTGCGGCCACGGCCGCTCCGAATCCGTGCCCGGCGACGACGACGCGCCCGCCGGGCCGAGCCTCGGGCGCCGCGCCCGCGTCGGCGCGCTCCACCTCGCCCGCGGGGACGATGCCCGCCCCGTCGGCGGCCGCGAGCGCGTCCCCGACGAGGGTCGCGAGGTCGTACCCGCCCGGTGGCGCGTCCGAGAGCCCGTGACCGCGGATGTCGGGCGCCACCACGTGCGCGAGCCCGGCGAGCCGGCGGGCGACGGGCGCCCAGATCCACGCGGTCTGCGCGACGCCGTGGACCAGGAGGACGCCCGGGGTCACGGGGGCCGGGTCCGGGGCTGCCGGCGCGGGTGCGGGTGGCGCTCCCCAGTCCAGGAAGTGGATCCGCGTGCCATCGTCCGACTCGACCATCCAGGCGGCCGGCTCCGCCCCCGGGTCGGGCGGGGGGACCGCGAACGGTTCGAGCGCGCCGGGCGCGAGGAGGTCGGCCGGGAGCGGAGCGTCCACGCAGCGAGCATACGGGCCGACGTATGCTCACGCCCAACGTCGACCGCGGATGGTGGAGGATCGGAGATGGCGGGCTTCACGCCGTTCACGTCGAACTACTCGGACCTCTCCGACGAGAACGGCTACCAGTTCGAGTTCCGCTGCGACATCTGCGGCTCCGGGTACCGCAGCGAGTTCATCCGCTCGAACGTCGGGACCGCCGGGAACCTGCTCCAGGGCGCCAGCAACCTGTTCGGCGGCTTCTTCAACTCCGCCTCGAGCGCCGCGGACACCGCGAAGGACATGATGGACCGCGGGGCGCGCGACGATGCCCTGAAGAAGGCCTCCAACGAGATCATGGCCCTCTTCACGCGCTGCCCGCGATGCAACAAGTGGGTGGACGAGACCTGCTGGAACAGCCAGCGCAACCTCTGCGTCGGCTGCGCCCCCAACCTCGCGACCGAGATGGAGGCGACCCGCTCGGACGTCGAGATCCAGCAGATGCGCGACCAGATGCAGCAGCAGAAGGTCTTCTCGGGCGACCTCTCCGCGCGGCAGACCGTCTGCCCCTCCTGCGGGAAGCCGGTGGGGAGCGAGAAGTTCTGCGCCAACTGCGGCACCCCGCTCGGGACGGCCCACTGCACGCAGTGCGGCGCCGAGCTTCCCACCGGGGCGCGCTTCTGCGGGAACTGCGGGACGAAGGTCGGCGGCTGACGAAGGCGGGCGCCGAGGAGGCCGCCGAAGGGCATGGGAGCCGGCAGGGGGCGGATGACGGCTCGACCCGGGTGAAGGCCGGCCCGCGGGGCCGGGACGAGGGGTCAGCCCGCGAGCGTCCCGCAGACCGTGCAGAACCGGGCGCCCTCGCCGAGGGCCGCGCCGCAGCCCGGGCAGGCTCGGGCGGCTGGGGCGGGGACGGGCGTGACCCCGGGTGCCGGCGGCTCGGGTGCCGCGGGTGCGGGTGCGGAGGCGGGCGCCGCGGTGGCGGGTGCCGCGGGCGCGGGCGCGGGTGCCTGGGCCCCGGCGGTGCCGGCCGCCTCGATGGGGGTGCCGCAGCGCGGGCACGCGATCCACGCGGGGTCGTCGAGCGGCGTCCGGCAGGACGCGCACCGTCGTGGGGCGAACGGGTCCCGGGCACCGCAGAACGGGCACACGGCCACGTCGCGAAGGATGAACTCGCCGCAGTGCGGGCAGGGGTGCTTGTACGTAGGCACCGGGACTCCTCCGCTGCTCTCAGCCGCTCGCCGTCGCCGGATCCTGATCGTGCGCCGCCGCGGAACGCGGCCCAGCCGTGCCCCCGCTCGCCTCGTCGACCATCGCCTCCTGCGCGGCGCGCCCCGGCCACGCGGCCGCGTCGTCGCGTTCGGCGTCGTGCCAGGCGATGAGGTCGTCGAGCGCCGCACCCCACGAGACGGGGTCGCGATGCACCAGCCGCGCGACGAACGCCGCCCGCGCGGCCGCCAGCGTGGGCAGTGCCGCGAGCGCCAGCCGGTAGCGCCGGCCCTCGGGACGGGCGAGCCTGTCGTCCGGCAGCGCGATCGGCTCGCGGAGGAACCGCGCGTCGATCAGCGCCTCGGAGACCGCGCGCACGCGGGCCGCCGCGGCGGCCGGCTCGGTCGGCCCGCTCGCGTGCTCCGCTCGCGGCCGCGCCCGGAAGCAGTAGGTGGCGTGCGCGCCCTCCGACACCAGCTCGAGCGCCACGAGGTTCCCCGGCAGCGCGACGAGGAACCACGTCTTCCGCGCCGCCGACCCCGGATCCTCCGGGGCCAGGGCGATCCACCGCGGCGCACGATCGCCGCCGCCACGGTCGACCAGCGCCGCGTACGACGCTGCGAACGTCGGCTCGGTCAGGACCGCGGCCTCGATCGGCCGCCACGCCGCGCCGAGGGCCTCGCGGTCGGCCGGCCTGCCGTCCACCAGCGTGCGCGTGGCCCGGTCACGGTCGGCGAACGCCAGGTCGGGTGCCAGCGCGGACAGGATCGCGCCGGCGTCGG
>JAKOQS010000037.1 GCA_029778235.1 Chloroflexota bacterium | reverse complement strand
GGGGCGCCTCGGCCAGCTCCTCGCGTTGCCGGTCGTGGCCACGTGCGCGCGGACGGGGGAGGGCGTGGACGCCGCCCTGCGCGAGGCCGTGGCGCGCGCACGGCAGCGCGTCGAGGTGCGGGACGGTCGCCGGTCACCCCGCGGCACGGTCCCGGCACCCCCCTACCCGCCCGACGTCGAGGTGCAGCTCGCCGCGTCGGCGGCCGCGCTCGCCTCCGCGCCGCGTTCGTTGGGGGCGGCGGCCGCGGCCGACGTGCTCTCGGCAGCCGTCGCGGCAGGCTCGATCGCGCCGCGTGGGGCGGCCACCGTCCAGCTCGGCCGGGACCTGGCGCCGCGACGGGCGGAGGTGGCGGAGCGGTGGGCCGCGGAGGTGGAGCACCGCCGCTCCGTCCCCGAGCCCGTCGCGGACCGGCTCGCGCGGCTGGTCACCGCGCCCTGGCCGGGGCTGCCGCTGTTCGTCGTCGTGACCGTCGGGTCGTTCGCGGCCGTCGTGCTCCTCGGGGGGATCCTGTCGGGCATCCTCACGTCCGCGTGGATGGCGACCGTGTCGCCTGCGCTCACCGCGGTCGTCTCGACACTGGTCCCCGTCCCGGTCGTGTCGACCGCCCTCCTCTGGGCCCTCGACGGCGGTCTCCTCGCGATGCTCACCGTCGGCGTCCCCTATGTCCTCACCTTCTACCTCGTGCTCGCGGCACTGGAGGACACCGGCTACCTGACGAGCGCCGCGGTCCTGATGGACCGGCTCTTCGGGTTCCTGGGGCTGCCGGGCAGGGCTGCAATCCCGCTGCTCACCGCGACCGGCTGCAACGTCCCGGCCGTCCAGGGGACGCGCATCCTGCGGACACAGCGGGAGCGCGTCCTCGCCGGCTGGCTGGTGACCCTCATGCCGTGCTCGGCGCGGTCCGCGATCCTGATCGCGGCCGTTGCGCCGTTCCTGGGGCTCCAGGCCGCGCTGGCGGCGTTCGTCCTCATCGGCGGCCTCGCGGTCCTCACCGGCATCGGCGCGAACGCGATGATCCCGGGGCGTCAGCCGGCCCTCGTGCTGGAGCTGGCGCCACTCCGCCTGCCGATCGCACGCCACGTCTGGGCGAAGGCATGGTTCCGCTTCCGCTCGTTCGTCGTGACCGCGACCCCGTACATGATCGTCGGCTCGTTCGTGGTGGGCCTCGCGTACGCGTCCGGCGCGTGGCAGCCCATCGCCGAGGCGCTCGATCCCATCTCCCGGTCGTGGATCGGCCTGCCGGCCGTCGCGCTCGTCGCGATCGCGTTCGCCTTCCTGCGCAAGGAGCTCGCTCTCCAGCTGCTGATCGTCTTCGGCGCCGTCCAGCTCGCCGGCGCGGCGGCGGGCGGGGCCGGCGCGGCCGGCTCGATGGCCGACCTGACGGCCGTCCTGGGGCCGGCGCAGCTCTTCGTGTTCGCGATCGTCGCGTCGATCTCGATCCCGTGCGTGGCGACGCTCGCGACGCTCCGGGCTGAGCTCGGCGGCCGCGCCGCCGCGGTCATCAGCCTCGCATCGATGACGCTCGCGGTCACCGTGGGGATCGGCTTGGCGCACGCGCTCGGGATCTCCTGACCCGCGCGTCCCCGGATCGCCCGACGCGGGCGCTCGGGGTCGCCTGACGCGGGCGCTCGGGGCAGCCGTGACACCGCCGGGTACCCGACCCACGCGCCCCGGGTCCGCACGGGTACCATCGCAGCCATGCGCTTCCTTGCACTCGGCTCCCAGGTCGACGTCTCCTTCCCCGACATGTCCCGCGAGGAGGCCGCCGCCCTCGGGCGCGCCGAGGCCCGACGCTCCTGGGAGCTCTACCAGGCGGGGGTCATCCGCGAGGTCCACTTCCGCACGGACGTGCATCGCTCCGTGATGCTCCTCGAGGCGCCCGACGAGACCGCGGCCCGCGAGGCGCTCGCGTCGCTCCCGTTCGTCAAGGCGGGCGCCCTCTCGTTCGAGGTCATCGGGCTCCGGCCGTACGACGGGTGGGCGCGGCTGTTCGCGCCGCAGGAGCCGGACGGCGAGCGATAGCGTGATCGAGGGCCACGTCGTCACGGTCCTGGGCCCGCGCGCTGCCGACGCGCTGGGCGTCGTGGACGCGCATGAGCACCTGCTCGTGGATTCGCCCGGGCTGCCGGGCCAGGCCTTCACGGACGCGGAGACCTCGGCGCGCGAGGTGCTCGAGGGGAAGGCGACCGGGATCGGGACGATCGTGGAGATGACGCCGATCGGCCTGGGTCGCGACCCGGCAGGGCTCCGGGCGATCTCCGCCGCGACGGAGGTCCCCGTCATCGCGGCGAGCGGCTATCACCGCGACGCTCACTACCCGACGGGCCACTGGGTCTACGACGCGCCCGTGGAGGTCCTCGCCGACCGGATCGTGGCGGACCTCGTCACGGGCATGCACGCTGCCGATTGGGTCGATCCGTCGCTGCCGCTCGACGCGGCGCGAGCGGGGGCGATCAAGGGCGGCGCCTCGTACCACCACGTCAGCCCGGCCGAGCACCGGCGTCTCGAGGCGATCGGCGGGGCGAGCGCGGCGACCGGGGCGGGGATCCTCGTCCACTGCGAGATCGGCACGGCCGCCCACGAGATCGTGGACGTCCTCGAGGGCGCGGGTGCGCAGACCCACCGGATCGCGCTCGCCCACATGGACCGCAACCCCGATCCGGAGGTCCACGTCGAGATCGTCGCGCGAGGCGTCACGCTCGAGTACGACACGGTCGGGCGGACCAAGTACCACCCCGACAGCGTCGTCCTGGACCTGATCGAGGCGGTCGTCGAGGCGGGCGGGCTCGACCGGCTGATGGTCGGCCTCGACCTGGGCACCCGGGAGCTGCACCGGGCGTACGGCGGCGGGCCGGGGCTCCGGTACCTGATGACGGCGTTCGCGCCGCGGCTGCGGCGCCGGCTGGGTCCGGACGCCGCCGAGCGGATCCTGGCGACCAACCCTGCCCGCTTCTACGCGATCGCATCGGGGGAGGCCGGAGCCGCCGCGGGCGGTGCGGCTGCCGGCGGGGCGGGCGCGCGCAGAGAGGCCGCCGGCGGGGCGGCTGCGGGCGGGGCGACGTGACCGAGCCCTACGACGTCGTCGTCGTCGGAGCCGGCGCGGCGGGATCGGCCGCGGCGATCTCGGCGGCGCGCGCCGGAGCCCGGACGCTCCTCGTGGACCGGCTCGCGTTCATGGGCGGGACGTCGACGGCCGTCCTCGACACGTTCTACGCGTTCTGGACGCCCGGGGAGCGGCCGCGGCGCGTCGTGGGCGGCCTCGGGTGGGAGGTCGCGCAGCGTCTGACGGCCGACGGCGTCGCGTTCGAGCGGCCCAACACCTACGGCGCCGGGACCGGGGTGACCTACGACGCCGAGGCGCTCAAGGTCCTCTGGGAGCGACTCGCCGAGGACGCGGGCGTGGACCTGCTGCTGCACACCTGGGCGACGGGCGTCCAGGTCGAGGGGGCGAGCGTCGCCGGTCGCCTGGCCGCCGTTCGGCTCTGGAACAAGGGCGGCGAGCGCTGGGTGACCGCGAGCACCTTCGTCGACGCCTCCGGCGACGCGGACCTCTGCGCGATGGCCGGCGTGCCGCACGACGCGCCGGGCGACGGCCGGACGGTCCAGTCGCTCTCGACGCTGTTCAAGGTCGCGAACGTGGACCTGGACCGCGCAAGGGCCGTCCCCAAGGTCGACCTGTGGCGCCTGATGCGCGAGGCGGTCGCGTCGGGGGATTACCGGCTCCCGCGCGTGGAGGGCTCGTGGCACCGAACGCCGTACGACGGCGTGGCGCTCATCCACATGACGCGCATCCCCGGCGTCGATGCGACGGACCCCCTGCAGCTGACCCGGGCGGAGGTCGAGGGGCGGCGCCAGGTGCAGGAGTACCACCGCTTCCTCCGCGACCGGGTGCCCGGCTTCGAGCGGGCGGTGATCGTGGCGACGAGCCCGGCGATCGGCGTGCGCGAGAGCCGTCGCGTGCACGGCGACCATCGGCTCACCCGCGAGGAGGTCCTCGAGGGCCGGCGGTTCGACGACGAGATCGCGCTGTGCGGTGCCCCGATCGAGGATCACCACGCGGGCGGCGACACGGACTGGCGATACGTCGCCGACGGTGGGGTGTACGGCATCCCCTATCGGTCGCTCCTGCCCCGGGGGATCGACGGGCTTCTCGTGGCGGGCCGCTGCTTCTCGGCCACCCACGACGCACACGCGTCGGCACGCTCGATGGCCACGTGCATGGCGATGGGGCAGGCCGCCGGCACGGCGGCGGCGCTGGCGGCGAGCGACGGGATCACGCCCCGCGCGCTGTCCGCGGACGTCCTGCGGGCGCGCCTCGCCGCCGACGGCGCGCTCCTGGACCCGCTCGAGCCGGCGCCGGATCGGGCGGACGACACGACCGTGGAGGCGCGCGCGTGACGAGACCAGACATGTTCGCCGGTCGCCACGTGCTCCTGACGGGCTCGACGGGGATGGCAGCCTCGGCCGCCCGGGCGATCGCGGCAGAGGGCGGCTCGGTCTTCCTCGTCTCGCGCACGGAGGAGCACCTGCGGGAGCTCGCCGACCAGGTGCGGGCCGCGGGAGGTCGGCCCGGGTGGCATGTCGCCGACCTCCGCCGCGAGGCGGACGTGGAGGCGGCGTTCGACGCCTTCCACGCGCACTTCGGCCGGCTGGACGCCGTGTACAGCGTGGCGGGGATCTCGGGGCGGCGGTTCGGGGACGGGCCGATCCACGAGGCGACGCTCGAGGGGTGGGAGGCGGTGGTCGCCGCCAACGCGACGAGCCAGTTCCTCGTGGCCCGGGCGGCCATCCGCCGGATGCTGGGCCAGCGGCCCGACGGAGCCGGCGGCCGCGGCACGCTCCTCCTCATGTCGAGCACGCTCGCCACGCACCCGGCGCCGGCCTTCTTCGCGACCCACGCGTACGCCGCCACCAAAGGCGCGATCGATGCGCTGGCACGGGCGCTCGCCGCCTACTACGCGCCCCGGGGCATCCGCGTGAACGCGATCGCGCCGTCGCTCGTGGCCACGCCGATGAGCCGGCGGGCCCAGGACGACCCCGCGATCGTCGCCTACCTCGCGGAGAAGCAGCCGCTCGCGGGCGGCCCGATCGACGCCGACGCGGTGACGGCGACCGCGCTGCACCTGCTGTCGGACGACGCGCGGATGGTCACCGGCCAGGTCGTCGCGGTGGACGGCGGCTGGAGCGTCAGCGAGCCGCGACCGGCGCCAGGCTGATCGCCGACGCGGATCAGCCCTCGACGGTGATCCAGCCCGTGCCGCGCATCACGCGGCAGACCCGGAGGTCATCGTCGAGCTCGACGAGGTGGGCGCGCCGCCCCGCCTCGATCGCCCCGCGGTCGGCGGCGTCGAGCAGGGCGGCGGGGTTCGCTGAGGCGGCCGCGACGGCCGCGTGCAGCGGGGTCCCCTCGCGGGCCATGTTGCGCACGGCACTGTCGAGCGCGATGACCGACCCGGCGAGCGTCTCCGTGCCCAGGAGCGTCGCCCGGCCATCGCGGACCTCGACCTCCAGTCCGCCGATCCGCGTTCGGCCGTCCCCCATCCCGGCGAACGGCAGCGCGTCGCTCACCAGCAGCAGGCGGTCCGCCGGCTTGGCCCGCCGGATCAGCGGCCACAGCGCCGGGTGCACGTGGTGGCCGTCCGCGATGAGCTCCACGTACGCGTCGTCGTCGGTGAGCGCGGCCACCGCCAGCCCGGGCGCCCGGTGGTCCACGCCGGACATCGCGTTGAAGATGTGGGTCGTGGTGCGGCCGCCGGCGCGGTACCCGGCGCGGGCCTCCGCGAACGTCGCCGCCGAGTGACCGAGCGAGGCGGCGATCCCGATCGCCGCGAACCGCTCGATGAGCTCCAGCGACCCGGGCAGCTCCGGCGCGATCGTCATCACCCGGAGTCCGTCGAGCGAGGCGTCGACGATCGTCGGGTCGATGCCCGCCGGGGTGCGGAGCAGGTCGGGGTCGTGCGCCCCCTTGCGCGTCGGGGCGAGGAACGGGCCCTCCAGGTTGAACCCGAGCGGCTCGGCCCCGTCCGCCGGCGCCCCGGGCATCCACGCGCGCACGCGCTCGGCGAACCGCGGGATCTCCGCCTCCGGGAGTGTCGGCGCCGTCGGCAGGAAGGACGTGACCCCGCGGCGCAGCAGGGCGCGCGCCATCCCCGAGAGCGCGTCCGCGTCCCCCGTGGCGTCGTGGCCGCCCCAGCCGTGGACGTGCACGTCGACGAACCCGGGCGCCACGATCGGGCCGGCGCCGCCGTCCCGCCGCCCGGCGGAGCCCATCGATCCGCGAGCCGCAGCGCCCGCGGGCGGGCCGGCATCCGGCTCCGCCGCCACCTCGGCGATCCAGCCGTCCTCGACCACGATCCGCCCGGGCACGACGCCGTCCGCGAGGACCAGCCGACCGACGACGACCTCACGCACCCTGCACCTCCTCCAGCGCCGCCCGCATCGCGAGGATGTTCTCCGGCGGGACGTTCGGCTGGATGTTGTGGACCGCCGCGAACACGAACCCGCCGCCGGGGGCGAGGTCGCCGACCCGGCGGAGGACCTCTGCCCGCACCTCGTCGGGCGTCCCCGCCCCGAGCACGCGCTGCGTGTCCACGCCGCCACCCCAGAACGCCAGGTCGCGCCCGAACTCGCGCTTCAACTCGGCCGTCTCCATCCCCGCTGCCGAGACCTGCACCGGGTTGAGGATGTCGACGCCGACCTCGACGAGGTCGGGGATCAGCTCGCGGACCGCGCCGCACGTGTGGAAGAAGACCTTCGCGTCGGTGTGCGCGTGGAGGAAGTCGAAGAGCTCGCGGTGGAGCGGCTTCACCAGGTCGCGGTACGTCGCCGGCGAGAACAGCGTCCGCTCCTGCCCGCCGAGGTCGTCCGCCTCGCCGACCACGTCGATGTGCCCGTCGACGAGCGGCAGGACGCGCGCCCAGTACGCGAGCTTGACCTCCAGGATCCGCTCCATGACGCGCCGCGCGAGCGGAGGATCGCCCGCGAGATCCATGTAGCCGTCCTCGAAGCCGCGCAGCTTGAACAGCCCTTCCGTGAGCCCGCCGCAGATGGAGCCGACCTGCACCGCCCGTCCCTCGTCGACCGCGTACCCGCGCGCCTCCTCGGCCATCCCGGCGTACCGCGCCGGGTCCGCGGCGTCGGGCCAGGCGTACGCATCCACGGCCGCCGCGTCGATGTCGCCCGCGAGGGGCGGCGCGTAGCTGTCGTAGTAGAGGCCCGTGGCGAGCGGCATCCGGCGCCCGACGCCCCACTCGTCCACGAACGTCCGGTACTCCCCGTCCTCGCGAAGCTCGCGCCGGTAAGTGGACGCGCCGCGCGGCGAGACCAGCCGCACGTCGGCGCGGAGCGCGTCGAGGACGTCGGGCTCCACGTCGGCGAGCTGCTGCGTGATGTCCACCACGCGCGGCTCGCGCGACTCCAGGCCCAGCGCATCGCGGAGTCCCGCGTACGCGCGCACGTGGATCCCGGTCTGGCGCGAGCCGCCGAGGTCGAACGGGATCCGGTCCGGCTCGCGGTGCGCGAGGGTCGCGCGGACACGCTCGCGGGAGGCGGGGACGGGGTCGGGCATCGGCGTCAGTAGCCCACCGACGGCAGCCAGGCGCCCTCGGGCTCCTGGTAGAGGCCGATGGACATCAGCGTCGTCAGGAAGAAGACGCGCAGGCCGTGCTCGAGGCACCACCGGAACAGGTCGTGGTTGGCGATCGGGACGAGGAAGCCCGGCGTGCCGTACCCGTCCGCCGCGCAGATGAGAGCGCGCATGTCGTCGTTCGACTCGGCGACGGAGTGGAAGAAGTAGTTCACCCTGGTCGTGTATCCCGTGATGCGGCCCAGGTGCTCCACGACCCGCCCGTCCCCGCTCTCGATCGCCTCGCGGACCTCGCCCGGACGCGTGTGGCCGTGCACGCGGAAGCAGAGCGCGTCGCACGCGGCGGCGTCGGCGGGCGTCGCCGGCCGCACCACGTACCCGGGCATCTCCTCGCGCACCGGCTCGCCGTGCATGGCCGCGAGCGTCCCGCGGGCGTCGAAGCCGAGCCGCGTGTACAGGCTGATCGACCGGTTGTGGTAGGCGATCTGGACCAGCCGCACGCCGGGTGAGCCGCCCGCGCGCCATCGGTCCACGGCCGTCTGCGTGAGGAGCCGGCCCACGCCGCGGTCCTGCGCGGTCGGGTCGACGCTGATCGGTCCGATCGCCCAGATGGGACCGCGCCGGTCCATGAACAGGCTGCCCACGACGCGGCCGTCAGACTCGGCCACGAGCCCGGTGATGTCCGGGTGGCCGATCATCCAGCGGATCGGGTCCGATGCCGCCTGCACCGTGGGGAAGTCGTGCGGGAAGCCGTGCTCGTCGGCGAGCGTCGCGAACGCCTCGTAGCAGATGCGCCCGGCCTCCACCCAGTCGTCGTGGACCGCCTCGCGGATCGTCACAGCCATCCCTGGACTCCGATCTCCTCGCGGGCCCGTCGGGCTCGCCTCATGCGCTCCGTGGCGCGGACACCGTGACGGGCTCGCCGCCGGCCGGGGTGTAATACCGACGGTACTCCCCCGGCGACATGGCGCACGACCGGTGGAACACCTTGTAGAACTGGTTGAGGTTCGTGTAGCTGACGGCCCGGGCGACCTCCGCCACGGAGAGATCGGTCCCGAGCAGCAGCCGCTTGGCCTCCGCGATGCGGACCTGGGTCACGTACTCCTTGAAGCTCACGCCGGTCACGTCCTTGAAGACGTGGCGGACGCGCGACGGGCTCACGTGCACGAGGCTCGCCACGTCGTCCAGCCGGACGCTCTCCCGGCAGTGCCCGTCCACGTACGCGAGGACGGGCCGGATCTGCTCACGACGGTCGGCGGCCGCCCGGGCGGCGCCGTCGCGGGCGGTCCCGCCCCGCTGCCGCGCAACGAGCGCGAGCGCCATCCGCAGGGTGGCATCGGCGAGGTGGCGCTCGGCGGGGTCGTGGCGGGCCCAGATAGCCCGCAGCTCCTCGAGGACGGGCGCCACCTCGGAGGCGAGGGCGGAGGTCCCACGGATGCGCCGCGTGGCGGGTCGCTCGTCGGCCCGGAACGGCGCGAGGTAGCCGAGGTCGAGCTCGCGGCAGCCGGGCCCGGCGATCAGCTCGGGCCGGAAGAGGACGAGGAGCAGCCGGAGCGAGGTCCCCGGGTCCGCGAACGCCACGTGCGGCTGCGAGTCGTCGATGAGGAAGATGTCGCCCGGCTCCGCCGTGAGCGCCCGCCGGCCGAACATGAAGACGCCCCGGCCGTCCTCCACCAGCGCGATCTCGAAGTGGTCGTGCCAGTGCATGGGGTCCTCCGCCCCATGCGCCGCGTACTCGAGCACCGCGAGCGGGAACTCGGGCTCCATGTCCTGTGGCCAGACGTGCACTGCCATGGCGGGCACCATGACAGGAGGCAGCCGCATCGGACAGGGCCATTTGGAGGGAAGCCGCGCCGAAGGGTCCATCCGGCAGCCGCTTCTGTCACTCCAATGACCCGCCCTGTCATTGCTCGGTGCGAGCGCCGCGCCCAGCATCGGTGGCGGCAGGGCTCCGCCCCCGCCGTCTCGGCTCGTCCATCACGGAGGGATCCGGCCATGGCCTTCCCGCACCTGTTCAGCCCGCTCGAGCTCGGCGGGATGGAGCTGCCCAACCGCATCGTCCACGTGCCCACGGACATCAGCTCGTCCCACGCCGACGGCGAGGTCAGCGAGCGCGACATCCACCACCACGGGGACATCGCCCGCGGCGGGACCGGGTTCGTCATCGTCGGGGCGACCACGCCGGACATGAAGACCGGCCGGCCCACCGTGACCTGCCTGGTCGCGGACGGCGACAACTACGTCCCGGGGCTGGCCCGCCTCGCCGAGTCGATGCACCGGTACGGCGCGAAGTGCGCCGTCCAGCTCCAGCATCCCGGCCGCCAGTGCGCGATCCCCCGGTACAACACCCTCGGGGCGACCGACCGGGTGCTCAAGCTCCCGTGGTCGGCCGGCCACGAGATCATCTACGAGAACGCCGAGGAGAAGGGCAAGGAGATCCGGGAGGCGTCGATCCCCGAGATCCTCGAGCTCGTGGACCTCTTCAGCGAGGCCGCCTGGCGCGTGAAGCAGGCCGGCTTCGACGCGGTCGAGCTGCACGCGGCGCACGGGTACCTGCTCTCCGAGTTCATGAGCCCGTACCTCAACATGCGGACGGACCGATTCGGCGGCAGCTTCGAGAACCGGATGCGATTCCCGCTGGCGGTCATCGACTCGATCCAGAAGAAGTGCGGGAAGAAGTTCCCCGTCCTCGTCCGCTACTCGTTCGAGGAGTGGTGTCCGGGCGGGCGCGGGCTGGACGAGGGCCTGGAGACCGCGCGCGTCCTCGAGCGCGCCGGCGTGGCGGCGCTCGACCTCTCCCAGGGGATGCAGGAGAGCCCCGGGGCGGGCTTCGACCCGATGCACTACCCGCAGGGCTGGGCGACCTACGCCGCCGAGGCGACGAAGAAGGTCGTGAGGATCCCCGTCATCACGAGCCATTCGCTGCGCGACCCCGAGTACTGCGAGCAGATCCTCGCCGAGGGCAAGACCGACCTCGTGGGCCTCGCGCGGCAGCTGCTCGCGGATCCCTACTGGCCCGTGAAGGCCAAGTACGGGAAGGTGCGGTCGATCCGGCGCTGCATCTCCTGCCTGGGCGGGTGCTGGCAGGAGTCGCTCATGGCGAAGAAGGAGATCGCCTGCTCCATCAACGCCGCATGCGGCAACCCCGCCTACCACGAAATGCGGCGGACGCAGAGGCCCGTCAAGGTCGCGGTCGTCGGGGGCGGCCCGGCCGGGATGGAGGCCGCGCGGATCGCGACCGAGCGCGGCCACCACGTGACGCTCTTCGAGAAGCACGCCGAGCTCGGCGGGGCGATGCTCTACGTCTGCCTCGTCCCGGGCAAGGAGAAGATGCGCTGGTACCTGGACTGGGTCCGGGACCAGATCCTCGACCTGAACGTGGACATCCGGCTCTCGCACGCGCCCACCGTCGAGGAGCTCAAGGGCTACGACATCGTCCTCAACGCGACGGGGGCGAAGTCCTACGTCCCGCAGGTGGCCGGCGACGCCACGCGCGTGGTCCCCTTCGAGGAGGCGATGGCCTGCCCCAAGATCGCGTGCGAGTGCCACCCCGGGGGCCGTCGGATGCGGAAGATCGGCTCGCGCGTCCTCCTCTGGGGCGACAGCTACGCCGCGACCGACACCGCGGCCTTCCTCGCCG
>JAKOQS010000247.1 GCA_029778235.1 Chloroflexota bacterium | reverse complement strand
CCCGCTCATCCTGGACAGCCGGGACGGGTACGCGGGCGCCCTGCGGTTCCAGCGCGCGCTCGCGCAGGGCTGGTATCTCCTCGATCTTCCCGACGACATCGCCGCCGGCCAGCAGGTGCTCCTGCAGGTGACGCCCGTCGCGGCGTACACGGTGGTCGCGAGGGACCGGACGCTGGTGTGGGCGAACCGGATCGGCGGTGGACCGATCGATGGTGCGACGGTCCGCGTGGTGGACGGCCCTTCGGTGGGGGTCACCGGGGCGGATGGTCTGATGCTCGCGTCGACGCCACCCGACATCCCGGCGCGCGATCCGAAGACCGGGAGCCCCAGGTCCCCGGTCTTCGTGGTCACGGCGGGTGGCCTGGGCGCGGTCGTCAGACCCGTGGGCATCGGCGAAGGCGACGACCCGTACGGGTACGGCTATGGCTACGACTATCGCGGACCGGATCCGTGGTCCGCATCCGCGACCTCGCACCTGTCGGCCACGCTCGAGACCGACCGTTCGACCTATCGGTCGACCGACTCGGTCGCCGCCTGGGGGATGGCGCGCGATGTCGTGACGGGTGAGGTGCCGGCGCGCGTCGAGCTCGTCCTCGAGACCGTCGGAGCCGAGTCGTGGGGGTGGGAGCGGAGCGAGCTCCCGCCGCCCGCTCCCGTCGCCCGTGCCGAGGCAGCCACGTCCCCGCTCGGCGTGTTCGTGGCCACGGTGGACCTGGAGGATCTCCCCGTCGGGTCGTACAGCCTCTCCGTGCGGGTGGGCGATCGCGCCCTCGGCTCCACCTGGATCGAGGTCGGGACCGTGCGCAAGCCCGCGTACGGCCTCGACGTCTCCGTCGACCATCGGGCGGTGATGGCCGGTGACCCCGTGGTGATCACCGGGCACGCTGCCTTCTTCGACGGGACACCCGTGCGGTCGCTGCCGCTGCGCCTCGGCGGGCCCGGCGAGCATGGGGGGACACCGGCCTCGACCGGCATCGACGGTCGGGCATCCCGGCTCGTCCATCCCACGACATCCGGCGCTGCGAGCGTTTCCACCGCCGGCACCGAGCTGGGCCAGGTCGGTTCGGCGTCGGTGAGTGTCGAGGTCTTCCCATCGGCATACGACGTCGAGGCGTCGAGCGCGACCATCGGCTCGCGCTCCGTCCGCGTCACCGGCCGCGTCCGGTCGATCGACCTCGAGCAGGTGGAGGCGGCGATGGCGGCTGGCGACGACTGGATGGAGCACGTCGGGCCGGCGGCGCCGGGCATCCTCGTCCATGTGAGCGTGCAGCCGCGGATCTGGGTGCCGCGACGGACGGGGACCGCGTACGACTTCATCCTCAAGAAGGCGGTCGCCGTCTACGCGTACGACGAGCGCGAGCTGCCCGCCCTGACGGGCACCGGCCGCACGAGGGCCGACGGGACGTTCGCGCTCGACGTCGTCCTTCCCGCCGCGGCGCGCGACCTGCGAGCGGACGTGGCGGTGGAGCTGTCCGTCACGGACGCCTCGGGCCGCGTGGATACCGCCGGCACCTGGGCACAACGGGCGGCGCGAGTGGAGAAGACCACGCTCCACGTCGTGTGGCTGGACCCGGGGGCCGAAGACGACCCGGCCTACGCCCTGAACCGATGCAGCGGGTACTGGCAGGGACAGCAGTACAAGCTCGGGCAGACGGTGCGCCTCGTGCTCCGCGACAGCTTCGGACCGGTCCCGGCATCGGCCTCCACGCGGTTCCTGTTCCTCACCGCACGGGACGGCATCGAGGATGTGACACTGTCGTCCGCCGCGGTGTACCGACGCCCGCTCGACGCCGCCGCCGCGCGCGGCTTCTACGTCCTCGGGGCTGCGTTCGATGGGCGGCGATTCCGGGTCGCCGACGGGCGGTTCCATGCCACGCTCGACCCGGCGTCGTACACGATCGAGGTGTCCGTCGGATCGGACCTCGCCGCCGGCGCGGTCCATCGCCCCGGGGATCCGGCGTGGGTGGAGGTGCGCACCAGCGACCTCGCGGGTCGGCCCGTGGCGGCGGACGTGGTGGTGCGCGCGATCGACGCGAAGCTGTACGACGCGGGCCTGGCCGGGGCCTGGGCGGGCGAGCGGCTCTGGTATGAGTACGCCACCGCGACGTCGGGCGTGATCGGCACGTCCGCCTCACATGACCTCCCGGAACGCGTCGACGGGTGGGGCCCCGGCTACGGATGCGGATCCACCACGGGCGGTGGTGGAGGCGGCAGCTCGGCAGAGGTCGCGCAGGTCCGGGATGACTTCCGTGACCGCGTCCTCTTCACGCGGGTGCGGACGGGTGCGGACGGCGTCGTGCGGGTGCCGTTCGACCTGTCGGATGACCTCACGGCGTGGCGGGTGACCGCGAGCGCGGTGACCGAGGACCTGCGGACCGGGTCCGCGACGATGGACATCCCCGTCGGTCTCCCCTTCTTCGTCGAGCCCGTCGCAGCCGACGTAGTCCTCGCGCTGGACGTGCCGGGCGTCGTGCTCCGCGCGTACGGGTCGGCCCTCCGTTCGGACGACACCGTGCCCTACACCGTGCGCGCGCCGTCGCTGCTCGCATCGCCGATGACGGTGGACGCAGCGGCGTTCACCCCCGGCGTGGCGTGGCTCGCGCGCGTCGGCAGCCCGATGCCGCTGGGGACCCACAGGGTCGTGGTCGAGGGGACGGTCAGGTCGGGCAGCCGCCTCCTGCGGGACGCGAAGGAGATGACGATCGAGGTCGTGTCCGCGCGGAACGGGATCCGGACCACGCGCGTGGCGGCCGTCACAGGGGACGTCCGCCCGCCAAGCGGCCAGGACACCCTGGCGACGTGCACGATCGCGGACGCGGGATCCGCGTCGCTCGTCCCGCTCCTCGAGAGCCTCGCACGCGGCGGCCCGCGCGCGGACCAGGCGATCGGCGCCGCCGCCGCGCGGGAGCTGCTCGCCACGGCGCTCGGCCGGGACGACCCGGCGGCGACCGCGTTCGATCCTTCTCCCTTCCTGGGTGGCTGGGCCGGCGGCATCTCGCTGCTCCCCTACGCCTCCCCCGACCTGGAGCTCACGGCGCTGGTCGCCCTTGGAGCGCCGGACGTCGTCCCGCATCTCGGCCTGGAACCGTTCCTGTTGAACGTCGCCAAGGACTCCGCCGAACCCCGCGACCGGCGGATCACCGCGATGACAGGGCTCGCGACGCTCGGATTCCCGGTCCTCGACGACCTGCGAGCGGCCGCCGGCGCCACCGGCCTGACCCCCGGGGAGCGCGCCTGGCTGGCGGTCGGGCTCGCCGAGGCGGGTGACCTGCGCTCCGCCGCCGTGGTGGAGCGCGCGCTGCTGGCCGAGTACGGCCAGCGCTCCGGCGCGTGGGCGCGCGTGGTCGTCGGGTCCATGGCGCACACGGCGATCTCGACGACCGCGCTTCTCGCGATCGCCGCGGCGAGGATCGGGGATCCGCTCGCGCCTGACCTGGCCGCGTACGTCCACGACGCGGTCGACACGGAGGCGGTGCACCCGCTCGAGGAGGTCGCGTACGCGGCCCGCGCGCTCGATCGGCTCCCGCGGCGGCCGGCGCACGTCGCGTACACGATCCAGGGGCGGCGCACCGAGGCGACCCTCGGTCCCCGTCGATCGGTCACCCTCGTGCTCACGCCCACGCAGAGCGCCGCGACCATCGTGCGCTCGCTGAGTGGATCGGCCTCGCTGGTCTGCTCGTGGGAGGCACCCGCCTCCGGTGGCGATCTGCCCGACGGCCCGTCGATCGCGATCGTCCGCACCGTCGAGCCCGCCGGAGCGATCCCGGCCGGGTCGCTGGTGACCGTCCGCCTGGCCGTGACCCTGGGGTCGAACGCGCCCTCCGGCTTCTACCGCATCGTGGACACGCTGCCGTCCGGGCTCGCGCCGACCACCGACTGGGTGATGGAGCGCGACGCCGAGGACGGCGACGACGAGAGCCTGGCCCGCGAGCAGACGCCGTGGTCGATCGAGGGGAACCGGGTCGAGTGGGGGTTGGGGGCGGGGGCGCTGACCGCACCCAGGACGTACGTGTTCCGCGTCACCGCCCGCGTCGTGGCACCGGGCGGGTACGGGTGGGAGCCGGCGGTCGTCCAGCTCATGAGCGCGCCGGGGGTCGGAGCCGCGACGCCCGCCACGGGCGTCACCATCCTCGAGCCATGACCAGCGCAGACTGAGCGCATGTTCTTCCCGGCCTCCGGGTGGTTCGCTGCGTTCCTCCTGACCCTCGCGATCGAGGTGCCGATCGCCGCGTACCTCCTGCGCCGGGCAGAGCCCGATCGCGTCCGGCTCGTCCTCCTCGTCGCCTTCGCCAACCTCGCCACGCACCCGCTCGTCTGGTACGTCTGGACGCAGGTCTTCCTCGTGGGCACGCCCGAGTACCTCCTCGCGGCCGAAGCCT
>JAKOQS010000246.1 GCA_029778235.1 Chloroflexota bacterium | reverse complement strand
GCCGCGCGTTCGAGTCCTACGGCCAGGTGGTCGCGGACGGCGCGGTCTTCGGCGGTGCCGATGGGGCGCTCCGGACCTACTTCGCGGTCGCCGGCCGCCCGCTGTTCAACCAGCCGCCCGGCTGCCTCTTCCTGCACCAGGGGAGCTTCATGGCGCCGTTCCTCGGCGACGACCCGGCGCATCCGTCGCCCGACTTCGACTTCCTGCCCTTCCCGGATGTCGATCCGAAGTACGCGGGTTCGCTGATCGGCGCGGGCGACCTCATGGGTCTGATCCGCGACACGCCGCAGGCGCGCGAGCTGCTCCGCTACCTCATCACGCCGGAGGCGCAGTCGATCTGGGTGAAGCGCGGCGGCGTGCTCTCCGGGAACCTCCGGGTCACCGCGTACCCCGACGCGATCTCGGAGCGCGAGGCCCGGCTCCTCCAGTCCGCGACCCGCTTCCGGTTCGACGCCTCCGACGCGATGCCGGAGCTCATGAACAGCGCGTTCTGGCAGGCGGTCCTCGACTACACGAAGGACCAGGACCGGCTCGACGACATCCTCTCCCATCTCGACGCCGTCCAGGCGACGGCGTATCGCAGGTGACGCCATGACCGCGGCCGTCTCGATCGGGCCCCGCCGCGGTCCGCGGCGCCTCCCGCTCCCCTCCGTCCGGGTCCTCGCCTGGGGCGGCTGGCTCGCGCTGGCCGTCTCGGTCGTCGCCAGCGCTGCGGTCTGGGCGTCCGACGGCTTCCCGGCGCTCCCGTTGAGCTTCGCGAGCGGACCCTCGAACGTCATCGCGGTGTCGTCCGTGGCGCTCACTGCCGGGACCGTCGGCGCGCTGCTGGCATGGCGCCACCCGCGAAGCGCGATCGGCTGGCTGCTGCTGCTGCAGGGCCTCCTGCTCGGCTCCCTCACGCCGGTCAACCTCCTCGTCGGCCAGGGCCTGGAGGCCGCGCGCATCTGGCCGACGACCACGGTCGTGTCGGCCTGGGCGATGTCCACGTTCCTGACACCGGCGACCGCGGCCATCGGGATTCTGGTGCTGCTCCTCTTCCCCGATGGACGGTTCGCCGGCCGCCGCTGGTGGATGGCTGGCGCTGCGACCTTCGTCGGAACGGGGCTCCTTGCGGCGGCGTCGGCGTTCGGGCCGTCCGGCCTGCTGTGGTATCCCGCCGTCCCGAATCCCACGTCGATGCCGTACGCCCTCGACGTGCCGATCGGCTGCATCCGGATCACGGGCGTCGCCCTCACCGTCCTGGCGCTCGGGCTCGCGGGCGGATCCGTCATCGCCCGCTACCGCCATGCGGACGGGCGCCTGCGCCTCCAGCTCCGGTGGATCGTGGCCGGCGTGGCCGTCATGGGCGCCGCATTCGTGCCCTTCCTGCTCGGGCGGTACGCGATCGCCGTGGGCGACGGGGCGAGCGATGCGCTCCTGGTCGTCGCCGCCGCGGGCGCCGCGGCGTTCCCGCTCACGGTGGCCGTGGCGATCGTGCGGGAGCACCTGTACGAGATCGACGCGATCATCTGGCGGACGCTCGTCTACGTCCCGCTCATGGGCCTGCTCGCGGGCCTCTACGCAGCGTCGGTCGCGCTGTTCCAGCGGCTCTTCGTCTCGATGACCGGCAACGGGACCGACGCGGCGATCGTGCTCTCGTCGCTCATCCTCGCCGGGGTCTTCACGCCGGCGCGACAGGCGATCGAGGCGCGCGTCTCGCGCCGGTTCAAGCCGGTCGAGCCGCAGCACCGGACGGGCGACGGCGAGCCGATGCCGTCCCAGTCGGCGCCGCAGGACATCTTCGCGGGGCGCGAGCAGGCGACAGGCGAGCCGGTGACGAGCGGGTCGGCGACGGGCCAGCCGGCAGCCGCGCCGCACGTCGACCGGATCGCGGCGCTGGAGGACCGGATCGCCGCGCTGGAGGCGGCGCTCACTGCGACCGGGAGTGCCGGCGCGCAGGTGCTCGCAGACCCCCGCGCGTAGTCGTTCCGGCGCGGCCGCACGCGACGGCCGGCCCGGCCGCGGGCACGCGTGGGCGCGCGCTGCACGGCCGCGCGGTGACGTGTGCCGGGGCGGGGCGAGCCCGGTGCTCGAGCCCTCCCTACGCCGGCGCCGGCGCGGTCGCGGCCGGCCGGTCCGTCCCCCAGGCGACCGCGAGCGTCACCAGCAGGGCGATCGCGAGAGAGCCCGCGAGCGCAAGCACCCCGGTCGCGAGACCCGCGGTCGTCCCGTCGATGCAGGCGCGGAACGCATCCGCGGCCCACGTCACCGGCATCAGCGGGCGCAGGAAGGCGAGCGGTCCCGGCAGCGCGTCGACGACGTACGGCGACGCGCACGCGGCCGCCTGGACGCCCGCGAAGAGCAGCCCGACGAGCCAGCCACGGTCGCCCAGCGCGACCACGAGGGCCTGGATGATGGCGGCGAACGCGGCGGCGGCGAGAGCCGCGACGGCGATGAGCGCCGGCAACCGCGCGACATCCATGCCGACGCCCAGGCGCAGCCCCGCGATCATCAGCACCGCGCCGATCGACCCGAGCGCGGCGGCCGCGGCGAAGGCCCCGACCGGCCCGGCCCACCAGCGTCGGCCGCGACCCCGTCGTCCCGCGGGCAGCACGAGGAACGCGACGAGCGCGCCCAGCCAGAGGGCGAGGGACATCACGTACGGTGCGATCCCCGCAGTCGATCCACCGCCCGCGCTCGTCGCCGTGACGACCACCGGGTCGGCGACGCGCTCCGCGACCGCCGTGCGGGTCGCGTCCGTCACCATCCCGGCGGACCCGGGCACCCCGCCGAGCCCGTCGGCGACGCGCGCGGCATCCTGCGAGAGCGATGTCCCGTCGTCGGCGAGCAGGCCCGAGCGCGATTCGACGACGCGGGCGCCGTCCACGACCTGGCCCATCGCGTCGGTCAG